>JAITMQ010000094.1 GCA_031277225.1 Clostridiales bacterium | reverse complement strand
GTGGTTTTGGGCTTTTTATTCATCATTTCATCCAAGGCTTCAGCCGTGGCTGAACCTAAGTGCGGAATGACGTTCTTGTGAACTGCTTCCCGTCATTCCCGCGAAAGCGGGAATCCCCTGCTGTTGGCAGCATCCGCTGTTTAGACTGCGGGGGGGTGCGCAGAGCTACGCTCTGGCTTCGGCATATAGCAAGAGCGTAGCTCTGCGCCGCATAGGGCTGTTGGGTGGTTTAGGGTGAGGAGGGGAACTAGAAACTAGAAACTAGAAATTAGATGCCAGAGGCCAGATGGCCGTCATTCCCGCGAAAGCGGGAATCCCTTGCTATTGGCAACATCCGCAAACCGTAGGGGATTCCGCGTCAAGCGCGGAATGACGTTCTTGCAAGTAGCTTCCCGTCATTCCCGCGAAAGCGGGAATCCCTTGCTATTGGCAGCATCCGCTGTTTATGATGCAGCTCTGCGCCATATAGGGCTGTTGGGTGGTTTAGGGTGAGGTTAGGGCGAGGAAGGGGACTAGAAACTAGAAATTAGAGGGCCGTCATTCCCGCAAAAGCGGGAATCCCCCACTTGTCCGACCCTGCGGCGCGGAATTATGAATTATGAATTACGAATTAAGTTCAAAAGCTTGAGGCTTCGGACTTTTCATTCATCATTTATCATTTCATCCAAAGGATGAACAAACGGGGGGATTCCGCACCTACCCTGCACTTAATGCGGGGTCAAGCGCGGAATGACATTCTTGTGAACTGCTTCCCGTCATTCCCGCAAAAGCGGGAATCCCTTGCTATTGGCAACATCCGATGTTTATACTGCGAGGGTGCGCAGAGCTGCGCTCTGGCTTCGGCATATAGACGGAGCATAGCCCTGCGCCACATTAGGCTTGACCGCAAAAACCACGCCGAGGTTCACCTCGGCGTTACGCTTCTGTGAACAGAAGCGTCAGTCGCGTCAAAATTGATGTCAAAAGCCGATATACCCGGAAAAAAAGCCCTCGAAGGGCTTCTTCAAACCGCCTATATCACGCCGACGGTAAGCGTATTCAGTCGAACCGCCTATTTATCACGCTTGGCGGTGAGCGTATTCAATCGAACCGTCAATTTACCACGCCGACGGTTAGCGTATTCACAGCAAGAAAAGTTTTCCTATACATCCATTATAACATAGGCCTGCACCTATGTCAATAGAAATTTGTAGATTTAGAGGGGGGATGTCATGAGGATTCGGATTAATGGGGCGGAGTTTTTGGCCCCTGACAGTTATTCGGTTGGTTTTGAAAATATTGGCGAATTTGAGCGCAACGCCAATGGCAATTTGGTTGGGGATTTGGTGGCGGTTAAGTCTGTTGTAACCGCAGGCTGGAAAATGATGAGCGGCGAGGATTACGGCCGCCTGGTTCGCGGCACATCGCCCGTTTTTGTTGAACTGGAATATTTTGACCCGCGAACAGACAATACGGTCAGGTCAATGATGTATGTCCGTCCGGGCTCGGGGCGCATTGCCTTTGTGTCGGGCGGGCTGTGGTGGAGGGATGTCAGCTGTGAATTCATTGAACGATAGAAGAGCATTAAGGGAAAATTCGGCTTTGATTACTTATATTGCGGGCGGGGCGGGAATTAAGTCGGGGGCAACGGTAACCGCCACAGCCGCCCATCAAGCGGTATTCTCACAGGTTTCACAGGTGCTTAACGGCAGAAGCCACACAAGCGGCAAAATTGCCACATTAGAGCCCGATTTTTGGCGGCTTGACGGCAGTTTTATGCTACCCGTTGCCGGTTCAAATCGGCTTGAGGTGGGTTTTGTGTCAAGGCTGGCCTGTGATAGCAATGGACAATGGGCCGCCGCCGCAAACAGGCCGATTCTCAATATACACTTCCCAACCCCCAGGGATGTATCCATGGTTACTATAGTTTCCGACCGCAATGCAGATAACTATGTCAGAAGGGTTGCTATTACAGGCTTTAACGCATCGGGGGGAAGCGTTGGCGGAGGTATAGTAACTCTTGCACCCGACGGAAGCGCAGCACTCAATAATTTCAATAATTTAGTAAGACTGCAGATTCAGATAATAACAATGAGCCGCGGCTTTCGCCTTGCACGCGTTGCCGAAGTGCATTTCGGGCGCGTAACCGTCTTTGATGATGAGGATATTTTGAATATTAACACCATTCATGAAGGCGACCCCGAGGGGCGAGGCCTGCCCTATAATCAAATGCAGGTTAAACTTGCCAATAAGGGGCGTTTTAATGTGCTAAACCCGGGAAGTGGCCTTTTGCCGCTTTTAGAGCAGGGCTGCCAAATCGAATATGCCCACGGAATCCGCTTTCCAAATCAAAGCAATCCCATGTTTTGGACAAATTATGCGGGATATTTTTTGGACAAATGGTCTGTAAACAACGAAAGCGTAGAGCTTGTGGCGCATAGCCGCTCTAAATTTTTGGATAGCTCGATTTTTATGAACAGCCGTTTTCCGCTGGAACATATGGGCGATTTGGCGCGGCGCATAGCACTTGATGCGGGAATAAATGTGGTTGTGCCGCATGTTATGAATACTTATCCGCGCTTTCCGGGCTTTACGGGCAATATTAGCCACAGGGCGGCCCTTGCGCAATTGGCGGAACTTAGTTCGTGCATGATTCATGAGGCCCGCGACGGCACTATACATTTCATAGACTTATTTTCGATTCATCAAGGCGAGCTAAAGGGCGATATTGACTTTGAAAACAGTTTTGCGCCGCCCGAAGCAACCCAAAGCGATTATTATAACGGAATCACATTAAGCGAGCACCTGATTTCCTTGACCGACGGGGTTTTGGCCAATGTAGAGTTCAGCGTTGCGGGAACTTTGGACATTGTGATTCCTTATGATTCGCCGATTTGGGGGGATGCGAATGTAACGGTTACGCACGGCTTTTCAATAAGCAATATTCGCCGCCACACCATGTATTTAGAGGCGCGGCTGATGGGCAATGGGCGTTGTTCCGTGCAGGTGCGCGGCTGGCGGGTGTCAATGCTCACCACAAAAGAATTTTATCCCGCGCCATGGAAGCAGACCAATGAGGTCGAAAAGCCATATGTGGTTGATTTGCCGATGTTTATAGCCAATGCCGTGCATATTCAATCCGTGCGGGACTGGTTTTTAGAGCGCAAATTTAATCTGCTGCGGAATTTGGTTTTTGTTAAGGCGAATTGGCGGCAAGACCCCGCGCGCGACCTGGGCGACAATAATATGTTCCAAATAGATAAAAATGGCAGAAGAGTCCGTTGCAGAGCCTTCTACCAAGAAATGGAATACAACAAAGGCATACTAAACGGCACAACAAAAGCGATAGTGCTTAACTGACCTTGAGGGCGGAATGTGGAATTTGAGGGCGAAAAGTCAAGATTCTTTGACTTTTCGCCCTTTTTTTGCTTTCAGCCCAATCACAATACTAGAACAGTTTGACATGCGGGCGCGCAATGCACCCACGGCTTCGCCGACAAAATAATTCATAATTCGTAATTCGTAATTCGCCCCACAGGGCCGACAACTCGGCAGGGGATTCCCGCTTTCGCGGGAATGACGAGCGACAGCAGCGCAACGTATGTTGCGCACGGCTTCGCCGACAAAATAATTCCACATTCCACATTCCACATTGCCGACATTCCGCCGTGCGCAGACCTTCGGTCTGGCTTACGGCTTGAGCCGATGCGTAGCACCGCGCCCTATCTACAACCCGAAGGCGGCCTTTAGGCCGCCCATGCGGGCGCACAATGCGCCCATCGCTTCACCGACAAAATAATTCATAATTCGCCCCACAAGGCCGACCACCCGGCAGGGGATTCCCGCTTTCGCGGGAATGACGGTCGAATTCGGGGAGCGTTGCCAAAAAACTTAAGCACATTTTCGTGCCTTTCGTGCTTTTCGTGGTTCAATCTTTCAACCACGAAAAGCACGAAATTCCGCATTGCCAACATTCCGCCGTGCGCAGACCTTCGGTCTGGCTTACGGCTTAAGCCGGTGCGTAGCACCGCGCACTATCTACAATCCGGAGGCGGCCTTCAGGCCGCCCATGCGGGGCGCGCAATGCGCCCACAGCTTCGCCGACAAAATAATTCATAATTCGTAATTCATAATTCGGCCACAAGGCCGACAACCCGCCGGCAGGGGATTCCCGCTTTCGCGGGAATGACGAGCGACAGCAGCGCAACGCATGTTGCCCACGGCTTCGCCGACAAAATAATTCATAATTCGTAATTCATAATTCATCATTCAACCCACAAGGTCGACCACCCGCCGATGGAGATTCCCGCTTTCGCGGGAATGACGGTCGAATTCGGGGAGCGTTGCCGAAAAACTTAGGCACATTTTCGTGCCTTTCGTGCTTTTCGTGGTTCAATCTTTCAACCACGAAAAGCACGAAAAACACGAAAATTTCGCAGACCGCACAGCTTCGCCGACAAAATAATTCATAATTCATAATTCATAATTCGCCCCACAGGGCCGACAAAAAAAGGCGGCCGTTTTCCGGCCACCTTGATTTTTTTATTCAATTGTTAAACACCGTAATCTCAACATTTTTGGTTAAAACATCGGTGTAGCTGTAGGAAACGGTTCGGCTTGGACCGCCTTGCGCGGCATCCAGCAGTATTGTGAAAATCGCGGGATAGGTATTTTCGATTGTTCCCGAAGTTACCATGGATTTTTGGCGGCCTTTATTGGTTTCAAGCATGACTTTTGACCCAATATGCTCGGAAATATTCCTCCTAATTTGCGTTACATCGTTGCGCACATACACTAACAACACCCCTTCTTCGGCTCAGGCTCGGCAGTGCCTCTCTGCCCCTGCCATTATTTTAAAACAAGAATGAAACATCTTGGTAATAATTATAAAACAAAATACCCCCTTTGTCAAGAGGGTATTGTCAATATGGTCAAATATTTTTTAGCGCAAAACTCGGCTTAAAAGCCCAAAAGCCTCATAAGCCGCCAGAATCGTATAGGCGTGAACGGCCCTATTGTCGACATGTTGCGTGCTTCCGTAAAAATGCAGGCAAATATGGCCATCCATATTGTTGTCGGGAATTGTGTCTTGGGCATGTGGCATGGAATGTATGGCGGCGGCGAAGGTGCGGTCGCCAACGGTAACCCAGACGGGGCGGCCATTCCAAGACGCGCCGCCTGCGGCTCTGAACAAAGCTTCGGTATCGGCGGCGGTTGCGGGTTCAACATCGGCATGATTGCCATTTGAAAAACTTCGCACATTATATGTAATTCCCGAAAAAATGTCAAAAATTTGCAAATCTACGCGTTGAGGCAGGGTGCTGCGCAAATTATCGTCCCACCAATGCGGCTTTTCCACCAAATCGGGCAAATTTGCGGCGGGAATCCGCATAAGACTCCTTAGAATTTCGGCCTCATGCCAACTAAATTCCAAGGGCACAACGACATGGCCGCCAATATTGATAAAGCCATAGCTTCGCGCCCATGAATCCTCGTCCGTCCGCATACCCGCGCGGGCAAGGCCATATAAAAAATCTTCGTCCAGCGCGTCGTAAATTAGCGGAATATGCACGCGGTTCAAATAGTCAACAAAGCCGTATTTGCCGTCAAGCCGCACCCGCGCCAGCCCATAGCCGTTAAAGGGCGAAACTGCGTCATAAATCGGGGAAACGACTATATTATTGTCCCTGTCGATAAAACCCCAACCATTGTCATGGCGCACGGCGGCGAAGCCGTTAACAAAGCCCGTTGCCGCCTGATATTCAAAGGGAATGATTATATTGCCGGAAATATCGACAATTCCCCACTCTCTTTCATATTGTATGGGTGCTGTGCCATCCGTAAATTCGCCGATTTGGCGGTAGATTATGGGCAGAATTATATTGCCGCGCCTGTCAATTATGCCCCATGCGCCGTCATATTGCACCCGCAACAGGTCTGTTCCCGCAATTGGGTTCATTTGCGTAAAAACGGGCCAAACGACATATTCGCCATATCGATTAACCACGCCCCAGCGTCTGTCGCCCCAATTTTCGGAATCAAAGCAGAATTGAACAACGATATATGGGCCAAAAAACATTTCGCGGCCATTTACCCAAACGGTTTCAACTTGGCGGAAAATTGGCGGAACGATTATATTGCCCTCGGGGTCTTCCAAGCCAAAGCGGATGTCGCGAGGCCAGCGACCCCAGTCATCCTCGCTCCATTCCAGAACCTCTTGTATGGGCGTTAAAACCGGCAGCGGCGCGGGTTCGTCGGCCGCAAAGACCGCTGTTGGCAAGGCCAAAAATGCCACAAAAACCAAAAATACTGCTAATTTTCTCATATAAATTCCTCTCCTGTCAAATTTTACACCATTATAACATAATTCGCATAAAATTGAAAGAGAGAAGTCAAAATTTAATCAGAATGTAAGAAAACTGCTTGAAAATTGTCGCAATATATGTTGCGTTTTGTAAAATTCTGTGGTACAATGGGTCTGTGGCGGGAAAGCGACCCGCGCAGGTGCGATTGCTAATCTGCTCTCAGAGAGTAGGTGATGCGCATGGAGATTTTGACTATTGGATTGATAGTTCTTGGCCTTATCAACACGGGTTGGGACTTGATAAAAAAGACGTTGGAGATTCGTGCCAAAAAGCAAAAGCGCCTGTAAGTTTGGAGACCCAGGCGCTCTTTATTGTGATTTAACATATTGAGAGCCGGCAGTCGCGCCGACGAGGGTCGCAAGTACCGCCATACTTTATTATAGCACATCCTTCAAAATTATTCAAGCATTTTTTTAAAATTTTGCATGGCACTTTTTATTGCAAGAACCCAAAGCCGCAAAAAAAGCTTGAAAATTGTCGCAATATATGTTATACTTCGATTGAAAGAGCAATCGAGGCAATACAAAGCAAGGCGGTTGGTGTCCCTCTGAAAGGAGGTGATGCGCATGGTAATTTACGACTTTTTCTTAGCAGTGCTTTTTGCTATGGCTAGCGAAACCTTGGCCGTCAGCAATCTGCTAACATATCTCCGTACCTGCAAAAAAACAACCGCCCCTAGGCAAAGGTAGGCGGTCGCAATAAATTTGTAACCAATAAACTTATCCGAGCCAACCGCTTTGCGATTGCTCTTTTTATTATTATAACATGCCTTTCAAAATTATTCAAGCATTTTTTAAAAAATTTGCGGGGATTATCTGTCCCTCATTTGTTGGCGAAGTTTTTCTCTTTGCTGCTCTACGATATAGCGATAGAAACGCTCTTTTTGCCTGGGGTCTTTATGGTTAAATTTGGCGGTTACTCTATGCTTATAAATGCCCACGCCCCATGTCGACTCGGTTCTTATAACCTCGCCCCAAGTATTTTCTTCCTCTTCATTTAAATCGATAGTAAGAATAATTTCGTCGCCAAGTTCAAAATCATCGTCGGTTGTAAACAAAATTCCACCATCGCTTAAATTGATGATTTGGGACTTTGTTATAACCAAGTCGGCATTTTCGTCCCTGGGCACGCGCACAACATTAATAGGCAGGGTCGATTCTAAGCGATAGCACTCCCTGCGCTGACTCGGCGTAAGCTCGCTAACCCGCCGCACTTTGGCATATTCAATTCCCGCCGCCCGCAAAGGCTCCATATAACGAATTGCCAAAGAAAACATTCGCGTGTCGGTGAAAACGAAAACCGTGATGGGTCTATCCCTCGGCAATGGATAATTGTAATTTTTATACATGGGCATTTGTATAACAAAATCTCTGTCGTCGATAACATCTTCAACGATAGAACTTAGCGAAACGGTGTGGTTTTCGCCCGTGGCCTCGTCGGTATCGGGCGCGTCCACCTCGATTAAAATTCGCATACCCTCTTTAATTCTAACAGCACTGCCGGACATATGCTCAATTCCCCCTTTGTTCTATTAGCCAGTCTTTCATTAATTTAATTATACAACAACTTTTTAGAAATCGCAAGCGGATTTTTATGATAGCAGACGACTCTGCTCCTCTTTTTTAAATTGATTCGTATAAAGGTTAAAATAATGCCCTTTTTTGGCGAGCAGCTGTTTGTGATTGCCCTCTTCGATAATGCGGCCTTGGTCTATAACCAAAATGCGGTCGCAATGGCGAATGGTGGACAGTCTATGCGCGACAATAAAGCTTGTGCGCCCTTCCAGAATCTTTAATATGGCGTTTTGGATTTTTTGTTCGGTTTCGGTGTCAATGGAGGACGTGGCCTCGTCCAGCACAAAAATTGCGGGGTCTTTAATTATGGCGCGCGCAAAGGAAATCAGCTGTTTTTCGCCTGTGGACAGGCGATTGCCGCCCTCGCCCACATCGGTGTCCATACCCTCTTCCATATTTTGTATGAAATTCCAGGCGTCGACGGTTTTTGCGGCCTCGATAATTTGTTCCTCCGTGGCTTCAAGGTTGCCATAGCGGATATTGTCGCGAATTGAGCCGGAAAATAGATGCGGCGACTGCAAAACATAGCCCAAATTCGACTGCAGCCAAATTTGCGGATGTTCGCGATAATCCATGCCGTCAATCAAAATTTGCCCTTCAACCGGTTCGTAGAAACGGCAGATGAGATTGACAATGGTCGATTTTCCGCTGCCCGTTTCACCCACAAGCGCAATCTTCTCGCCCTGCCTAACTTCCAAGTTAAAGCGTTCAAGCACCTGTTCGCCCGTCTTGTATTTGAATGTAACGTCCTTAAAGCTTATCCGCCCATGAATTTTCTTCCAATTTTCAGGCTTGGGATTTTCAAAATCGCCGTATTTTTCGATTACATCGGGGCGGTCTTCAATATCGGGAACGACCTCAAGCAGCGTAATTGTGCGCTCTATAGAGGCCTGCGCGCCCTGCATTTCCGCCCAAACCTGCGCAATTTGGCTTATAGGCTCAAACATATCATTTGTATAGCGCATAAAGGCGAAAAACACGCCCAAAGTGAGCACTCCGGCAATTACGCCCATGCCGCCCTCGCCCAAAACCACGGCCACGCCAATGGCCGTAATCGCCAAAATTACGGGAAAATACATGCCGGAAATTGTGGCGGCGCGCACAGAAGCCCTTCGCATACCGCCCGTCAAATCCGAAAATTCGTCGAAATTGCGCCTTTCGCGCATAAGGGTTTTTGTGGTTTTTGCCCCCGTAATGCCCTCGTTATAGGCGGCGGTAATTTTGGAGTTGATTTTGCGGCTTTCGCGATGCGCCTTTAAGATGCGCCGTTGGAAAAAGACCGAAACTATGATTAAAACGGGCATAATTAACAGCATTAAAAAGGCCAGGCGCGCGTCTATGATGAACATGAAAGTATAGTATGAAATCAGCACAAAAATTCCCCAAACTATGTCGACAATGCCAAAGCTTATGATATGGCCAATGCTAAAGGTGTCAGAGGTTAGGCGCGCCATAATCCAGCCCGTCGGCGTATTGTCAAAATATGAAAAGGACAGGCGTTGAAGCTGATGAAAGCCCGCCTCGCGCACGTCGGCGGCGACATAGGTTTCAATGCGGCCGGCCATGTAAATAAAGCCCAAAACCGTAAGCGACTGCACAATCATAACCACCACAAACAGCGCAATAAAGCCGCCAATGCCCTCTACCGTGCGATAATACACAAAATTGTCGATGGCATAGCCTGTCATAAATGGGATTATGGCCGCCAAAACGCCCAAAACCGCACTTGAAATAAAAAGCCAAACAAAATCCCGCTTATATTTCGCACAAAATTGCAAAATCTTCTTCCATGTGCCTATGTCAAACTTTTTGTCATAATCCTGTTCTTCAAAATGCTGCATATTATAAACCTCCGGTTTATTAATGAATAATTAATAATTAATAGTTAATAATTTTGGAAGATTTTGCTGCGCAAAATCTTTGAATTGATTCCGGAAAATTCGTCGCAGGCGAACATTCTGCCGTGCGCAGACCTTCGGTCTGGCTCACGGCTTGAGCTAGTGCGTAGCACCGCGCACCGGCTTGAGCTTTGAGTCGGTTTCGAAAAATTCGTCGCAGACGAATTTTGTCCTTAATTATTCATTATTCATTATTCACTATTCATTATTAATTTTCCTTCATAAAGTCCTGCTCAAGCATGGACTGAATTTCCCAAATGCGCTTATAGAGCCCGTCGCGGGCTGTTAGTTCTTCATGTGTGCCTATGTCGGAAACGGCCCCGCCTTCAATTACGAAAATTCGGTCGGCATCCATGAGGGTTGTGATGCGCTGCGAGATTATGAAGGTTGTAACATCGGTGCTGCGCTCGCTTAGGGCGGCGCGAATTTGTGCGTCCGTTTCCGTGTCCACAGCCGACAAAGAGTCGTCAAAAATCAGCAATTCGCTATTTTTAATCAACGTGCGTGCGATGGCCACGCGCTGTTTTTGCCCGCCCGAAAGGGTTACGCCGCGCTCGCCGACAAGGGTGTCATAGCCCTCCTCGAATTCCTCGATAAAGCCATGCGCGCTGGCCGTCTTTGTGGCGGCGAAAATTTCGGCCTCGCGCACATCGTCCTTGGCCATTTGCAAATTGCCCATAATCGTCTTGGAATAGAGGAAGGGCTCTTGCAAAACCATGCCGACAACGCGGCGCAGATGGTCTTTGGAAATATTGCGCAATTCCTTGCCGTTTATGGTGATAGAGCCGCTTTTATAGTCATAAAGGCGCAACAAAATATGCATGAGTGTGGATTTGCCGGAACCCGTCGCGCCCAAAATTGCTATGGTTTCACCTTTTTTAATTTCGAATGAAATATTCTTGAAGATATTGCGGTCGCCATAGTCAAAATCTACGTTTTTAAAGGCAATGTCGCCGCGCAAATCGTGGGGCGCAGCACCTTCGGTGTCGGTTTCAACGGCTTCGTCCAAAACTTCGTAAATGCGCCCTAAAGCAACCTGTGTTCGCCCCAAATCCGACAAAACGCGCCCCAGCTGACGTATGGGCCAGACCATCATGGCGGCATACATGCTAAACAGCACAAGTTCGCCCGTCAGTAGAGTGCCGTTGTATGTAAGGAAGACCCCGACGATGAATGTCAGCGTGATTTGGCCGAAGCAGAGCATGTCCGAGGCGGACCAATACCACGACAGATATTTCATTTGCTTGAATTGCAGGTCTTTGAATTCGGTGTTTTTTTCGGTGAATTTGTCCACTTCGAAGCGGGCGCGGCCAAAGGCGCGCACAACGCGGATTCCCGTGAGGCTTTCCTGCAAAACGGTGGTTAATTCGCCTTCTTTTTCGTCGGCCTGTTTGAAGACGCGGCGTACACTTTTAAAAAAGACATAGGAGAAAATGAAGATTATGGGCAAAAAGGCTATGGTTACGAGGGTTAGAGTTACATTTATTGTCAGCATTATCGCCAGCGCAATGGACGTGAAAAAGACCGCGCGAGCAATCTCGACGGATTGTTGTTGTAAAAAACGCCGCACCATCTCCACGTCAGAGGTGCAACGCTGAATCAAATCGCCGGTTTTGGCGTGGACATGGTAATTATAGGGCAGTTTTTGAATATGGTCATAAAGCGAATCCTTCATGCGTTTTGCCGTGTTTTCGCCAAAAAGGGCAATCAAACGCTGCCGCCCGAAAATGCAGAGGGATAAAAACACCGCAATAATCAAATGGGCGGCGGCGGCAAGCCAAATATTTTCGCGCCAGCCGTCAATGCCGCCAAGCAAATCGACCAGCCACATGACCATGAAATTGTTGCCCAAAGGCTGTGTGTCAATTACATTGTCAATTGTAATGCGCACAATGAGCGGCAGGGAGAAATTGCCGACGGCCGAGCCGACGGCAAAAAACATCGCCACAACAAACATCCAAAAATGACCGCGTGTCATTTTGGATAATCTCTTGATTAAAATAAAATCACATCCTAATTTTAAGTTCAACTGTAACTAAACTCTCTTTGAAGCGATGAAACTCCGCTCTCACTCAGCCCCACAACCTCTGATATTGAGCCTATGGGATAGCCTTTTAACAACATTTTTTTCGCAACTTCCTCTACAAGCTCCTCCAAGCGCACCCTAACATGCGCCTCTTGATTGTATTCCGTGGCCAAAATACTCACAATTCTCCCTCCCTAAGCCCCAACTATCTACCCAGCTCATATTTTAGTTGCCGCACAGCGGCCTCACTTAAACCGATTTCTTCGGCGATGACTTGGAAAGGGACACCGCGCCTCAAAAGCTTTTTTGCAACCTCCGCAAGCCTATCCTCCAAAAGCTCCTCGGCATAAACCCGCTTATCCATTTCAACATCATATTCCATAGCCAAAATACTCACAATTTTCCCTCCAATCTCCCTTAAAAGCTCCGCCAGAATATTGTTGTCAATGCAATAATTCACGGCATTTTTAACGGCCCGGCCGAAATCATCATAGATTTTTTGAAATTCCTGCAACTTAGCGACAAATTCCGAATATTGCCGCAATTTTTCGCTGTCCTTGACAAGACTGCCGCCCATGCCCGCATTTATATTATAAACCGGCACTTCAAGCTCCAAAAACCCCAAATTATCGCTTTGCGGGGCATTGAAAGCATCCGACAGGCGCAAAACTTCCTTTTGCGGCCTTTTAGCCGCCCCATTGTAAAACACAGCAAATTCGGGCTTTGGGATTTTGTGCAATTTCTTTGCATACAACAATTTGCCGTCGCCCTTCATTTTAAACCATTTCTCGTATAATTGCCCAACATACATTAAAATTCTTATGGGCATATTTTCGTTGGGAGTGGACTGATGTTCGCCCACCACCAAAACCCTGTCGCCGACAACGAAAGCCAAATCATTCTTAAGCCTACCCGAAATGGTTGTTTCCAGCGTGATAATTTGAATATCCTCCGGGCGGCATTTCTCCCCCGTTAGGGCGTAATACAATTCCGCCGCATTTTCGGGCTTTTCGAAAAGCAGCTTAAACACGCCGTCCTTAATCTCCCGATTAACACCTTCCAATCCCCTCAACCCCCCTTATTTCAAATTATACCACAAATCAAGCGCAGGTACAAGGCAAATTTGTTATTTCTATGAGGGAGATTTTGTGTTATAATGATACGATGAGCTTACATATGGAGGTTTGCTATGAAAAAAAGGATTACCGGGCGGCGGGTGGTGGGATTGCTGCTACTGCTGGGCGTGGTTTTGCTTGTGCTTGCGCACATCACTTTTCGGCAGGAAATTGACATTTCCGCCCATGGCGTGCTGGCAAGATTTGGGAGTGAGGAATACGAAGCGCGGCAGGTGCGGATTCACGGCACTTTAAACAGACGATTTGCCGACCATGGCTTTACAGGCGGCGGCTTTCGCGGCCGCATTGAAATTGAGGGCGTGTACTTGCTTCCCGAGAACGCCGATATTGGCGTCCCTCTTGGGGCAGAACATCTTGTGCAACCCATTGTTGTCATACGCGCCCTTGCGCCCGCAGTGCCCACCCACGATTATCGCGGCGCAATCGGCATAGACAACTCCTTCGACAGCTTCGCCATGCGTATCCATCCCGACCGCATATGGTCTTACAATGACGGCCTATTTTTCGCCACTCCCGCCCAAAACTACCAAGAGGCCATGGAGCTATATCACTCATTTTTCCGAAACTAAGTCTGCGAGCTTTTTTGCTTTAAAAGTGGCGAAGCTGTTGGTTTCGATGGAATTGCGGATTTCCGCCATTAGATTGTTGTAGAAGTATAGATTGTGCAGTATACAAAGTCGCGAGGCCAGCGTTTCCTTCGCCCTCAGCAAATGGCGCAAATAGGCGCGGCTGTGGTTTTTGCAAGTTGGGCAGGGGCAGGACGGGTCAATGGGGCTGTCGTCTTTTTGATACTTTAAATTATTGAGGTTAAGCTTGCCAAAATTCGTGAAAACCCCACCATGGCGGCCATTTCGCGAGGGCATTACGCAATCAAAAAAGTCAACTCCGCGCGCAACAGCCTCCAGAAGATTTTCGGGCGTACCCACGCCCATAAGGTAAGTCGGGCGATTGCGCGGAAGATGCGGCACGGTGGCTTCCAAAACAGCATACATTTCGGGATGAGATTCGCCCACGGCAAGCCCGCCCAGCGCATAGCCCGGCAAATCCAGCTCTGCAAGGCGTTTTGCGTGCTCAATGCGAATGTCGTGATATATGCCGCCCTGATTTATCCCGAACAGCATTTGCTGCGGATTTATGGTGTCTTCGCGCGAATTAAGCCGCTTTAGCGCGTCAATGCAACGCAGCAGCCAGCGCGTGGTTCGGCTGACAGATTCTTCCATATAACCCCGCTCAACCCCGGAAGGCGGACATTCGTCAAAGGCCATGGCAATTGTTGCGCCCAAATTGCTTTGAATGGCCATGGATTCTTCGGGCCCCATAAAAATTTTCTGCCCGTCGATATGCGAATTAAAGGCCACGCCTTCTTCTTTGATTTTGCGCAGGCGCGCCAGCGAAAAAACCTGAAAACCGCCCGAATCCGTAAGGGTTGGCCCGCCCCAATTCATAAATTTGCCAAGGCCGCCCATGGCCGCCACAACCTCGTCGCCGGGGCGCAGGTGTAAATGGTAAGTATTTCCAAGAACCACTTGACATTTAATTTCGCGCAAATCTAGGGCGGAAACCGCGCCTTTGATGGCGGCGCAGGTTGCTACATTCATGAAGACGGGGGTTTCTATAGTCCCGTGGATTGTCTGCAAGCGTGCGCGTTTGGCTGCTCCCTCGCTATTTAAAATCGTATACATTCTGACCTCCAAAAAGTTTCTCTTGTATATTATACCATATTTTGTTACAATAGGGGGGACAAGTTTTGCGAAATTTGGAGGTAAACTTTGTGTATAAGATTTTGCATATAATTTCTGATACAAATATTGGCGGGGCGGGCAAATTATTGCTGATTTTTCTGGCCAATCATAATCGCGAACAATTCGATATTTCCGTGGTTTTGCCCAAGGGTTCGTTGCTTTTGCCCGAAATCCAAAATTTGGGCGTACGCACCATAGAATTCGAAGGAATTGCCGACAAATCCCTTGCTTTGGGCGCAATTGGCAAACTTCGCGAGCTTTATAAGACCGAAAACCCCGATATTATTCACAGCCATGCCTCGCTTTCGGCGCGAATTGCCGCGAAAATGTCAAAAACGCGGGTTGTGCATACACGTCATTCGGTCTATTCGCGGCAGGGCGACGGGCCACAGCATCCCTATAAGAAAAAATTTCCATATAAACATTTGGCGGGCGCGCTGAACAATTACCTGTCGGACAGAATTATTGCCACAAGCCCCGCCGCCAAAATTTCCCTTATGGAAACGGGCACAAGCCAGCGCAAAACCGTGATGATTTACAATGCCATTGACGGCCTGCGCGAATGTGCCGAGCATGAAAAAATGGCCTATCGCTTTAAATTCGGCATTGGCGAAAATGACTTTGTTTGCACCATGATTGCGCGCTTGGAGAAGGTTAAGGGGCATTTATATGTGCTTAAAGCGGCGCAAATGCTCCAAAAAGAAGACCCTTCCATAAAATTCCTTTTTGTGGGAACGGGCAGCGAGGAAACGCATCTAAAATTGCTGGCCGCGCAAATGGAGCTTGAAAATGTGATTTTTGCGGGCTTTATCGAAAATGTTGAAGAACCGCTCAGCATAAGCCATGTGCAAATTAACGCCTCTTTCACGGAAACAACCTGCCTTGCGCTGCTTGAGGGGCTAAGCCTCGGAATTCCGGCGGTTGCGACCGATGTCGGCGGCAATCCCTTTGTGATAAATGACGGCGTAAACGGCATTTTATTCGAGGTTAAGGACTATGTGGCCATGTGCAAGGCAATACTTTCGCTAAAGGAGAATCCCGCGGAATATGCGCATTTAAGCAAGCGGGCGAAGGAAATTTTCAACGAAAGATTTACGGCTTCCGTTATGACAAGCAGGGTTGAAGACGTTTATCGGCAATTAATGGAGAGTTGATATGGTTGAGCGCAGCTTTTTTTACGGAATATTCATAAGATTTGGAGCTTGGATTTCGCTTGTTTTTAGGGCAAGCCTTTTCGGGCGCGGCATAATCGCAATCGGGGATTTTTTCGTGCGGATTTGGCGGGGAAGTCTGGCCTATAGGCTGGTTATAGGCGAGGGCGTACTGGAACGAGGCTTCCGCCCCGGAATTTTCGCCGCAAAGGGCTTTGAAAGCCGAATCCTAACGGGAGCAGGCGCGGCTTTTGCGAAAATTACACGCCCAATCCTGCGCGCCGTCGGCTATCTTTACAATAATTCCCTGTTTTTTCGAAAAATCTTCGGCTTCTTCTATATCGACAAAAATATCGCAGATGCGCGCGTAAATTCCGTAGAAATAGGCATTTTCGCCGCCGCATTTTTAATGCCCCTGCTGCCGACAATGCTGATTTTAGGCCTGTTGGCGGCAATCACCGTCATCTACTTCATAAAAGTTTTTGTTACCGCCGAAATGAAAATAAGCTTTAATTATATAGATGTCTTCGTGCTGGTTTTCGCCGCCCTAATCGCCTATGGCCTCGTAATTTCCTATAATATCGCCAGTTCTGCCCCCGTCGCCGTGGTCTATATACTTTTTGTGCTGTTTTACTTCGTCGTTAAAAATACCATAAACACCAAGGCCAAACTTATGGGGCTTGCCGCCACAATCGCCACATCGGGCGCACTTGTCGCGCTTTACGGCATTTGGCAGCGCGCCACGGGCAATTTTGTGATGACGCAGGCTTGGCTTGACGAGGATATTTTCGGAACGGCCACCGTGCGAATTTATTCCACGCTGGACAATCCCAATGTCCTTGGCGGATATTTGATTTTAATTACAATTCTGGCCTTCGCCATGATTTATTATTATAAAGATTATATCCATAAATTCTTCGCGCTGGGAATTTTTGGCGTGGCGGGGCTTTGCATGGTTTTGACACATTCGCGCGGCGCATGGCTTGGTTTAATTTTTGCCGCCGCCATTTTCGCCCTCATGCGCGACCGCCGCCTGGTTTTCTTCGGAATCGCCGCCCTAATCGCCGCCCCATTTTTAATTCCGCCCGAAATTCTCTACAGATTCCTGTCAATTGGCGATTTGGCGGACACTTCTACGTCATATAGGCTTTCAATTTGGATGGGCGCAATTGATATGTTGCGGGTGTTTTGGCCAATTGGGATTGGGCAGGGCGTCGAGAATTTTAATTTTATATACAATATGTACGCATTCTCCGCCGTTTTCACGCAACATTCCCATAATTTGTATTTGCAAATCATGATTTATTGGGGAATTTCCGGCATCATACTATTTTTGCTGATTATGGGCGGATTCTTTAAGGGTCTGTTTCAAACGGCGGCGCGGGCCGGGCCCTCGCTTAAGACCCTTGCGGCCGCGATTGCGGCGGGAATGGCGGGCTTCTTGCTAAAGGGGCTGACGGATAATGTATGGTATAATTTTAGGGTTTTGGCGTTTTTCTGGCTAATTGTGGCTGTTGGGGCAATTATTACGAGTTTGGAGGTTGAAAAAAATGAGCGAGAAGCGTAAAAAGTTCACGATAATAGACATATTCATAGTGATTTTGCTGCTCGGCATAATTGCCTTCGGCATATGGTTTTTCACCACGGCGCGCGTTGGCGAAGGCTATTATATTTATTATGTCGTCGAACTTCGGCAGGGGCGCGCGGGCACGGTTGAGGCTGTGCAACAGGTGCCATTGGGGGCGGAAGTGCGCGATTCTGTGCGGAATTATGCCCTTGGGCAGCTTATGTTTATGCGCTATGAGCCGGCCGTTGTAAATCTGCATAATTCCGAAACGGGCGAAATCTTCGAGTCGACTTTTCCCGAGCGTTACGACATTTTCTTGACGGTTAGGGGGCGCGGCGGCGTTACAGACTCCCAAATTTTGGCACAGGGGCAGCCCGTGCGGATTGGCATGGACAAATTCCTTAGAATGAGGGGCTTTGCGGGTATTGGAATTGTGGTTGATATGCGGATTGTGGACGCAAATAGCGGCGAGGAGGTGCGAGGATGGGTAAATCCGGAAAATTATTTGGTAAGATAAGTATTGTTGATTTAATTGTAATTCTGGTTGTGCTAATTGTCGCCGCCGGCACGATTTATCGCTTCACTTCGCCCCAAACCGTGGTTGGGCAGGGTGATACGCCGGTTGAATTCGTTGTGCGAATTGAGGGCGTGCGCAATTTTACAACGCCCTATTATGTGCCGGGTTTGCGGGTTTATGACGGGCTTACGAATCAATTTATAGGTCGCCTTGTCGACACGCATGTCGAGCCGCATTATCCAAGTGTCGAATTGACTGACGGTTCAATTGTTTATAGCTATAATCCGAATCATGTGGTGATTTATGTGCGGGTTGAGGCAAATGGCCGCGCAACGGCGGATGCCATCCTGATTGAGGGCACCTATGAAATTACCGCAAATTCAAATATTTTCCTGCAAACGCGCTATATTCGTGTGCAGGGGATTGTTTACAGCGTGGAACTCGTAAATTAATGCTTGCAAACGGCGGATTTTTGCGTTACAATAGAGGTGAAGAATATGAGCCTTAGAGTGGCTTTGTGCAAAGGGATAAATCGGCTTTTTCCCCTGCCTGTGCATCCTTTTAACCTTAATAATCAAGGCATAATGACCTATAGCCGCTGGCAATATGAAAAGGGCGGCGACACTATAAAATTTTTCCTGGAATTTGCCGATGAGAAGCAGATTTTTGACGGCAAAACCGTTGTTGACATAGGTTGTGGCGCGGCGGGAAAAACCATGTATTATGCGGGTTTGGGGGTCAAGAAAATTTATGGCATTGAGGTTTTGGAGAAATATCGGCGCGAGGCGGAGGAATTGGCGGCAGAACTTGGTGCGGCCGACAAATTCGAGTTTATTTGTGCCGATGGCGCGCAAATGCCTTTTGAAAATAATTCCATAGATACCATAATTATGAATGATGCCATGGAGCATGTGGACGAGCCACAGGCCGTGCTGACCGAATGTTTGCGCGTTTTAGCACCCGGCGGGCGGGTTTATATCAATTTTCCGCCATATTACCATCCCTATGGCGCGCATTTAAGCGATGTTTTGGCCATGCCGTGGGTGCATTTGCTTTTTAGCGACAAAACGCTGATTCGCGCCTATAAACAGCTTGCGGAGAACCTTCCCGACGGCGAGGCGCGCATAGCCTTTAGAATTTCGAAAGACGAGCATGATAATGACTATTTTTCATATATTAACAAAATGAAGGTTAAGCGTTTTCGCAAAATGCTGAAAGACATGAATTTAACGCCAATTTATTATCACGAAGCCCCTCTGCGCGGGTTTTTAACGCCGCTGGCCAAAATTCCCGCCGTAAAGGAATTATTTGTCAAAATGGTAGTTTGCATAATAGAAAAAGAGAAGGAGTTGGGATTATGAATTTTCAATTTACAGGCAAGAATCTCGCGGTTTCCGAGCGTTTAAAGGAACATACCGAGAAAAAAATCGGGCGGCTGGCTCGCCTATTCCCCGAAAATATTGACGTTTATGTAACTTTTTCGGTGGTTAAGCAGGAAAATAAGGTCGAGGTGTCAATTCCGCTTAATAGGCGGCTTTTGCGCGCCGAAGTTGTGGCGGATGATATGTATGGCGCGATTGACGGCGTTGTGGACGTGCTTGAGCGTCAGCGCACGAAATATAAGCAGCGCGTAAAAGACCGTTCGCGCCGCGATTCCAGCTTTAAAGACGAATTTAGAATGTTTGATATTTTGGACAAAGGGCCCGAAGAAGAGGCCGCCGATGACGACAGAATCGTGATTGAGCGCATGAAGCAATTCCCGCTAAAGCCCATGGATCCGGAGGAGGCCGTGATGGAAATGGAGATGCTGGGCCATTCTTTCTATGTTTTCCGCCACAGTCAAAGCTTTGAGGTGAATGTGGTCTATAAGCGGCGCGGCAATTCCTATGGCCTAATTTGCCCTAATGACCCAATCGATGAAGATTAATAATTAATAAGGAATAATTAATAATGGAAATTGTTGTGGCTACGCGTAATGCCGATAAAATCAGGGAAATTCGCGCCATCTTGCCCGGCGGCTTTAAGCTTCTGTCATTGGATGATATTGGATTTGATTTGGACTTGGAAGCCGCCGAAGATGGTGAGAGTTTCGAGGAAAATGTCATAAAAAAGGCCGAGTTTGTGCGGTCCTTTTTGGCGTACGATTGCTTGGTTTTGGCGGACGATTCGGGGCTGGTGATTGACGCGCTGGGCGGCCTTCCGGGCGTGGATTCGGCAAATTTTATGGGGCGGGACACGCCCTATAAGGTGCGCCATGAGTGGATTTTGGCGCAAATTGGCGCGCTTGGGCGTTCCGCGCGTTTTGTCTGCGTGATGGCATTGGCCACGCCTGCGGGAACGCGCACTTTCCACGCGACAATGGAGGGCAAAATTGCCGAAAAACCCGCCGGCGACGGCGGTTTTGGCTATGACCCCATTTTCTACCTGCCGGAATTTGGAAAAACGGCGGCGCAATTGAGCATGGAGCAGAAAAACAAAATTAGCCACAGGGGAAAGGCGCTGCTAAAGGCGGTGGATTATCTACATGAAAATTTTGGTATTTAGCGATAGCCATGGCCAAACTCGCCTCATGTCGGAAATTGTCGGAAATTTTAAGGACGAGCTTGGCGGCATAATTTTCCTTGGCGATTATGTGAGAGATTGCCTAAAATTGCAGCAATTACACCCGCATCTGAAATATCACATGGTTGCCGGAAATTGCGATTTTATGTCGCCCGCGCCCGAAGAGGCTCTGATTGAGCTTGCGGGTATTAAAATTTTTTTAACACATGGCCACCTCCACGGGATTAAAGGCGGCTATTACCGAATTGTGGCCCATGCCGCGAAAATCGGCGCAAATGCCTGTTTTTTCGGGCATAGCCATGTGCCCGCGCATTTTCAAAAAAATGGCATAACCTTCCTAAATCCCGGAAGTATCACCGAACCTCGCGGGCATTTGGGGAAAAGTTATGCCGTGGCAGAAATTGTGGGAGGTACAATTTCAATACAAATAGTTGAAGTTTAATCAGCAACTTAATCAGCAACTTGCGCCTGGTAAATTGCAAGATTTATTGCGTCTAAGAGTATTCTCGTGGTATGCAAGGTTTCCGGCGGGGCTTGAATTTCCGTGCTTTGCGTGCTTATGACCTGCGCCGACAAATTCACCATCGTCGGGCGAATTAGCGGATAAAAAACCTCGACGGCCTCGTCCATTTCCGACAAAACAATGTCCAAAATTCTGTCCTCATCCACCGTAACGGAAATGCCGACGGGGCGGTTGTGCAGGATGATATAGGATGTGTAGGTGCCGGGGATGAAATTGCCGAAATCCGCTCCTATGGCGGCTTCGGGGCCGCCGCGCGGCATAATTGCCCAAATTAATGCAACTAAAAGTATTATTCCAATAAGCACAAAAATCCCTGTTCGGATTATATCTTTCATTCGTAAAACGACAAATCTCGACTTTGCCATGTTGCGCCTCCTTATTGCCCGGACAGGGCTTTATTTAAATGATATTAGGACAATGGAAAAATTATACTAGCTCGGGGGAAATTATGCGGATTCAATTTATTTTGGGCAAGCCCGGCACGGGGAAGACGACTTTTTGTCATAGAGAAATTGTTGACTGTCAAGCCGAACAGTCTACCGAGAATTTGATACTTATTGTGCCCGAACAATTTTCGTTTCAAAGCGAAAAGGCACTTTTGGCCGCAAGCGAAAGCGGTGCTTTGTCGCGCGCGCGGGTGCTTTCGTTTAACCGATTGTGTTATTTTGTTCTAAGCATAACGGGCGGCATGGGCAAGGTTATTTTGGAGAATTGCGGCAAAAATATGGTATTGCGCAAGATAATTTCGCGGCTGGACAAGGAATTGAAGTATTTTCGGACGGCGAAGGAAACGCGGGGATTTTTGGATTCTTTGGCGACAGCAATTACCGAATTTTACCAATATGGCATTGCGCCGGAGGATTTGGCGGCGCAGGCCGATTCCGCCAAAAACAGCAGTTTAGGCCTAAAACTTCACGATTTGCAGCTGATTTATGCGGCCTATAGGGAATTTTTGGAAGAGTCATTTATTTCCAATGATGAGGTGCTGGACATTTTGGCCGAAAAGATTGAGCAGGCAGACTTTTTACAAGATGCCAAAATTTGGATTGATGGCTTTAAATCCTTTACGCCGCAGGAAAAAAAGGTGCTTGCGGCCCTCGTTTCCGTGGCAAATCAGGTGAAAATTGCCCTGCCTGCGCCGCGCGCCGCCGCCGATTTTGGCGCAATGTCAAAATTCGACATCTATAGCGAGGTTGTGCAGACCATGCAGGTCCTTGCGCAAATTGGCGCAGAACTTGGCGCAAAGATGGAAGAAGCCTTGATTTTAAAGGATTCTTACCGCCATGATGAGGCCGCCGACCTTGCGTTTTTATGCGAAAATTATCTTGGCTTCGACATTGGCAATATTTACCATGAACGACCCGAAAATATTCAGATTTTTTCAACTTCGAGTATATTCAACGAAATAGACACAGCCGCAAGAATTGTAACCATGCTGACCCGCGAAAGGGGCTATAAATACAGCGAAATCGGGCTTATTGCCGCCGATTTGGCGCGCTATGAAAAATTTGTGCCCGCGATTTTTAGCCGCGACGGAATTCCCGTTTTTGTGGATATGCGGCGCAGCATTTTGGGGCATCCGATTGCGGAAATGATTCTCTCCGCCTGTCAAATTATCTCGACAAATTGGTCATATGAGGCGGTTTTCCGCATGTTAAAGCTGCCCGTCTTTAATTTTCGGGATGAGATTGACCTGCTGGAAAATTATGCCTTGGCTTACAATATTAGGGGCAAGGATTGGCAGGAGGATTTTCATTTGGGGGACGAATCCGAGCTGGAATCGCTGAATTTGTGCCGCCAAAAAGTTTTGGCGATTATGGCCGCTCTTTCCGATAATTGCACGCCTCGGCGCAAATATCCGCTGAGGGATTTTGCACATTGGGTTTATAATTTTTTAGCGATGAATAGTGTTAATGACATTTTGGAGGATTGGGCGAATGATGCTCAGCGTCGCGGCGACAATGAAACTCAACGTGAACATGAGCAGATTTGGGACGCGATTATGCACACTTTGGGCAAAATGGTGGAGATTTTGCCGGAGCAAAACGAGAATATAAGCGGATTTGCCAAGATTTTTGAGGCCGGCCTCGGCGATTTGGGCCTGGCACCGCCGGCACTCGACCAGCTGGTTTTGGGCGATTTGCGCCGCTCTCGCTTTGGCGAGCTTAAGGCCATGATTATTTTGGGCGCGAAGGACGGCGCGCTGCCCGCAAGACCCGATGGCGACGGGCTTTTGTCCGATGATGACAGGCTGGCTTTGGCGGGCGCGGGGCTGGCTTTGGCGAAGGATTCCGCCGCCAAAATTTACGAGGAAGAATTCTTAATATACGAAAATATTTCTAAACCAAGAGAATTTTTGGCCATAACCTATCCCGCCGGGGATTTGGAGGGGCGCGGGGCGAATCCTTCGCGGCTGATTCAGCGGATTCGCGCGCTTTTTCCGCGCATTGGCGAGGGCGCGCATGGCTTTTTGTCGCTAATTGCAGGGCGACAAAGAATGTTTGGCGATTTGTCGCTGGCCTTGGGTCGCCATGCCGCCTATGAAACGCCAATTTCGCCCGAATTTGCGGCGGTTTATGACTATTTCGAGCAGGATGAAATTTTTGCGCAAAAACTCGCCGACATGGATGCGGGGGTTAAATTCACGCAGGAAACTACTAAAAGTGGGCTTTCAAAAAATTCTGTAAGTATGCTTTACAGGCCGAATATCCGCAGCTCTGTTTCACGTCTGCAACGCTATATTTCCTGCCCTTTCGCCTATTTTGCCCAATACAATTTGGCGGCCAAAAAGCGCAAAATTTACGATGTGGCGGCTGTGGACATGGGCAATATTTACCATGACATTTTGTCGAAGTTTGGAGAGGTACTTAAAGTTTTGGGGCCCGAGGGCGCGGCGGACACGGAGAGGGTCGCAACCCTGATAAATGGCGCGGTTGACGAGGTTTTTGGCGCGCCCGGCAATTATCAGCTTCATTCCTCCGGCCGCTATACGCATTTTGCCCATAAAATGCGGGCAATTTCGCAGGCTTCGGCGGCGGCTCTGGCCAACCATCTCTCCGGCGGCGACTTCGCGCTTGCTTATAACGAAATTGCCTTTGGCGGCGCAGATTCGGGCGCGGACACGGTTTTGCCGCCCATTGAAATTGAACTGTCAGCCGATGCAAAAATGCTGCTGGAAGGTCGCATTGACCGCGTGGATATTGGCCGCCTTGAGGGCGCGGACTATGTGAAAATTATCGATTATAAGTCGGGGCGCAAGCAATTTTCGTTGGAAGAGGTCTATTATGGGCTGGACATGCAATTGCTGATTTATTTGGGCGCGTTTATTCAAAAATTGGCGCAGGCGCGCGGCGAGGGCGATGCCTTGAAAATCCTGCCTGCGGCGGCGTTTTATTTCAATTTGCTAAACCCATTGTTAGACTTTGATTATAAACTTAACGAACCCGAAGTCTATAAGAAAAAGCTACTTGACGCATTTAAAATGAGCGGCCTCGTTCTGGACGACGAAAGCGTGATTATGGCCATGCAACACGACGCGGACAGCTTTAAAAAAAGCGGCGCAATCATCAGCGCAGAGGCTTTTGCGGCACTTATGGACCATGTTAAAAATTTGGCGAAAGAGGCGGGGCGCGCCATGCTGGCGGGCGAAATCCCAATTTCGCCCTATAAACACAAAAACCAAACCCCCTGCGGTTTTTGCGATTTTCACAGCATTTGCAAATTCGACGCGCAAGACCAAGGCGCATATCGCAATCTTCGGGCGATTGGGCGGGAGGGGGTCATGGAGAAAATTTTTATGTGAAAAACCTTTCCGGCACCCTAAGAAGCTTTTGGTATCGGAAATTTTTCGGCTGCTATCGTCGGTTTTTCGGCTTTGTCTATTTCGTCTAGTGATATAAACCCCCTCTTTTTCAAATGCTAGCCCGAAAATTATGAACAAATGCGAGCGAAACTTTAAATTATATTAGGCTAATTCCACCCGATTCCGCCCGCCGCCTTTTGCCCTATGCAGGGCCTTATTCACCGCAATCGTAAACTTTTTAATTTCGGGCGTATAGTCGACTTCCTTAAAATCGTTGGGATTTGTGCCGATTGGGCTTGGAATAATTGCGCCCGCACCAATGCTTACGGTCGCAAAGGTAATCTCTTCGCCGCAATAAATCGCCGTATCTTCGATATTTTGGCGCAGACGCTCGGCCACGGCAATCACGCCCTCCATCGGCGTTTCACCCAGCAAAACTATAAATTCCTCGCCGCCCCAACGAAATACAAAGTCGCTGCCTCGATTGGCAGTTTTTGTCATAACGGCGGCCACGGTCTTTAAACATTCGTCGCCGTTAATATGCCCAAATCTGTCGTTAAACCGCTTAAAATGGTCAATATCCAGCATAAGCATTCCCAGCGGCTGACCCGAACGCGCCGCACGCCTAAATTCCGCCCGCATTGTCTGGTCAAAATTGCGGCGGTTGCCAATGCCCGTAAGTCCGTCCACAAGACTGAAACTTTCAACAAGCTTAAGTTGCGCGCGCAATTGCAAATGCACCCCGACGCGCAGCTTAACAATGGCGTCAACAATGGGTTTGCGGATAAAATCCGCCGCGCCAAGCTCCAGCCCCTTAACTTCGTCGGCGCTGTCGTCGCTTCCCGTAACGATAATGACCGGAATATCAGCCAAATCCTCGTCATTTTTCAATTTTGTAAGCACTTCAAAGCCCGAAATGCCGGGCATATTTAAGTCCAATAAAATCAAGTCGGTTTTAAATTTTTGCGCCAAATCCAGGCCGATTTGCCCGCTATTGGCCAATTTCACGTCATAAATACCCGAAAGTATCATGCTGAGCGCGCGCAATTCCAAAGGAGAGTCGTCAATAACCAATATGCGCGATTTTTTCACCTGCTGATTCAAGTTTTGAATCATATCTTCCTCCACTATAACTCAAGTTTTGTTCGGAGCTCTAAAAGTTCATCTAAGGCCGCGGCGAAATCGCATTTTTCGATTAAGGCCACAAGTTCTTCGGTTTCGGGAATTTTTTCCAAGTCGTCCAAAATCATAAAACATTCGGCGCTGCTTTCCGCAAGCATGGTTTGCAAACCGTCGAAAAGTTCGGCTGCGGCGGCCTTGTCCCATTCCGTAACCTCTTGCCGCTGTGGAATATAAATTGCCGAAACGACATCATCAAGGGTATATTGCAAATTTTCCATGACAATTAAGCCCGGCATTTCGCCATGCCTAAGAGGATGTTCCGCCGCAATTGCGGCCTTTACGAGCATGGGTTCGCCAATTAGGCCGGCCGCCCCCTTAAGGGTATGAACCAGCAAAAACGCCCCTTTAATGTCGCCCGCTTTAAGGGCATTTTGAATACGCACAAAAACATCGCCTTGCTCTTTAGCGAATTTTATGCGCAATTTTCCGACGAAATCATCGCCGCCCATGGCATCACCCCCCGATTCTAAGCCTAAAATCCAATTTTACCATAAATACGAATTTTTGTCAAATTCAAAATGCTTAAAAATTTCTATTGCAATCTTGTTCCGAAAATGTTATAATTGTCGAATAAAATCCAAATCCAAATGGAGGAATGTTTATTATGAATTGGGAAATTGCTTTTGTGATTGGTGTGGCGGGCGCTTTAATCGCCCTTGCTTTCGCCTTTATTCAAAGCAGGAAGGTAATGAAGTTCTCGGAAGGCACGGAAAAGATGAAGAAAATCGCCGCCTCGATACGTTCGGGGGCAAAGGCCTATTTAAAACGGCAATTTAAAGTCGTAATCATTTTCTATATGATTGTGGTTGTGCTTTTGGCCATTTTGGCGGTTTTCGGGTACATATCGGTCTTTATGCCTTTTGCATTTTTAATTGGTGGATTGTTAACGCAACTTTCAGCCTTTATAGGCATGAAAATTGCAACATTTGCCAATTCGCGCACAGCCAATGCGGCCGAACAAAGCCTGAACAAGGGCTTAAGAGTCGCATTTTCCAGCGGAACGGTGCTAAGCTTTACCGTTGTGGGGCTTTCACTTTTAGATGTGTCCCTATGGTTTTTGCTTCTGCGCTTCGTTTTTGACCTTGGCCCGACAGAAATTGCCGACAATATGGTAATGTTTGGCGTTGGTGTTGCCGTATTCGCGCTTTTTGCCCGTGTTGGCGGCGGAATTTTCACAAAGGCGGCCGACGTTGGTGCTGACCTTGTGGGTAAAGTTGAGGCGGGAATTCCGGAAGACGACCCGCGCAATCCCGCCGTTATTGCGGACAATGTGGGCGACAATGTGGGCGACGTGGCCGGCATGGGTGCAGACCTTTATGAAAGCTATATCAAGTCCATGCACGCCTCGATTGCGCTTGGCTATGCGGCATTTATGCATTTGGGCTATGACATGGTTTTCGCCAGCATGTTCTTGCCCGTGGCTCTTGCCGTCGTTGGCGTAATTGCCTCACTTGCGGGCACATTCTTCATTCGCACAAAAGAAAATGCAACCAAAAAACAACTTTTAGACACGCTTCGCTTCGGCACATATGGTGCCGCCGCCATTGCCGCCGTGGGCTTTGCGCCCGTAACATTCTTGATTATGGGCGCGGACAATTGGTTTGGGCTTTATTTGGCCATATTGGTGGGTCTTGTGGCGGGCTGTCTAATCGCATATTTTACGGAATATTTCACCTCGGCGCATTATAAGCCCACGAAAAACCTTGCAAAAGCGTCCGAAACGGGTTCTGCCACATTTATAATCGGCGGCATTGCCCTTGGCATGAAATCGACAATTGCCCCCGTTTTAATTATAATTGCGGCGGTTGTTGGCTCATTCCTGGCCGCAGGCGGCGTTTTCGGCTTCGTCTTCGGCGATGCCGATGCGGTTATGAGCTTTAATTCCGGCCTTTACGGAATTGGTCTGGCCGCCGTTGGCATGTTGTCAACCTTGGGTCTAACCCTCGCCTGTGATGCCTATGGCCCCGTGGCCGACAATGCGGGCGGAATCGCCGAAATGGCGGGCATGGACCCGAAAGTGCGCGAACGTACCGACACTCTGGATTCCATCGGAAATACCACGGCCGCAACGGGTAAAGGCTTCGCCATCGGCTCTGCCGCGCTTACGTCGCTTGCCCTGCTCGTTTCCTTTATCAAGCTGGCGGTTCGCGAAATTGACGCGCTTCGCCCCGCAGGTGCAGAACCATTCACCATGGCCGATTTGAACCTTAATATCCAAAATCCCAGCGTGCTTATAGGAATTTTCATTGGCGCAATGCTTGTATTCGTGTTTTCGGCCATGACAATGTCCGCCGTAAAGCGCGCGGCGCAAAGCATAGTTCTTGAAGTTCGCCGCCAATTTAGGGAAATTGCGGGCATTATGGAAGGCAAGGCCGACCCCGACTATGCAACCTGTGTCGACCTTTGCACAAAGTCCGCGCTTCGTGAAATGGTTGGCCCTACCGTGCTTGGCGTGGTTGTGCCAATTATAACCGGCCTGATTTTCGGCGTTGAAGGCGTAATCGGGCTTATCGGCGGCTCTACAGTCGTGGGCTTCGTTATGGCCGTATTTATGGCAAATTCCGGCGGCGCATGGGATAATGCCAAAAAATATATCGAGGCCGGAAATCACGGCGGCAAGGGCTCTGAAGCCCATAAAGCCGCAGTAATCGGCGACACCGTCGGCGACCCCTTTAAAGACACCACGGGCCCGTCGCTAAACACCCTGTTTAAAATGGTGGCCACGGTATCCATGGTCTTCGTAGGCATAATCGCGGCATATTCAATATTCTAATCAATAAAAAGCCTGTATTCATTGAATACAGGCTCTAATTTTTTCATGCATAAAGTCGGGTTTGTTAATCAGCAGGCGATAGCGGCCATCGGTTGAGTTGATGTTTATGCCCCATTTGTGCTGTTTTATGGAGTTTATTTCGTGCGGCTTAAGCTCGAATCCATGAACTCTTGGCAAAAAATCCCAAAACTTGAAGCCATAGCCCGTTATGCGGTCGGCATAGATATTTAGCTCAATTTCCTTGATGGCTTTGGTAGTTGCGCGGGTTAGAAGGATTGTAACTGTGGTAAAAATTACCATCCAAGCAAAATTGGAAAACAAAAGCGCATTGCCTATTACAGCGAGGATTGCGGCGGCCCATTGCCGCTTAGTCATGGGATGGTCTATGCCCGAATCCCAAAATATGGGCTTTTGCTCATTGTGCATAATCGCCCTCCGCGGCTTTCAAAATCACGATTCCAAGGGGCGGCAGTCGCAACTCTATGGAATATTCGAGTCCATTGCTTAGGGCTTTTTCGGGCGCAAGCGGGCTTGGATTGGTGATGCCGCTGCCGCCATAGCGTTCGTTGTCGGAATTTAGGATTTCTTGGTAAATTGCAGGATTATGCAACCCCAAACGGTGATTTTCATAGGGCACGGGGGTGAAATTGCAGGCAATTATCAGCGTTTCACCGCCCGCAAAACGCGCAAAAGAGGCTATGGAGCGCGCCGCATCGTCGGCATCAATCCAAGCGAAGCCCGCGGGGTCAAAATCTGCGCCCCAAAGGGCGATTTCGCGCCTATAGAGATGGTTTAAATCCTTGGAAAAATTTTGCATATTTTTATGATGCGGAAATTCCAATAAAAACCAATCCAGCGGACGCTTTTCGTCCCATTCGATAAATTGCCCGAATTCGCCGCCCATAAACAGCAATTTTTTGCCCGGATGGGCATACATAAAGCCCAAGGAAACGCGCAAATTCGCGAATTTCTGCCAAAGGTCGCCGGGCATTTTATTCAGCAGGGATTTTTTGCCATGCACCACCTCGTCATGCGACAGCGGCAGCACGAAATTTTCATTATAATGATACATCATGGCGAAATTTATCAAATTGTGGTGATTACTGCGATAAATCGGGTCCATTTCGACATACTTCAGGAAGTCATTCATCCAGCCCATATTCCATTTCAGGCTAAAGCCCAGCCCATCATCACCCACGGGCGCGGTTACGCCCGGATAGGCCGTGGATTCCTCGGCAATCATCAGCACATGGGGGTGTTTTTCGCGCATAATCGAATTTAGATGTTTAAGAAATTCCCTCGCCTCTAAGTTAATATTGCCGCCATGCTCGTTCGGAACCCAAAGCCCGTCGCCATATTTGGAATAATTTAGGTGAAGCATAGAGGCGACGGCATCCACGCGAAGCCCGTCAATATGGTATTCTTCGACCCAAAAGAGGGCATTGGCAATTAGGAAATTTGCGACTTCTTTGCGGCCATAATTGAACATTAGAGTGCCCCAATCGGGATGTTCGGCCTGGCGGGGGTCTTCATGCTCAAAAAGCGCCGTACCGTCGAATTTTGCCAAACCGTGGGAATCCTTCGGGAAATGCGCGGGAACCCAATCCAAAATTACGCCTATATTATTTTTATGGCAATGATTTACAAAATATTTGAATTCGTGAGGCGTGCCAAAGCGGCTGGTTGCGGCATAATAGCCGGTAACCTGATAGCCCCAGCTGGGGTCATAGGGATGCTCGGTGATGGGCATTAATTCTATATGTGTATATCCCATTTCCAGCATATAGTTAACCAGCTCGTGGGCCAGCTCGACATATGTCGAAAATTCGCTATTGCGGCCTTTGACCCACGAGGCAAGATTCACTTCGTAGATGTTTATAGGCCCGCCAATCGGCGGATTTTCGGCGCGCAGCTTAAGCCAGTCGCCGTCTTCCCATTCAAAACCACGCAAATTATAGACCAGCGAATTCGTAGAAGGCCGCAATTGGTGATATTTCTCGAATGGGTCGGATTTTTGCAACAATTCGCCCGCGCGGGTCTTAATCTCGAATTTGTAAGCGTCATATTGCTTTATGGCGGGGATAAAAAGCTCCCAAATGCCGCTTTCGGGGCGCAGACGCATGGCGTGGCGGCGGCCGTCATAGCTGTTAAAGTCGCCAATTACGCTTACGCGGTCGGCATTTGGTGCCCAAACCGCGAAATTTACGCCCTCCACGCCCTCCAGAATCATGGGGTTTGCGCCCAATTTATCGGCGATTTTGTAATGCGTTCCCGATGCGAATAAATGCATGTCGTATTCTGTCAAAACGGGGGGGAAGGCATAGGGGTCGTGCAAAATCTGCACATTTTCGCCGCCGAAATCCAGCTCTAATTCATACAAAAACCAGGCGTCGCGCCCGACAATTTCGCCTTCAAAGAAGCCGTCAACATGCACGCGCTCTAAAGGCCAGCGTTCGGCAGAATTCGGGCAAATTACGCAAACCGCCGCCGCGTCGGGCACAAAAGCGCGCACAAAAAGGCGGCCGTGGGTTTCATGCATTCCCAAAACCCGATGCGGGTCGGCATATTCCGCCCCGACAATCTGCAAAATTTCAGTCAATCCGGCTGTAAAATTCATAAATCACCTCGAATTTCGGTAGTTTTACCTCCCATTAAAAAACTTCGCATGGACGATTGCGGCGGCGCGGGCGGCTTCTTTTTTGTCGATTAGCACGCTGACGCGGATTTCCGAGGTGGAAATGGAGTCGATATTGATTCCTGCGTCAAAAAGCGCCTCGAACATAAGCGAGGGCACGCCCGGATTTGTCGCCATTCCTGTCGAAACCACGGAAAGCTTCGCAATATGGTCGTCATGCGCAAGGCCGGTAAAATTTAGGCGATGCGTATTGCCCGCAAGGATGGCCTTTGCATCGTCCAGCCGCTCGGCATCCAGCGTAAAGGAAATATCCTTAGTGCCGTCGCTGCGCTTTTTTTGCTGCACAAAATCGATTGCGATGTCGCCGTCATTCATGATGTCAAAAACCTTATACCACACGCCCGGCGCGTCTTTTACGCCCGAAATGGTTATGCGCACAATTCCGTCATGATTCACAACCCCGCTTACAAAATTTCCCTCCACGCCATTTCCCTCCTTCACAATTGTGCCCGCCGCATCGCTCATTGCAGAGCGCACGGCAAGGCGCACGCCGTATTTTTTGGCCAGCCCAACCGAGCGTTTTTGCAGAACCTGCGCGCCGAGTGCGGCCAGCTCCAACATCTCGTCATAGCTGATTTCGGGCAGTTTTTTCGCATTTGCAACTAAGCGCGGGTCGGCGGAATAAACCCCCTCAACATCCGTATAAATCTCGCAGGCATGGGCTTTTAGCGCGGCCGCCAAGGCAACGGCCGTTGTGTCAGAGCCGCCGCGCCCAAGTGTTGTAAGTTCGCCATGGCGCGCCTCGCCTTGAAAGCCCGTGATAATAACAATATTGCCCATTTCAAGCTCGGCTAAAATTCTTTCTGTTTCGATTTTTTTAATGCGCGCAGCACCAAAGTCCGAGGTTGAGAATATCCCCGCTTGACGCGCGTTTAGGGAGATTGCGCCATGGCCCAAACGTTGCAAAACCAGGGCCATAAGGGTTACGGAAACCTGTTCGCCCGTGGCCAGCAAAAGGTCGCGCTCGCGTTTCGAGCCGCGGGGATTGGCGGCTTCGGCCAGCGCAACAAGTTCGTCCGTATGCTTGCCCTGCGCCGAAAGCACCACAACCACGCGGTTTCCGGCCTCTTTGGCGGCAATTATGCGCCGCGCAACATTTTCCATGCGCTCAAAATCCGCCAAGGATGTGCCGCCATATTTTTGAACAATAATCATCTTCTCACCCCTATCCGCTTCATTTTATCATGTTTTTAACAGGAAGTCAAAAATTTTTTTAAATTTCCTCTTGACAAAATGACTGAAAGGTCATATAATTGACTTATCAGTCATTTCAGAAGGGAGGAGTTTTATGCCCAGCCAAACATTTCTGCGGCTTAGGGACGAAAAGCAGGAGATTATCATACGCGCGGCCATTGGCGAATTCACCGAAAACGGCTTTATGCGCGCGCGGGTTGAGGATATTGCGAAGCGGGCGGGAATTGCGAAGGGCAGCATTTTCCAATATTTTGAAAATAAGGGCGAGCTATTCAATTATTGCGCCGCGTGGGGGCTTGAAATTATCATGAAAAAGCTTGACGGGCGCATGAATATCGCCGATATGGACATTTTTGACCTATTTCGCGATGCGGAGGCCGTCTTTGCAACTTTGCAGGAAGAGCGGGAAATTTCCGCTTTTATGATGATTGCGGCCGGCGAACCAAGCCTGCCCGCCGAGCTGACACATGCCATGTATGAAGTCGGATATGACTATATTCGACAATTGGTTCAAAATGGCAAAAAAAGGGGAACGATTCGGCGGGATATTGACGAGGAGCTGATTATGGAGTTTTTTTCGGCCATAACCAATCATTTTGACAGGCGGTGGCTGCATCTTTATACGGGCATGGTTGATGGGCTTGACCCGGAGAGCGAAAAGGCATTAAACGCCGAAATTACGCAGTTGCACGAACTTTTAACAAGCGGATTGAAAGGAGAAAATTATGTCAAAATTTAGCGTGGAATTACAAAATCTGACAAAGAAATTCGGGAATTTTACGGCACTTTCGGATATTAATCTCAAGGTGGCAGAGGGCGAGGTTATGGCCTATATTGGGCCGAATGGCGCGGGAAAATCGACGACAATTCGCGTAATGCTCGGCATTTTGCAGGCCAATGTGGGCTCTGCGAAAATTTTCGGCATGGACGCGTGGAAGGATGCCGTTGAAATTCACCGCCGCATTGCCTATGTGCCGGGCGATGTCAATTTATGGCCGAATTTGACGGGCGGCGAGGTGATTGACCTTTTTGTGTCGCTTCGCGGCAGCCACGACAAGGCGCGGCGCGAGCGACTTATTCGCGATTTTGACCTTGACCCCACAAAAAAATGCCGCACTTATTCCAAGGGAAATCGCCAGAAAGTGGCGTTAATAGCGGCCTTTGCCTCCGAGGTGGACTTGTATATTTTAGACGAGCCGACAAGCGGCCTTGACCCGCTTATGGAGCAGGTTTTTCAGGAATATGTGCTGGAGCAGAAAAATAAGGGCAAGGGCGTGTTTTTGTCCAGCCATATCATGTCGGAAGTCGAGCGACTTTGCGACAGAGTGTCTATAATTCGTGGCGGACAAATTGTTGAAACGGGCACGCTGGAGGAATTGCGGCATTTGACGCGTTATACCATGAAAGTGGCCACAGAGCGGCCTGTTGAAGGGCTGGAGCGAATTGGCGGGGTCTATGACATTGAAGCCAATGGCAACCTGCTGAAATTTGGCGCGGATACGGCCGAAATGGGCAAGATTATTGCACATTTGGGCGGCTTTGGAATTGTGAAGCTTGCAAGCGCGCCGCCTTCGCTTGAGGAGCTGTTTATGGGGCATTATGCCAATGAGGGGGCGGGTGATGTCGAATGAGTGCATATTTCGAGAATACATTCAAGCTAATAAGATTCAATTTGCGTCGCGAGAGGGTTATCGCCCTAATATGGCTTGCGGCCATAGTTTCCCTCGCCTGGGCCTATCCCGGATTCATTGTTTCACAATATTCGCCGGAAGAATTGGCGGCCATGTACGAGATTATGGCGAATCCCGCAATGGTCGCAATTTTGGGCATGACGCAGGGGGCGGATAATTTCACGGCGGGCGCAATGTTTGCAACCGAATTTGGACTTTTTACAATTATTGCCGTTGCAATTATGAATATATTTTTAGTCGTGCGCCATACGCGTACGGACGAGGAATTGGGGCGCTATGAAGTCCTGCGCTCGCTTCCCGTAGGAAGGCTGTCAAACCTGCTTTCCGCCACGATTACGGCATTTCTCGTAAATCTCGCGCTCGCTATTGGGATTGCGCTCGCACTCGGCTCTTTGGGCATCGAAAGCATCACATGGGCGGGTAGTTTTACCTTCGCCGCAATGATTTTCGCCGGCGGCCTGCTTTTCGCCGGAATTACGGCGTTTTGCGTGCAACTTTCGTCCTCGGCTCGAAGCGTTAAGGCCTATGCGTTTTTGGCCTTGGTTGGGTTTTATTTATTGCGCGCCATAGGCGATACCAGCAGCGAGATTTTGGCACGAATCTCGCCCTTAGGCCTAATTTTGCGCGCCGAACCCTTCGTGGAAAACCACTTATGGCCGATATTAATTGTGCTACTATCAGCACTAATCATAACCGCCATAGCCTTCCGCCTCTGCGCCTTCCGCGACATAGGCCAGGGGATAATTCCCGACCGCCCCGGTCCCGCCGAAGCCCCCAAAAACCTGCGTTCGCTCTTCGGGCTGACATGGCGGCTCTCACGCGGCACCATAATCGCCTGGGCCGTCGGAATGTTTATTTTTGGCGGGGTTTTCGGGCTGATTATGGGCGATGTGGAGCTTTTTGTTACGGATGCCGAATGGTTTGAGCAGCTCATGCCGCCGCATCCCGATTTTACAATGACGGAAATGTTCACCTCCATGATGAACCTATTTTTGGGGCTTTTTGCCGCCGTGCCCGTCTTAAATTTGGCCCTTAGACTGCGCGCCGAGGAGAAAATGGGGCGAACGGAAGGATTACTTGGACTGGCAATCTCTCGAAAGTCGCATATTGCGGGCTTTGCCTTGCTTTCATTCGCCGCCTCGGTGATTATGCCGCTGCTGGGAATGATTGGAATGTGGGCATTGAGCATACCCATGCTGGACGAACCCATGTCATTTTGGAATCTGCTGCAGGCCGTGATGGTTTTTATGCCGGCCCTATGGGTTCTAATGGGCGTTGCGCTGGCATTTGTGGGACTTTGGCCCAAGGCTGTTGTGGCGGTTTGGGGCTATTATGCCTTCGTCTTCGTCGCCGGTTTTTTCGGCGAAATGCTGAATTTGCCCCGCGTGGTGCTGAATTTGTCGCCTTTTGGCCATGTGCCGCAATTGCCCATGGAAGAAGTGCGAATCGCCGCAATGCTCGGACTTGCAGGCGTGGCTGTGATTTTGGGAGTTTTGGGCGTTGTGGCATACTCAAAACGGGATTTGAAGGGAAGCTAGAACCGACAGGAAATGCCGGCTGAAGCCGGCTAAAGATTCCGACTGAAAGTCGGCCTGTTGTCCGCCCTACGGGCGGAATGTGGAATGTGAGATGTGGAATGTGAAATTATCGGCTTCACGGGATTTTCATTCCACATTCCACATTCCACATTCCACATTCCGACCCTAAGGGTCGGCTTTCAAGCGTTACTTTAGCCGACTTCAGTCGGCACTTCCTGTGGCGTCGGTCTACAAATGCATCAGCCAATAGCCATGCATTTCCTCGGACGGGCCTTGCGGATGGCAGGGTCTGAAAGTTCCCATTGCGCTTTCCATGGCGTGAATGTCCTTTTTCGGCAAAATATCGGGAATACCAAGCACATAGCCCCGCTGCCCGCCGCTATTAGTGCGCCCAAGCAGCACATGGCGAAACTTTCTGGCATTTGTGATTATGGCGGGATTATTCTGAATCGAATAGTTGTAAAGCCCCAAACTATGTAAATCAAACAGACTGGCCGTAACCCATTCGGCCTGTGGTTCTTCGTCGTTGAAGACGTCGACTATGTTCGCAGGGTTGAAATACTTATCCAAGCGTTCATTGCTTTCGGGGGGGATTCCCGCTTTCGCGGGAATGACGGGGGGAGCGGCTTCGGCTGCTTGAATTTTCGGGATTTCAGCCACTTTTTCAACAACATCAACAACGGCCTCCACGGAATGTTGCGGAAAGCTTAGATTTGCCCGCCAAGAATAGGGCGCGCCGCAAAAACCCGCCAGAATCATGTCAAAACCGTTTCGGGGCTTAAATTCGCCGGGCATTTTGGGCAAAATTGCGGCCGCGCCGTCAATACATTCCAAAGTCAGCCCCGAATTCGCAATATTTGTGCGGTTAAGCTCAAAAGTGCCTTCAAAGCGATTCCTGTCGCAAACCACCACCGTTCCCAAATCCACGGCAAAATTCTCGCCATCGCCCTTGGACAGCAACAAAAGCCTATAAGACCCCTCTTTAATATCCTGAAGATATACCATGGCGCGCGCCCTATCGTCCCGCGCCTCCAAAACAACACGCCCAAGCCCTTTTCCGTCGCCGGACAGGGTAATAAATTGTCGATAATACATGGCCTACCTCACTTTTTTCTAGAAGTATATGCCCGCTAGAACTTGGAAAGAATAGAAACTAGAAATTAGAAACTAGAGGCGAGAGGTGAGATGTGGCTTATGGTTCGGGTTTTTGAGGCTTTGCCTGTTGAGAAAAATTTTGTTTGTCCGGGCGGCGGCGGAGCGGTTGCGGCTTGGCCGTTTTCGGCTTGCAAAGATTGCAGGTTTATGTCGCATATGTTTTGTTCTGCCGGGGCTGAAAATTTTGTGGAAAATTCAAAAAAAGGCTTGCAATTCAATTAAAGATGTGTTATAATGTGTATGTTCTTATCATAATTGTGTGAGAAGAGTGGGCTATAGTCCGCTCTTTAATATTGTATGGAGGTTGTGATTATGCCCGCAAACAGCGAATTGGTTACCACTATCGAGCTTATTGAAAAAGAAAAAGGCATAGACAAAGAAACCCTTTTTGAGGCCATCGAATCCTCGCTATTATCTGCATGTAAAAAGAATTTTGGTACAAACGAAAATATAAGGGTTGCCATTGATAGAATTACGGGGGCTATAAGCGTTTTGGCTCAAAAAACCGTGGTGGAAGAGGTCGAAAATCCTGCTTTGGAGATATTGCTCGATGATGCTAAGGAAATTAGCGCAGAATTTGATTTAGGGGATATTGTTGAATTGGTTGTTACGCCTAAGGAATTTGGGCGCGTGTCTGCACAGACGGCTAAGCAGGTTGTTGTGCAAAAATTGCGCGAGGCGGAAAGAAGCAAAATTGTCAGCGAATTTACGGATAGAGAGCTTAAGCTTTTAACCGGCGTGGTTGAAAGGATAGAGCGGCGCAATGTCTATATTTCTTCGGGCAAGACAGAGCTGGTTTTGCTGCCTGTAGAGCAAATTCCGGGCGAGGAATATTATTTTAATCAGCGGCTTAAAGTTGTTGTTTTGGACGTGCGCGACGGCAGTCGCGGCGGCCCGATAATAAGCGTTTCCCGCTCTCATCCCGAGCTTGTGGCGAGGCTTTTTGAGCAGGAAGTGCCCGAAGTTGCAGACGGCACGGTTTTAATTAAGGCCGTGGCGCGCGAGGCGGGCTTTCGCACAAAAATTGCTGTAAGTTCTACGAATGATAATGTTGACCCGGTTGGCTCTTGCGTTGGCACAAATGGGCAGCGCGTGAATATGGTTGTGTCGGAGTTAAATGGCGAAAAAATCGACATTATCACATATTCAAATGACCCCAAGGAATTCATTGCCGCAAGTTTAAGCCCCGCCGTTGTGCTGGCTGTGCGGCTTGAAGAAGCGAATAAAATGGCCAAAATCGTTGTGCCTGACAATCAGTTGTCCTTGGCCATTGGGCGCGAGGGGCAAAACGCCCGCCTTGCCGCCAAATTGACGGGCTATCGCATTGACATCAAGTCCTATAGCAAGGCCTTGGAGGAAAGCGCGCTATTGCAAGAGGATATTTTGGGCGAAAATGCGGCGGAAGATTCGCCTGTAAATGTCGCCGATTATGCCGAGGCCGCTGCCGAATTTTATGAATACAGCGGCGAAGATGAATATTACGAAGATGATGAATATTACGACGACGAATACTATGAAGATGAATATTATGACGACGACGAATATTACGACGACGAATATTATGACGACGAATATGAAGAAGAGGAAGCAAATGAACAAGAGCAAAGGTAGTCCACGCGGCAAAACCGCGCGTTTGCGCCGCTGTGTTGCGTGCAGGGAAATGAAGGAAAAGGCGGAATTGTTGCGGGTTGTTCGCTCGCCGGAGGGAAATTTTGCGATTGACGAGAGTTTTAAAGCCCCCGGACGCGGCGCATATCTTTGCAAATCCGAAACCTGCCTGACGAAAACCCTTAAAAGTCGGGGTTTTGACAGGTCGTTTAAGTGCAAAGTGCCGCAGGAGGTATATGAGGGGATTCCCGCTTTCGCGGGAATGACGTGATGTGATGGATGATAAGCGATTGCTGTCAATGATTTCGCTGGCTAGAAAGGCGGGCAAAATCGTTACGGGCGAAGAAGGCTGTGTAAAGGCCATACAAAGTGGTGCGGCGCAAATTGTGCTGGTGGCTGTGGATGCCTCCCATAACACCAAAAAGAAATTTGCAAACAAGGCCGCCCACTATAAAGTGCCATTTTACAGCCTATTCACAAAGGAGGTTATGGGCGGGCAAATAGGAATGTCTAATAGAGCCACCATTTGCGTGGTGGACGCAGGGTTCGCGGCGAAAATTGCCGATTTGGCAGAGAATTTGAATAAGGAAAGGGTGGGTTCATGCCCAAAAAGCGCGTTTATGAAATAGCCAAGGAGATGGGGGTAAGCTCTTCGGACATTATTAAAACTTTACCCCAATTGAACATAGAGGTTGAAAATCCCGGGAATTTCTCCTCATTGGGTTCAGTTGAGCAGGACAAAATAAGACAACATTTCCGCCCCAAAGAGGAGGCGGAAGTTGTTGCGGAAAAAAGGCCCAAGAGGCCGCCGCGCCTCGATGCCGACGGCAATCCCATACCCCGCAAAAAACGCCCGCTTGGGCCGGATGGCAAGCCTTTACCGCGCCGCGAGCGTCCGCTTGGGCCGGACGGTAAGCCGCTTCCGCGCCCGCCGCGCCTTGATGCAGACGGAAATCCGCTTCCGCGCAGGGAGCGTCCTTTAGGGCCGGATGGCAAGCCACTTCCGCGCCCGCCGCGCCTTGATGCAGACGGAAATCCGCTTCCTCGACGCGAACGCCCGCTTGGGCCGGATGGCAAGCCATTGCCCCGCCGTGAGCGTCCGCTTGGGCCGGACGGCAAGCCTTTACCGCGCCCGCCGCGCCTTGATGCAGACGGGAATCCGCTTCCGCGCAGAGAGCGTCCGCTTGGGCCCGATGGTAAGCCATTGCCGCGCCCCGACAGAGGCGACAGACCGCCTCGCCCGAAGGGTGAAAGAGGCGACAGACCGCCGCGTCCCAAGGGTGAAAGAGGCGAAAGAGGCGACAGACCGCCCAGAGGCGACAGAGGCGACAGGCCACCACGTCCGCAGGGCGAAAGAGGCGACAGACCGCCACGTCCGCAAGGCGACAGGCCGCCACGTCCACAAGGCGAAAGAGGCCCAAGACCCGATTTTCGTTCGGGGCAGGGCGGGCAAGGCCAAGGGCAGAGGCAGGGCGGCGGACGACCCGATTGGGGCAAAAAAGACGGCCGCCAGGGAGGTGGCGGCGGTAACTTTCGCGGTCAAATTCCCGCCGTGGGCGGCGGCAGAACGCCCGGCGCATTCGGCAAGCAAAAACCCGCTAAAAATGAGCCGCAAGTGCCCGATAAGCAGGGTCGTCGGCAAAAGCTTGAGGCGGGCAAAAGAGATAGGCGGCATGACCCTCGCTCGTCTGACAGGGAAAAGGCACTTGCGCATAAGCCGCAGGTGGTTAAGGCTGTCGAGCGGTCTAATGAACCGCGTGTTATTCAAGTGCCTGCGCTTTTGACGCTGAAGGAATTGGCCGAACTTATGAATAAGCAAGGGGCAGAGCTTGTTAAGTCCCTTTTCAAAAAAGGCGAGGCCATCAGCATTAACCAAGAAATTTCCTTTGAGAAAGCCGAGGAAATTGCGCTTGAATACAATATTTTATGTGAACAAAAAATAGAGATAGATATTTTGGAAGAGGTTTTTGCCGAGGAAATTGAGGGCGAAGCCGTGCTTTTAGAGCGTCCGCCCGTTGTGGTTGTAATGGGACATGTAGACCATGGCAAAACCTCGCTTCTTGACACCGTTCGCAAAACCGACGTTGTGCTGGGCGAGGCAGGCGGAATAACCCAGCATATCGGCGCATATACCGTTTCCATCAACGATAGGCCAATAACTTTCCTTGACACGCCCGGCCACGAAGCCTTTACCGCCATGCGTATGCGCGGCGCGCAGGTTACGGACATTGCCGTGCTTGTTGTGGCGGCGGATGACGGCGTTATGCCGCAGACTGTAGAGGCTATAAGCCATGCGCGCGCCGCCGGCGTTGAAATTATCGTTGCCATAAACAAAATTGACAAACCCGATGCAAATCCCAATAAAGTTATGCAGGAATTGACCGAGCATGGCCTTGTCGCCGAAGATTTTGGCGGAGACACAATTTGTGTGCCCGTTTCCGCCAAAACGCAGGCGGGAATTGATACACTTTTGGAAATGATTATTTTGGTTACCGACATGAAGGAATATAAGGCCACTCCCAATAAAAACGCCCGCGGAACGGTTATTGAAGCCCAGCTTGACAAGGGGCGCGGGCCCGTGGCGACTGTTTTGGTGAAGTCGGGAACTTTAAATGTTGGCCAGCCAATTGTGGCGGGCACGTCGCATGGCCGCGTTCGCGCCATGATAAATGACAAGGGGCAGAAAGTTGTGGCGGCCGGGCCGTCCATGCCTGTTGAAATCCTTGGTTTAAGCTCTGTTCCGGCCGTTGGTGATTTATTTTTCGCCGCGCGCTCGGGAACGGAGGCGCGCTATGTCGCCGAAAATATTATCGCGCGCAATCGCGTTAAACTTATGGAAGAAACCCCGCAAAAAGTGTCTTTGGACGATTTGTTTAACCAAATTCAGGCCGGCAAAATGAAGGAGCTTAATCTTATAATTAAGGCCGATGTGGGCGGTTCGGTTGAGGCGGTTAAGGCCAGCCTTGAAAAGCTGTCGAATGAAGAAGTGCGAATTCGCACGATTTTGGGCGGCGTTGGCGCAATAACGGAAAGTGATGTAATGCTTGCTTCTGCGTCAAATGCGATTATAATCGGCTTTAATGTGCGGCCGGAGCCCATGGCCAAAAATGTGGCCGAAGAACAGCAGGTCGACATTCGCCTCTATCGCGTAATTTACAATGCAATTGACGACGTTAAGGCCGCCATGATTGGTATGCTTGACCCCATTTATCAAGAAAAGGTCATTGGCCATGCTATTATTCGCCAGCTGTTTAAAGCTTCGGGAATCGGCACTATTGGCGGCGCATATGTAACCGACGGCAAATTGACCCGTGCGGCGCAGGTGCGTGTGTTAAGGGATAATGTCGTTGTCTATGAAGGCACTTTGGACACGCTTCGCCGCTTTAAAGACGATGTCCGCGAAGTTCTCACGAATTATGAATGTGGGCTGGTTTTGCACAAATTCAACGACATCAAGGAAGGCGACGTTGTTGAGGCCTTTGTGATGGAAGAAATTAAAAGAACGACTTAGGAGGTAAAAAATGGATAAACGTCGTATGATTAGAATCAATGACGAGATTATGAACGAGCTTAACAAAATTTTTAGGGATGGGATTAAAGACCCGCGCATGACGGCAATGGCAAGCGTTTTGCGCGTTGAAACCACCCCGGATTTAAAGTTTTGCAAAGTTTTCGTCAGCATTATGGGCGACGACGAGGCAAAGCAAAAGGGCATGGAGGCCATAGAATCGGCGAAGGGGCATATTCGCTCTAATATTGCCCATTCCATAAATTTGCGCCAAACCCCCGAATTCACCTTCATCTTAGACGATTCTTTAGACCATGGCTTCAAAATTGGCGAAATCCTTGATAATGTGAATCAATAGGCGACCTCTATTAACCTGCTTTCGTCAGATTTTCGAGTCAATTTGTCAAAGATTGACTTTTGCGGAAATGGCGCATACCCCTGCGTATTCGCCATTTCCGCAAAAGGCAAGATTTGGCAAATTGGCCGAAAAGATGACGGAATGAGG
>JAITMQ010000048.1 GCA_031277225.1 Clostridiales bacterium | reverse complement strand
GGAGGCGGGCATATGAGTAAAACGCATGTTGTCCTTGACACCAACGTTATAGTGTCAGCTTTGTTAACCAAAGGTGGCAAGCCCGACAAAATATTAAGAATGTTCACATCGGGGGAATTGACATTGTTTTATGGTGTGAAAATCTTTTCAGAATATGAAAGGGTTTTGTATGAACCACATCTAAACTTTCCTAAGAGCCGGGTTGAGCTTGTTTTGGGCAATGTGCTTAGGCTTGGTAAAAAAGTCTGGGTCAGACCCGGCAAGATTTACATGCCCGACGAAACTGACCGCGTGTTTTACGATGTTGCCAAGCATGTCGGCGCATATTTGATTACAGGCAACAAAAAACACTATCCCGATGAGCCGTTTATCGTTACTTCCGCGGCCTTTTTGGAACTTGAAGGTGATATTTGATGAAACAAGGACTGACATTGGATGCCCTTGCGGGGCAGGTTTATATTGTGGCCGTTAATGAGGCCAAGCTTAGCTCGCATGAATTTGTTACGCCCGAGCATTTTTTGTACGGAATGTTGCTATTTGAGCTTGGCAGCCGCCTTGTGGACGGCGGCGGCGGCAATGTCGCCAAAATTGGCGAGGACTTAAACGCTTATTTCGAGGGATATGGTTTTGGCCCCAAGGTCGAACATCCCATAGAATCCCTTGAATTCGTTGCTTTAATGGAAGGGGCAATCGAATTTGCCTTAAGCATGAAAAAATCCGAGGTGGGTCTGGACGACATTTTGGTCGCCATGCTGGACTTAAAGGACAATTTTGCCGCGCGCATAATGAAAAAGCATGGGGTTCACTTCGTTAAGATTATAAATTTTTTAAATGGCGTAGATTTGGCCGAGGCCGCCAAAAAACGCGGAGGCCTAAACAGCAAAATGCCCAAAAAACAGGCCGCCCACGCCGGCGTGGAGGAAAATGCGCCCGAAACCAAGCCGCTTGAAAAATTTGCCGTAAATATGGTGGATGCGGCGGATAATGGGCAATATGGCCCGCTTATTGGCCGGGAGGCCGAACTTGAAGAAATTGTTCTGCTGCTTTGTCGCCGCACGAAAAATAATCCCGTTTTGGTGGGCGATAGCGGCGTTGGCAAAACCGCCATTGTAGAGGGTTTGGCGGCGCGCATTGCGGCGGGCCATGTGCCTGCGGCTCTGGCAAATTCAAATATTTACCATATAGACATGTCCGTCGTGCTGGCGGGCACGCGTTATCGCGGCGATTTTGAGGACAGGCTTTTGGGCATTTTGGAGGCCGCCTCGGCCGAAAAGGGCGCAATAATCTATGTTGACGACATTCACACGGTTATAGGCACGGGTGCCGTCGCAGGCGGCGCAATTGACGCAAGCTCCATGATTAAGCCCTATCTCAACAAAAATCGCCTGCGCTTTATCGGAACGACGACTTTTGAGGACTATAAGAAATTTTTTGAGCGCAACCCCGCGCTTATGCGTCGTTTCCAAAAAGTGGATATTAACGAGCCTTCCAAGCAGGAAACCATGGAAATTTTGGAGGGGCTTATTGAGGAATATGAGGAGCATCACGGGGTTAAATATACCCACGAATCCCTTGAAGCCGCCATTGACCTAACCTCGAAATATGTCCATGCCACGCGCCTGCCCGACAAGGCAATTGACGTATTAGACCACAGCGGCGCGCAGGTTGCCTATAAATACAAGTCCAAGCGCGGGCGGCCCTATATTAATCCCGAAGACATTGAGCAGGCCGTGTCTATGATGACAAAAATCCCCGAATCGTCCATTTCTGCGGACGAGCGTTTGGGGCTGGTTAATCTTGAAAATCAGCTTAAAGAGCATGTTTTCGGGCAAGACGCGGCAATTTCCGCCGTTGTGTCGTCCATAAAGTCGTCCCGACTGGGGCTTAATGACCCCGAAAAGCCCATGACTTCGTTGCTTTTTGTTGGGCCAACGGGCGTTGGCAAGACCGAAATTGCGCGCACTTTGGCAAATGTTTTGAATATTAAGCTTTTGCGTTTTGATATGAGTGAATATGGCGAACAACATTCCACGGCGCGCTTGGTGGGCTCGCCGCCGGGCTATATCGGCCATGGCGAGGGCGGGCTGTTGACCGACGCCGTGCGCAAAACGCCCCATGCCGTGCTGCTTTTGGATGAAATTGAAAAGGCGCATCCAAGCATTTTGAATATGTTGTTGCAGGTGATGGACTATGGCCGCTTGACGGACAGTCAGGGCAAAAACGCCGATTTTCGCAATATTGTGCTGATTATGACCTCGAATGCGGGGGCTTCATCTCTTGGGCGCAAAATGATTGGTTTTGACGACAAAGCAGACCCCGGCGCGCTTAAAACCCAAATCGACAAGATTTTTTCGCCCGAATTTCGCAATCGTTTGAATAAAATTGTGCAGTTTAACGCGCTGACAAGGCCGATGGCGCTTAAAATTGCGCGCAAGGCGGTTGAAACTCTAAGCGGGCGCATGAAGGAGCGCGGCGTAAAAATTCGCGCCGACGATGCGGCGCTGGCTTTTATTGCGGACAAGGGCTTTTCGGCGGAATATGGCGCGCGGGAGATTATTCGGGTGGTTGAGGGGCAGGTTAAGGATGAAATCGTTGAGTATATGCTAAGTGGCGATTCGCCCGATTTCATCCAATTGACAATTAGCGATGAGCAATTAGCAATTAAAACCCCGGTGGCGGTTCGTGTTGTGCAGAGAGAAGATGAGCTCGTGGAATAAAAAAACAGCCCTTCGGATGTGGCCGAAGGGCGTTATTATGCAGATTCGCCTAATTTAAATCCCGTGCAAAATGCATCGACTGCAAGCTCCAATGATTGTTGCGCATCCATGAAACTGCTTAAGCCTTGCAATGTCAGCAAAATAATCCAAAACAGCAAGCTTAAATTTGTATCCTTTGCCAAACTCCATAATTTTCACTTCACTTCCATTGTAATAATACCCTCCTAAAATTCCGCGACAGGCTATATTATATCATACAC
>JAITMQ010000050.1 GCA_031277225.1 Clostridiales bacterium | reverse complement strand
TTTCGCACAAATGTAACGGAAATTCACCAATTCCAGCGCAACGCAGGACAGGCCACCTCGTGGATGGAAGTGTCCGAGCGGCATCTATACACAATGACAAATATAATGACGACGCAGCGCAGTCAACTTATGGTGCAGGCCGCGTCTGCGACATATACTTTCGAGAATCGGCAGACCATAGCGCGGGTGCTGGAGCTTCTTAAGGGGCAGATTCACGCGGAATTAAACGGCACTTTCGCCGGGCGTTATGTCTTTTCGGGGTTTAGAACAGACCAGCCGCCGATTGTTACGCAAAATAATTTGACCATTGGCGTTGGCACGGACAACGAAAATATCGTGGATATGGACATTTCAAAATATATCCATATAAACGATTTTAACGACGCAGGCGCGGTATTTTGGCGCGACCCCGCAAATCCCGACATTCTTCAAGTTGTTGTAACTACAGAATGGCTAAATAGACCGGATAGAGAGCGGGCAAATTGGGAAGATGACCCAAATGTTAGAATTCATGTTGTAGGGCATGGGGAAGTTCCGACATATCCGGCCTTGCCGAATAATAATTTGGGGATAAATATCCTGCGGTTGCCTTATCAATATAGATTTGACGCGAATGGCGACCCTATTCGTACTGTGGACTTTTTTTCGACAATGAACGATATGATTGCGGGTATACCTATTGTTCCCGTGAGCATAGACGGCAGTGGCCCTCCGCCGGGCAATCCATATATCCCTAGGCCGGGACAAGTTACATTCATTAGGGAAACGGGCGAGCTTGTTGTGCATTCGCTTGATTTGCATATATTTGGGACGCAGCCGGCATATCCGGGAACGCCTCCTATTCTTGGTGCTCCTGCAAGCTTGCCATTTGAATTTAACTTCCCAATTACCGGAGAAGACCTCACATTCAGCATAGTAGTGAATGGGAATCTTCATTCCGTAACATTTCCTGAAGGCACAATATTGGGTACTGCAATCAACCCTGCTCCGGGTACTGCCCTTTACATCTTGAGGAACATCCCAGGTTTGACTGCGACCGGTAGCGGGAACAGTATAAGAGTCAGCACACTCGAAGACGGATATGACCAAACATTATCCGCATCTTTCGGTGGAATTCGTACAGCGACAGGTTGGACTACTCCTGCTGGCGGATCTGCAGCTACACCGGCTAGATTAGAATTTATTATGGACTTTCCAATATACCCTCCGACGGGTCATTCCGTATCCTTTACCTTCAACGACGGTGCGCAGAATTTTACGCGCGAAGTTAACATACCCGGAAATTATGATAGAGACCATTTGCTTGAGCATCTGCGTAATGAGTTGGCAAGCGATATACTTGCTAATAGATTTGATATAGCGGTTAACGCCAGCGGAAATATTGAGCTTACTTCAGCAACGCTAGGCAGCCAACCCTCGTTTCGCAGTAGCTTGGGCACTTCACATGCAGGAAGCGACCCAGTATTGACCGGAAATCAACCTCAGCCCGCTCGCATCAGTCTCGGATATCCCTCTATCAATTTTCCGATACCCACCGGTGGACTTCATTTTGAAATCACTATCGGTTATGGAGCTTCTGCAACTACTCACCAAGTTACTATTCCCGCAGGGGCAAGGCCTCAAGATGCTAGGAATTTACTTAATAACAACATACCCGGACTTACGGTAGGTTCTGGCAATAGCCCGACTATAACTTTCTCGACAGTAACGCCTTATGTCGGTCCGGACGCTACGCTTTCCGTAGCATGGCATCCAAATCTTGAAAGCAGGGGAAGAGATGGAATTCCCGGAACAGACCCACGCCCCCCCGGAGAAGGCCCAGTTCTCCTAACCTACAACATCAACGGCTATTTCGCAGGAGAGCTTAATCCGCGGGTATTCTTCGAATCCCACGATTTGGTTAATGACATACGCTTTAGGCAGGACAATCAAGACATTCAATATGAATTGGGCACAAATGTTCATATTACGATTAATACCCAAGCCCGCAATGCCTATCCGTGGCAGTTGTTTTCCGACATGAGTTCGTTGTTGCATTGGGTTAACAATATCAGCCTCAGCGAAAGCCCGCCAGCAGATGCGGAGCAATTGGCGCGCGAGCGCGCCTTCTTCGGCGAGCAGCTGTACACGAAATTCACGAATACAATGTCCCGCTTCGACAGACATATGCAGACGAATGTAACCGAATTTACGGCTTTGGGCGCGCGCATGGACAGGGTGGAGATGATTACGGTTCGTTTGGATGAGAATGAGGATACTTTTAGGGCGCTTCGCGACCAAAATGAAAATATTGATTATTTGGAGATAATTACGCAATTTAACGCCGCCGAGGCCGTGCTTCAGGCCGCCATGCAGGCGGGTGCGAGGGTTTCGCAATTGTCGCTGATTAACTTTATTTAGGGGATTCCCGCTTTTGCGGGAATGACGCTTACCAAGAAAGGAGAAAAATATGAAGATTACAACCCGCAATTTTGGAGAAATTGAAATCAACTCCGAAGACATAATTAATTTTAACGAGGGACTGCCCGGCTTTCCCGAATGTAAGGATTTTGTCGTGCTTTTTCAAGAGGACGAGGAGATCGCACAAGAGGGCACGCCCTTTAACACAATTTGCTTTTTGCAATCTATTGATGATGGCGAGTTGTCATTTGTTTTGGTTGATATGACGGCGTTTTTGCCGGAATATCGGCCTCTGGCCTTGGTTGAATATGCGCGTGAAAATGTGGGCGAATTTGACCCCGATGCGCTTGTTGTCTACAATATTTTGACGGTTTATGACGAATTATCCGACTCTACAGCCAATCTTAAGGCCCCGATTATCATTGACTTTGTGCAAAAAAAGGGCCGCCAAATTATTTGCCAAGGCGACGAATATCCCATCAGAGCAAAGATTTTTGAGGCTCGCGATGATGACAAGGCGGGTGAAGAATAATGTTAGCTTTAACCCGTAAAAGAGGCGAAACCATCATAATTGGCGACGATATTATTGTAACGGTTTTGGCCGTGTCGGGCGATGCCGTAAAAATCGGCATTGACGCGCCGCGCCATATCCCCGTAAACCGCCAAGAAGTCTATGAACAAATTATCGAACAAAACAAAATAGCCGCAGAAACGACCCCCTTAGCCAAATTTCTGGCCAGAAGAAAAGAATATGAGCAATAATTTAAAAGGGCGCGTCTGCGCCCTTTTGTTATTCCCGCTTGTGCATCGCTAGGGTCTGTCGGCAGACCCTACGCTATTTCGGCCTGAAAGGCTTCATCACGCCGATTTCGTCAGGCAGCATTGTTTGTACTTTTTCCCGCTGCCGCAGGGGCAGGGGTCGTTTCTGCCCACTTTGTCGTCCGCGCGCTTTTGCGGGGCCTTGACTGCCGAAATATCTCTATTGGTGAATTGAATTTTGGCCACTTGTTGGCGGCGTTGCGATTGGGCCGTGGCCAGGCGCAGGTTAAACATGGCGCGAATGGTGTCATATTGTATATTGCGGCTGAGTTCGTCGAACATATCATAGGACATGAAGCGATATTCGGTTAAGGGGTCGCGCTGGCCGAAGGACTGCAATCCCACGCCGTCGCGCATACGGTCCATGTCGTCAATATGATCCATCCAGCGTTTATCCACGCTTTGCAGCATGATAATCCGCTCCAGCTCGCGCATATCGGGCGCGCCTTCGGGCTTTGTGCGCTCGTGTTCGTCCTCGCGCTTGTCATATAGTGCTTGGGCATCCTCGATAATTTGCGCCTTAAGAGCCTCTTTGTCCGCAGCCTGCGCCGCCGTATAGGGCTTGAGGCGTACAAGCGGTTCGAGATGCTTATTAAGTGCATTAATGTCTATAATCTGCGTTTCTTGGTCAACAAAACTTTCAACGCCACGCCCGACAACTTCTTTAAGCATGGTCATAATATGGTCTTTTAAGTCCTGCCCGGACAGGATTTTATGGCGTTCGCCATAGATGATTTCGCGCTGTTCATTCATTATGCGGTCATAATCCAAAAGATGCTTACGCGCCGAAAAGTGATTGCCCTCGACCTTCTTTTGCGCGCCCTCAATAACGCGGGAAAGCGCCTTAGAGTCGATTGCCTCGTCTTCGGGCATACGCAGGGCATTCATTATGGTTTTCATGCGCTCGCCGCCAAAAAGGCGCATTAAATCGTCCTCGGCGGAGATATAGAAGCGGCTCTCACCGGGGTCTCCCTGTCGGCCGGCGCGCCCGCGCAGCTGATTGTCAATACGGCGGCTTTCATGCCTCTCCGTTCCGACGATTTTAAGGCCGCCCAGGGCGACAACGCCCTCGCCAAGCTTAATATCCGTTCCGCGACCCGCCATATTCGTGGCAATTGTTACAGCACCCTTAAGCCCCGCATCCGCCACAATTTCCGCCTCTTTTTCGTGGAATTTGGCGTTGAGAACATTATGCTTAACGCCCGCGCGCTTAAGCAAATTGCTTAAAAATTCGGATTTTTCAATGCTTACCGTACCCACAAGCACGGGCTGGCCGCGCTGATGGCAGTCCTTAATGTCCTCAATAATCGCTTTATATTTGCCCGCGGCGGACTTATAAACCGAATCGGGATGGTCTTGACGCATAATCGGCATATTTGTGGGAATCGCCACCACGTCCATATGATAAATATCCCTAAACTCGCCCTCTTCCGTCAAGGCCGTGCCTGTCATGCCGCATTTTTTTGTATATTTATTGAAAAAGTTTTGGAAAGTGATTGTGGCAAGCGTTTTCGATTCCTTCTTAACCTCAACATTCTCCTTAGCCTCAATAGCCTGATGCAGCCCGTCGGAATAACGCCGTCCGGGCATCATGCGACCCGTAAACACGTCAACAATAACGATTTCGCCCTCAAGCACAACATAGTCCTTGTCATTCTCATAGTTGTTATTGGCCTTCAGCGCATTGTTTATATGATGCTGAATGTCGGCATGGTCGGGGTCTGCCAAATTGTCAATCGCAAAAAATCGCTCGGCCTTAATAACGCCCTCTTGCGTCAGCGTTGTAACCTTGCGCTTTTCATCAACGACAAAATCGCCTTCTTCTTCCATTTCTTGGCGCAAAAGCGGATTCAAGGCCTGGTCTTCATTAATAACTTGTCCCTTCTTTAGGCCGCGAACAAAACGATTGGCAATTTTATACATATCCGTGGCCTTGTCAGACGGGCCGGAAATTATCAGCGGGGTGCGCGCCTCGTCAATTAAAATCGAGTCAATCTCGTCAATAATGGCGAAATTCAGCCCGCGCTGAACCATATGGTCTTCATAAACAACCATATTATCACGCAAATAATCGAAACCAAGCTCATTATTCGTCGCATAGGTTATATCGCATAAATATTGCTCCTTACGCTCTTCGGGCTTAAGCCCATGATAAATGCAACCCACCGTAAGCCCCAAAAAGCGGTGAATTTGCCCCATCCACTCTGCGTCGCGCTTCGCCAAATATTCGTTTACGGTTACAACATGCACGCCTTGGCCCGTAAGCGCATTTAAATAGGCCGGCAATGTCGAAGTAAGCGTCTTTCCCTCACCCGTGCGCATTTCGGCAATGCGCCCCTGATGCAGCACAATTCCGCCAATAAGCTGGCAATTATAATGCTCTTGTTGAAGCGTGCGCACGGCCGCCTCGCGCACAACGGCAAAGGCCTCCGGCAAAATATCATTCAAAGTTTCGCCCTTCATAAGGCGAACCTTAAATTCATCGGTCTTGCCGCGCAATTCCTCATCCGACAAAGCCTTCATAGAATCGCGAAGCCCCTCAATAACCGCAACAGTAGGCCGCAACCTCTTAATCTCCTTCTCACTATAACTCTTAAACAATCCCATATATAAACCTCCACCTGCTTTTTCTGAATTCTGATTTCTGACCTCTGATTTCTATTCTAACAGATTTGCACCACCATATGCAAGCTTTTTCTTTCACCATCTTGCAAAACCGCTGAATTTGTGTTACAATGCATTGAGGGGGTGGTTTGTTTGGAGGCCGAAAGGGCAAAAATATTGAGTGGGGAATATCCCTCGCGGATTCAGCGCGGGAAACAGCGCAAGCATATCGAGGGCACACGGGAATTTGCGCAAAAGCGGGCGAGTATGAAGCGGGACGACCCCGATAATGAACCCGCCATATTAGGCAGGGGTATTAATGCGCAAGAGCTTGTGGATAGGTATAAAGGCACGGGCAGAATAGCAAAGCATCCCCGTGAACCATATCCAATCGAAACCATTCAGGCAGATAGGATAATTGGTAAAACATGGGTTAAAAGGCTGCGCAAATATGTATCCACCACTTTTTTCAGGATAGTTTATTCCGGAAATGGAGTGCATATTTATCCCGTAAATGCTAGGAATTTAAATAGGAGGCTGTAATTATGTATAGTGATATGACTTATTTTCTTGAGGGAGCAATGTTAGATGATGTACGTGTTGAGGTAACTACATGGGATGGCAAAATTTTTTCCGGATTTTCTGATGGACTTGAACAATCAAATGACTTTCATCTTGGTTGGTGTTTTGATGAGATGATGGGCACGGAATTTGGATGCTGGTTTCTTAAAGACATTTACAGAGTAAAACGCCTTGATACAGGCGAAGTTTTTGTTCAAGAAGCAGTCGCTGTGGCTTCTTAAATATCAAGCTTAGGGGGTGCGAGATGGCTGAGCGTTTTGCGGTGGTGGTTGGTTTTATTGGTTTGTTTGTGTTGATTGTGTTATTGGTTGGCGCGCTTGGGATTATGGCTTTGACTGTTGTCGTGGTTTTGGGCTTTGCAATCACAATCCACCGAATCGAAAAAAACAAGTGCAGGTGTAATTGTCAAGATGGAGCGCGGGGGGATTCCCGCTTTCGCGGGAATGACGGAAACGCTAGCGGGCATTTTGGCGAAATGCAAGCCGAAGGCAGGCGCACATAAAACGTCATTCCCGCGAAAGCGGGAATCCCCTGCCTTCGTTGGGGGGTCCCCGCTTTCGCGGGGATGACGAGGCTAGGTTCTCGGGCGAATAAAACCCTTGCGAGGCGGGACGGGTTGTGATAGAATGGAAGCATAACAAAATCTTACCTTCGGGGGTGTTTTTTATGGAGATGTTGTGGAATTTGGACGATTTGTATACGTCCTTTGAGTCGCCGGAGTTTTTGGCGGATTTTGAGGCCGTCAAAAAAGAAGTGGCGGATTTAACCGCATGGACGGTCGAAAATTTCGCCGATTCAGAAAATGCGGGCGAAAAGCTTACGACCTATATTAATCGCGTCAACGGCAATAAGGCCTTTATGAAGCTGTATTGCTTTGCAATGCTGACGCGCTCGGTGGAAGACGGCAACGAGGCGGCCAAAAAGTATATGGACTTGCTGGGTATGCTTCATGCAGAATTCACCAGGCCCGAAGTGCTGTTTAAGGCCTATGTCGGCAAGATTGACGACCTAGACGGGCTTATCGCTGCCCATCCCGTGTTGAAAGAGCATGAATTCATACTTCGAGAAATTAAAGCAAAAAGTGAATTCCTGCTGTCAGAGGCCGAGGAGGTTGTTTTCGCGAAAATGCGCAATACCGGCAGCCGCGCGTGGAATGACATGAAAGAGCAACTTACCGCCACTTTGCGTATTCCCGTCATGGTTGAGGGCGAGGAGAAGATTCTGCCGCTTCCCGCCGTGCGCAATTTGGCCTATGAAAAAAATCCCGAAACGCGCAAGAATGCCTATTTTGCAGAGCTTAAGGCCTATGAAGAAATTGACAAGGCCGTGGCGGCCTCTCTTAATTCCATTAAGGGCGAAGTGCTGACAAATGTCGCCATGCGCGGCTATGAAAGCCCGCTGCATATGACTTTGGTGAATTCGCGAATGGAAACGCAGACGCTTGAGGCCATGATTTCTTCCATGGAAGACTTTTTGCCGAGCTTCCGCCGCTATTTCAAGAAAAAAGCGGAGATTTTGGGGCATGAGGGCGCATTGCCGTGGTATGACCTTTTTGCGCCCGTCGGCGAGGTGGACATGCGCTTTACATGGCAGGAGGCCATGGATTTCACGCTGGAACAATTCTATACCTTTAGCCAAAAATTGGGCGATTTTACAAAACATGCCTTTGACAATCGCTGGACGGATGTTCCCGTGCGCGAAGGCAAGCGCGGCGGGGCTTTTTGCATGAATATTCACGCCATTGGCCAAAGCCGCGTAATGATGAATTTTGACGGCTCTTTCAGCAATGTAACAACTTTGGCGCATGAATACGGTCATGCCTATCATGGCGACTGCCTTAATGATGTCAGCTCTATGAATTCAAGTTATACCATGCCAATTGCCGAAACCGCGTCGAATTTTTGTGAAACCATAATCGTGGATGCGGCCATGCAAAAGGCGGACGACAACGGGAAATTCGTGATTTTGGAGCAGGTGATTTCCGACGCAATGCAGGTGGTTGTTGACATTTATTCGCGCTATCTTTTTGAAACCAGGCTTTTTGAGAAAAGGGCGGGCGGGCCGCTTTCCGTTGACGAGATTAACGAGCTTATGCTTGCCGCGCAAAAGGATGCCTATGGCGACGGGCTTGACCACGGCGTTTTGCATAAATATATGTGGATAAACAAGCCGCATTACTACTATCCCGACCGTAATTTCTACAATTTCCCATATGCCTATGGCATGATGTTTTCGCAGGGGCTGTATGCGCAATATTTGGCGGAAGGCGAGTCTTTTGTGCCGAAATATGACAAGCTGCTGGCCGCGACGGGAAGCGCGTCGCTGGAGCAGGTGGGCGACTTGGCCGGGATTGACGTGCGTAAAAAAGACTTTTGGACGCAATCCCTCAAGCTGATTGAAGCTAAAATTGATGAGTTTTGTAAGTTTGGGAAATAATTGGTTGCTTTTTGTTGCTTAATGTGATATACTTAGAATTGTGGCGGGAAAGCAGCCCCGCAGGTGCGATTGTTAATCTGCTCTCAGAGGGCAGGTGATGTCGATGGAACTTTTAGCGATTGTGGTTTTAGTTTTCAGCCTTGTCGATTCGGGCTGGAATCTAGTCATAAAGATACGAGGAACCCAAGATGAAAAGCAAAAGCGCCTGTAGTTTGGAAGACCAGGCGCTTTTAATTAATCCAATTAATTGAGAGCCGACAGTCGCACCACGAGGGTTGCGAGTACCGCCATAACTTATTATAACACATCCCAACCAAAATTACAATAGGAAATTATAAATAAATTTGTTGCGTTTTGTAAAATTCTGTGATACAATGGGTTTGTGGCGGGAAAGCGACCCGCGCAGGTGCGATTGTTAATCTGCTCTAAAAAGGCAGGTGGTGCGCATGGAAATCTTAGTTGCTGTCGCCTTAGCTCTCAGCCTTGTTAATTCAAGTTGGGACTTAGTGAATAAAGTGCTGGAAAACCGTGCCAAAAAGCAAAAGCGCCTGTAGACTTGGCCAGACTCAGACGCTTTTAGTTGTTTGTTTTAAAAAATAATTAAGAGCCGACAGTCGCACCACGAAGGTCGCGAGTACCGCCATAATTTATTATAGCACAACTTAACCAAAATTACAATAGCAAATTTTAAGAAATTTGGAGGTAAATCTATGTCAGAATTAAAAACTCGGGAGCAGGTGGCTTCTGAATTTAAATGGAATACGTCAACCATTTGCGAAAGCGACGAAAATTGGCAGAACCGCTTGGACGCGCTTTCCGCCAAAATCGCGCAAATCAAGGATTTTGAGGGCAGGGTTGGTGAAAGCGGCGCAAGTCTTTTGGCCTGCCTGCAAACCTGCGACGAGCTTCAAGAGGAAACCCGCAAGCTCTATGTTTACGCCAATTTAAAGGGCGACGAGGACACCGCCGAAACCAAATATCAAGGTATGCGCGACAAGGCCCAGAGCGTGGCCATCTCCCTTAGTGCGGCCACAAGCTTTGTAGAGCCCGAAATTATCGCAATTGGCGAGGACAAGGTCAATGAATTTGTGGCGGCAACGCCCGGGCTGGAGCTTTATAATCACGACTTTCACAATCTTTTCAGAAAGCAAAAGCATATCCTTAGCCCCGAAATTGAGGAAATCATGGCGAAGGCCGCCGAAATCGGCATGGCTTCGCATAAAATTTATGACATGATTATCCAGACCGACATGGTTTTTGGCAAGGTTAAGGACTCAAAGGGCGAGGAACACGAGGTTACAAGCGGGCGTTTTGGCAGCCTTATGCAAAATACAGACCGTGTATTGCGCCAAAATGTGCATGAATTGTATTATGACACCTATATCAAGCAAAAAAATACCATTGCCGAGGCCTATAATTATTCCGTCAAGAATGACAATTTCGTGGCGGGCGTGCGCAAATACGATTCCGCCCTAAACGCCGCGCTTTCCACATACAATATTCCAAAAGAAATCTATAAGAATTTAATCGACACAATAAGCGACAATATGCATCTTTTCCATAGATATTTGGATTTGCGCAAGCGTTGCCTTGAGGTTGACGAATTACATTTTTACGACATTTATGCCCCGATTGTTAAGGATGCGGACGTAAAAATGGATTGGGAAGAGGCGAAAAAGACCGTGCTTGAGGGCGTGGCGGCTCTTGGCCCAGAATATCAGGGGCTTATTCAAAAATCCTATGACGAAAATTGGATTGATGTCTATGAGAATAAGGGCAAGGCCACGGGGGCGTATTCATGGGGTTCTTATGGCATGGCGCATCCCTATGTGCTGATGAATTATGACGACACAATCGGCGATATGTTCACGTTGGCGCATGAAATGGGCCATGCCCTGCATAGCTATTATACCCATCGCAACCAGCCCTTCACCTATGGAAGCTATACAATTTTCCTCGCCGAAGTCGCCTCCACCGTCAACGAAGCCCTTGTAATGGAATATCTTCTTTCCAAAACCGACCCAAGGGCCGAAAAAACGAAATATCTTTACCTGCTTAACGAATTCTTGGAAGGCTTTAAGGGCACATTTTTCCGCCAGACTATGTTTGCGGAATTTGAGATGTTAAGCCACGAAATGGCCGAGCGCGGCGAGCCGCTGAACACGCAGTCGTTAAACGCGCTCTACGAAGGCTTGCTAAAAAAATATTTTGGCGACCATATTGTGATTGACGAGCGCATAATCTACGAATGGAGCAGAATTCCGCATTTTTACCGCGCCTTTTATGTCTATCAATATGCCACGGGCTATACTTCCGCCATGGCCTTCGCCAAGGCCATTCGCGAAGAAGGTGCTGTCGCCGTCGAAAAATACCTGGGCCTGCTTAAGGCCGGTTCAAGCGACTATTCGGTGGAATTGCTGAAAAAAGCGGGTGTGGACATGACCACCCCCGCGCCAATCCAAGCCGCGCTGGAAGTCTTCGAGAACCTGCTGGACAGATTCGAAAAGGCAAATTTCTCGTAAAGATAATATTGGTTACACAAAAGCCGCCCGCGGGCGGCTTTTGTTTTGGGCGTTTTAGTCGGCAAGGATTAGGCCTGCGGCGATTTGGCAGGCCTTGGAAGTGGCGGCCGAAGTCGTTCTAAAATAAATCGCGATTGATAATATCATGCGCAATCACGGCGTTTTCGGCGGATTTCTGCTCCAATTCCTTGGTAACTTCGGCGAGGGTTGCGGCGATTCCGTCGCGATTTTCCATGACTTTTTCGGCCAGCGTGATAAGATGCATGGCGGAAACATCCTCGGGATTCATATAATAAATCTGGCCCAAACCCTGCATCATGGCGGAAACCTTGGGGTCATACACCAGGCCGATTACGGGCGTGGCGACATTTGCGCCGTAAATAATGGAATGAAGGCGCATTCCGACCATGAATTCGGCGCCGGCAACAATGGCTAAAATTTCCTGAATTGTAAATTCCTGCTCTAAATAATACCCCTGGTTCTTAACTTTTTCTAAAATTTTAGTAGAGATTTCGGCATCATTGGAGGGCTGCATTGGGATAAAAAGCGGCGACAAACCATATTTTTCCACCATATAGTCGCAAAAAACCGCCATTTCGGGCACAAAATCCTCTTTCAGACTGCGCCAGCCGCGAATAGACACACAGAAGTATTTTTTCCCCGTCAGCCGAATGTCGTCAAGCAGGGCGGCGGCCCCCTCATAATCCGCGGTTTTAAAGCGAAAAGCGGCATCGGCGGTTACAATGACATTGCTATTTTTTAAACCCAGAGTATCAAGAGTTTGGCGGGATTGTGCATCTCTAAGTGTTATTTTTTCCGCCTTTTCCAGCGCGGCAAGCGCGCGACGCTTATTTTTCTCAAGTTTCAGCGGCCCGATACCATTCGCATACAACATAATCTTAGCTCTGTGTTTAGCCGCTTGATTCATTACATATACATAATAAACTAAACTTCTAGTAGATGTCAAATCCTGTATAAGGCTGCCGCCGCCCATTATCAGCAGGTTTGTGCGCTTAAGGGCGCGGATGATTCCGGGAAAATTGAAGCGATAAAGCGTGTCAACGCCGTAAATTTCCTTGGTTTCGCCCGGACGCTTGGAAATTACGGCAATTTTAATGTCGGGATTAATTTTGCGCAAATCCTCGGTGATGGCCGAAAGCAGAGCGTCGTCGCCGTGATTATTCGAGCCGTAATAGCCCGAAATCAGCGCATCTATGGGCTTTTTGGCCTTGCGCACCGCCGTGTAAAGCCCAAGCGTGTCCACGGCCATTTTCTCCACAGAATAGTCATTTTGTACCATTTCACGAGCATACTCGCCCAGCTCGCGAATTTTGTCGGGCGAGGCATCCATGAGGCTAAAAATGGCGCGCTTTAAATTCTCCTGGTTAACTTCAGAATGTCCACGGCAAGTAAAGTTTGTCTTGACGGCCTCGTCGCGCATCTGCCTGTCAAACACGCCCAAAAAGCCCTGCCCGCCCGCTAAAATCACGGGTTTGGCGGCGGCCATGGCCTCCAAAGCCGAGCGGCTGACCCCAACAAAAATGTCGGCACTTGCAAGCAGTTTTGGTACGTCGGTTCGCGTCCCTGTAATGATAATGAAACGTATACCCAAAGTACTATTCACGGCGTCGGCCTTAGCCGCCACGGCCTCCAAATCGTTGCCACTGCCGACAATTATAATCCGACAATTGGGATTTTTTTCAAAAATCGCAGGGGCGATTTCAATCAGGCGATGCGCGGCATGAGACATATCCTTGTCCATGCGGCTAATATTCACGATTTTGGTGTGTCCATCCTCCAAATTAAATTCTTTTAGTATATCCGAAAAATCAACTTTAGAACCAAAAGTATCAATATTTATGCCATTAACAGTCAATAATACACTTTTGTCGCGCATACGATAATTCTTTACAAGATTTTCCTTTATGTCTTCGGCGATGGCGATTGAAGCGTCGCCAAAATTAGTCAAAATTCGATAGGCTATGGCATTGCTGAAGAGGGCGTGGGCGGTTGTAACGAAGGTAAAATGCAGCTTTTTTTGCAACATACCGCATAAAAACGCGGGAATTCGGGCGTGGGCATGAACGAGGCGGATGTCATTTTCCATTATAATCCTGCGCAAGCCCAGATATGACGCAACCAAATTTTTTATTTTTTTATTGTGGAGCGGTGCGCGGAAATGCTTGATTCCATGGGCAATAAGTTCCCCTTCATAGACTCCGCCATTGGACACGACATAAACATCCAGTCCATGTTTTTTTAATTCTTTACATAGCTCCAGCACATGGGTTTCGGCCCCGCCGATGTCCATGCCCATTAGAGCCATCAAGACTTTTATGCCTTCAAAACTATTCATCTTTTGTACCCTTTCTGCCAAAAATTAGGCCTCTGACCGCCTTGGCTTCGTTGATTTTCAAGACCCAAGCGGCCACAAAATATATGGCCACACCCGAAATTGTAATCAGCGCAATTTCAAGGATGTCGTGCAATTCTGCAACTCTGGGTTGCATCAAAATTAATGCTGTAAGCATTATCGCCGCCGCCAAAAGCATCTTGCCGAAGTTTAGGGCGGCGGACTTGCTGAAAATGTCGAATTTTCGGGCGGCGGCCACATACATGGCCAGCCCTGCCAAATTTACCGAAATTGCGGCCGCAAGTGCCGGCCCGCCAATTCCGAGGATGTTCACAAAAATCATGGCCACCGCAAAATTTATGGCAATGGCTACAATCGTGATGAACATGGGGGTTTTGCCGTCGTGGTCGGCATAGAGCGCGCGGCTTAAAATACTCACAAGTCCATATCCAATGATACTGAGGGTCAAAATTCCAAGCGCATATGATACTCTTTGTGTAGCCTCGGCGGTAAACTCACCTCGCTCAAAAATTAGGCGCACGATTGGCGTTCGCAATAGGAAAATGCCCGCCGTCATGGGGAAAATGATGAATGCCATGCCGGAAACGGCACCTGAGAGGGTTTGGCTGAATTCTGCCCTATTTTCGCCCCTCGCGGCCTCTTTGGATAATTTTGGAAACATAACATTTGTTACAGATAGTATAAACATTCCCGCTAACACAAGGTATATTTGCGTCGCCGCGTTTAATTCCACAAGATACGCAGAGTTGTAATTTGCCGCAATTGCGCCATTTATCAGCCCATTTATCGGGAATAGCCACGAGGCGAGCATGACCATGGGCGTTAGCCGCAAAATTTGTCGCAGACCCTCGTCTTTGAGGCTTAATTTCGGGCGAAATTTGAATCCCTGTTTACGCAAAGGCAACCAAAAAATCAATACTTGGAGTATAGAGCCGAGGACGAATGCCACCACCAACCCATAGACCCCGCCACCGTCGAAAAACAGCAGCAAATAGCCTAAAATCAAGCCATTTGAGACCAGCGACATTATGCTTGGAATGTAAAATCCTCCCAGCGATTGGAGCAGACCTGTCAGCGCAAAGGCCACGGAGGTGAAAAACATCGTGAAAATCGAGATTCTCAGCAATTCTGCGCCCAGCGGGATTGCGCCGACGGCATCCGCGCCGAAGTAGAGGCCGGCGATGAGGCGAACGCCCAAAAAGCCCAGCAAAGCGGCCAAAAACGACACTATTGCCACAAAGGTTATGAAATTTCGGGCGAGGTCGAAGGCCTCTTCGCGGTTTCGTTGCTCGAGATATTTGTTGAAAACGGGGATGAAGCCCGCGGAAATGGCCGCCGCAAAGGCCGCATCCAGGAAATTTCGCGGGAGCAAGGTCGCGAAGGTGAAGGCCGCGGCCTCGGCAGATTCCGTGCCCAAAAGGCTTAAAACCACCATGTCGCGCACGAGGCCGCTAAGTTTTGCGAAAATCACCAAAATTATGACCACCGAAATGGTCTTAACGCCGCTATTTTGGCCATTTCTAGCTTCCATCCATCAAAACCCTCTCCACGCTATAGTACATTCCGTATACATTAAATCGTAGACGTAAAATTGCTAAATGTACTAATTGTTCATATTCATATTCGTATTCTAAGTTAATATAGCGCACGCCATCCCACAAAAAAGTCCAGGAATTTTGGCCGCCCGTGGAAACCACGAAAATATTGCGCCCCGCATCCGCCAAATCCCGCACCAGCCTGTGAAAAAGCTGGAATTCCGTGCGATTCCCGAAATACATGGGCGGGAAATTCGTATGTATGACAATGGTTTCGGCTTGAGTAGCCGCCAAGTCTGCCGCTAAAAATCTCCATTGTATGGGATTTGTGGCCATAATTCCGCCCTCGCGCGCATTCAAATGTATAACAAGACTTCCATACAAATAGTATGAGGCATAGCCCCATGAGCTTCCATAAAATAGCAAATCGATGTCATCTTCTTCGGGAGCTTCCATATTATGTATGCGCAAACTATCGCTTGCCGTCGTACTCTCCGGCAGCTCGAAAATCCCGTATTCATGGGGATGCATCACCACGGGCAGGAAAATTCGGGCATTATGCGCCGCCACGCCCAG
>JAITMQ010000083.1 GCA_031277225.1 Clostridiales bacterium | reverse complement strand
GTCAAAATCTTTTGATTTCCCCTGGTGGCCTCAATAATCACATTGCTGTCAAGGGCATAAATTCGCATATTAATCCTCCTCATCATCATCCGAAAAGTCAAATTCTTCAAATCCCCATTCACTCCTTGGCACAAGGAAGTCGTCGGGTAATTCCTCTTCGTCATCTTCGATAAGAGCATATAACTCATTTAGCCATTGAGTTTTGAATTTTGCCTTTTGCTCGTCTTCGATTTTTGGCACTCCCAACATTTCTTTGTAGTTAAATTCAATCCTAAAGCGCTTGCCTATAGGAAATTCAAATGTGTCGGGCTCAAGCACCCCATTTTCCAGTAAAGTTCCCGTATACATAGTCTGCATAAATTACCTCCTATCAACAATTTCCCCATCATGCAAGGCAACAAGCCTTGTCGCCTTCGAGCTTAGGTTTTTATTGTGCGTAATCAGCACAATTGTTTTATTTTGCTGCTTATGCAACTTTCTGAAAATTTCCATAATCATCCGCCCCGTCGCGGAATCCAGCTGCCCCGTCGGCTCGTCGGCCAAAATTATTGCGGGCTCATTCGCAAGCGCGCGCGCAATGGCCACACGCTGCTTTTGCCCGCCGGAAAGCTCACTTGGGCGGTGATTTGCGCGGTCGCTCATGCCGACTAAGTCCAGCAGCTCAGCCGCCTTAGCCAGAGCGCAGCTCCGCGCCACGCCCGCGTAAATCATGGGCAAAGCCACATTTTGCAAGGCCGACGAGCGCGGCATAAGATTAAAATTCTGGAAAACAAAGCCAATTTTTTGATTGCGAATGTCAGACAATTCGTTGTCATTAAGCCCGCCAACATCCACGCCCTCAAGGGCATAAAAGCCCGAAGTGGGCCTGTCAAGGCAGCCAATCAAATTCATCAGCGTTGTCTTGCCGCTGCCCGAAGGGCCGACAATGGCCACAAATTCCCCGGCGGCCACATTCAAGTCAATCCCCCGCAAAATCGCCAGCTCCTCGCCGCCGCCCATAAAAAAGCTCTTATTCACATTCTCCATCTGAATTATCGGCATCCGCTTCCTCATCCTCTTTCCGATTATTCCCGCTTTCATTTGCGCATGACGCACATCCTACAACAGTATGCATAATATTTTAACGCAAGCGAACCATAAAGTCAAGACGAAAGGGGCTATTTTGTGAAAATTTCTCAATCTTTGGATAAAAATATTGCATATCTTGAGGATTTATTTGCGGATTGCGGGGATTTGGTCAAGCGCAAATTTCCCGTGGGCCCAAGCCTCACTCGCTTTGCATATGTGATTTATATAGACGGCTTAGTGGAGCGTCAGGTGCTTGAACTCAGCATTTTGCCGCGCCTTATGGCGGGCGCGCTCAAAACCCACGAGGCCTTTTTCAACGCGCCCTTGTCGCTGCTTGAAACCCTAAAAGACGGCGGCATGACCACGGCCGATTTACGCGAAGAGGCGGATATGGATAATATTGTTAAAATGGTTTTGTCGGGAGACACGGCCTTGCTTGTCGATGGTTCGGAAAAGGGCATTATTATCGCAACGCGCGGCTGGCCAAATCGCGGCGTGCCCGAAACCGGCATAGAGGTTGTTGTGCAGGGTTCTAACGAGTCATTCACCGACATTATGCGCTTTAACACAAGTCAGCTGCGCCGCCGCGTTAAGGACACGCGCTTTAAAATCAAGCAGAGTACCGTTGGGCGGCGCACACGAACCGATATTGCCGTCTGTTATGTGCAGGATATTGTGCGCCCCGAAGTGCTGGCGACCGTGCTTGAACGCCTTGAAAATATTGATATTGACGGCATTTATGACGCGGGCGGGTTGGAGGAACTAATCGAGGAGGACATAGGCTCGCCATTTGCGCAATGCCAAATTACGGAAAGGCCCGACAAGGCGGCGAGCGGCCTTTTGGAGGGGCGCGTGGCGATTCTTGTCGACAATTCGCCAACGGCCATTTTGATTCCCGCAACAATAAACAGTTTTTTCCAGGCCAGCGAGGATTATTCGCAGGGTTGGGAAATTATGTCATTTGTGCGTCTTCTCCGCTTCGCCGCCGCCTTTTTCGCGCTGGCCCTGCCCGGCCTATATATCGCAATCACAACCTTTCACCCCAATATGCTGCCCGGAATGTTGGCCTTTAAAATGGCCGCCGCGCGCGATGCCATCCCAATTCCCGCCGTGATGGAAATCCTAATAATGGAATTTGCCTTTGAATTGCTGCGCGAGGCGGGAATTCGCCTGCCGCGCCCCGTGGGAAGCTCCATAGGCATTATTGGCGGCCTTATTGTTGGCGAGGCCGCCGTAAGCGCGGGAATTGTCAGCCCGCTGGTTGTAATCGTCGTCGCCCTGACGGGGATTGCCTCCTTCGCCATCCCGAATTATGCCCTTGTTTCGGCCTTTCGCCTCACGAAATATCTTGTAATCGCCCTATCTGCCGCGCTGGGAATTTTTGGATTTTGGGCCGCGCTAATCCTCATCCTAACCCATCTCGCCAGCCTAAAATCCTTTGGCCTGCCCTATCTCTACCCCTTCGCGTCGGGTTCGTTTACGGGCTATACAGACCTAAAGGACAGCCTATTTCGCGCGCCCGTGATTTTCATGAAAAAGCGGCCGATTTACGCGAATCCGAATCAAAGCGTGCGGCAGGATTCAAGCAAGTTGGGGAATTTGCGAGCGAAGGAGTAGTCGGCTCTGCGAGCCGAATGTGGAATGTGGAATGTGGAATGTGCGCCGCCATAACGTCATTCCGGGCTTGACCCGGAATCCCCCGCCTTTTGCCGACCGTAGGGGATTTCCGCTTTCGCGGGAATGACGGTGGGTTGCGGGGGTGAAGGAGTAGCTTCGAGTGGGAGCGACGTGGCGCAGAGCTTCGCTCTGGCTCTTAAGCCGGAGCATAGCTCCGCGCAAACCACGTCATTCCGCAGACATACCACGTCATTCCGGGCTTGACCCGGAATCCCCTGCCATTGCGCATGATTGCCGACCGTGGGGGATTCCCGCTTTTGCGGGAATGACGGTGGGTTGCGGGGGTTCCGCCCTTGCGGGAATGAAGGAGTGAAGAATGTTGAAAACCGAGGGTTTTGCGCTGAATAATCGAATATCGTTGCGCCAAATGCAGGCATTGCTGTTTTTGGAGATTTTTGGCTTTGGGATTACCGCGCTTCCGCGCCGCGTGGCGGAGGCTGCGGCGCAGGACGGCTGGATTGGGGTTTTGCTCGCCGTGGGCGTAACTCTTGGGCTAGTGTGGATCATCGTCCACGTTGGCAAAAAATATACCGATTCGACATTCTACGACTTTGTTTGCAAACTGCTGACGAAGCCTGTCGGAATCTTGGTCTGTTTATTCCTATGCCTGCGTCTATTACTTCTGGCCAGCTTTAATTTACGCATTTTCGCCGAAATCACCCAAACCATGCTACTCCCCACAACACCCCCGCTAATCATCTTCGCCGCCATGCTCGCCCTAGCGGCCTATGGCGCGTCGAAAGGCATCGAAGCCCGCGGGCGCATGGCCGAAATCCTAATAATAATCGTGCTTCTGCCCCTAATTCTGGTCTTTGGCCTCTCCGCCCGCGAAATCGAGTTTGCGAATCTCCTGCCAATTTTCGCCGCAAACCCCGCACAGCTCGGCTCTGCCGGCTTTTCCGCCCTTTTCGCCTTTAACGGCCTCGACATGCTCCTGCTAATCATGCCATTCCTCGCGCGGCCTAAAAACGCCGCAAAATCGGCCTTTGGCGTGGTTGCCACCATGGGCGGCCTCATGGTTGTGATAACCGCCGCCACAATCGCGCGTTTTGGGCCCGAAAATATTGTTCACCATATTTGGCCCGTCCTAAAAATGATGGACACGGCGGCAATTTCGGGCGGAATTATCGACCGCCAAGGTGCGCTAATGATGACTTTTTGGATAATTTCGGCTTATGCCATAATAAATGCCTCGCTTTTCTTCTCATCCTTGCTCCTTAAAGATGTCCTACGCCGAGGCAAGCATATCCACTATATTCTGGCATGTGTGCCAATAATTGCCATCCTCGCCAATCTGCCCGAAAATCTCGCCGAAGTGTATAACTATTTCGAAGTCTACAACCGCACAATCGCGCTTGCGGCCATGGTCTTCCTGCCCTTGCTCTTGCTGGTTTTTTCCAAAATAAGGGGGTTTAAAAATGCGCAATAGACGACTGATTGTGAAGTTTGCAACCGTAACAATTTTGCTGATTGCGCTCTTGAATTTTAATTGGGACAGAGTAGAGCTGGAAAACCGTGCCTTCGTGGTCGCCCTCGGAATCGACGCGGGCGAGGAGGAGGGGTTTAAGGTTTCCATGTCGATTATTGACGTTGTGGCCTTGGAAAGCGGCGAACAAGCGCCTAAGACGCTGCTTGAGGCCGAGGGCGCGTCGCTTGCCGCCGCCATGGGCCAAATTGGCGCGAAAATCACCGACGAGATTTATTTTGGGCATACAAAGGCGATTATTTTGGGCGAGGAAGTCTTGCGCGGCGCTTCGCGCGTGGCTCATATTGCCGACAATCTCGCGCGAAATTCGGACTTGAATATTCGCACCATAATCATGGCCACAGACAAGGCCGCCGCCGAAATTTTGGCCGCGCCGCCCAAGTCCGAAAGCCTGCTGGGCCTGTATTTGGCGAATTTTTACAATAATAATAGCGCGAATGTTGCGGCCATGGTAACAAAATTGGATTTGGAAAATTTTGTGGCGGGGCTGCGCAATGAGGAGCAGGTTTTGATTCCAAAAATTACCTTAGAGGACGAAGAGCATAAAATTGGCGGCGTGGCGGCATTAACCGACATGCACCTGGCGGGCTATATCTCTGAAGACAAACTTTTAGGCCATATTTGGCTTAACACAAATGCGGCGGGAATGCAAATTGTAATTGACGAGGGCGACGGGCCCATAACCCTAAAAATCACGAAATCGCGGCCTCGGCGCGGGGAAATTGCCGCGACGGGAAGCATTCAGGGGGGCGCTGCGCTTCGCGCAGGCTCTGACTTCACGCCCGAAAAAATTGCCCGCCTTGAAGGGGCTTTCGCCCAAAAAATTGAGCAGGAAATTGAGAAAACCGCCGAGGCCTTCGCCGCCCTAAATCTATCGCCGCCACCCGCGCCAAATATTCGCCTAAAAATTCAAAACACCGGCGCAATCAAATAGTATTGTAGCATTTAGCTTTTTAACCCCGATTTAGGGCTAGCTGCCCTTTTTCGACAGCATCTTTGAAGGCATGAATCAAAACAAAAAATCCCCCCAAGATATGGATAGGGTTTTCTTTGTGTTTGATATATTGGTGGCGGGGATGGGGTCGAAAGACCCTTTGGCGCATGAGGCTATGATTGGGATTGGCTTAGATAAAACTCAACCCGCCGCCTTATTTAACAAAGCGGTATCTTCCCGCATTGCGCCGTCGGACATTCTGTACACCACGTCTGCAACCTCGGCTATGTCGAGATTATGCGTAACCACGATTACGCAATAGCCTTGATTGTGCGCGAGATTGCGCAATATCTCGATAACAGCTTCGCCGTTGGCAACGTCAAGATTGCCTGTTGGCTCGTCCGCAAGGATGACTTT
>JAITMQ010000078.1 GCA_031277225.1 Clostridiales bacterium | reverse complement strand
GGCCTCCAGCTCCTTAACCCTGTCGTGGTCGCCGTCAAAAAGCTCCAAAAAGCTGGCATGAGTGCCCGTTGTACCCTTTGAGCCCAGGAATTTCAGGCTGTTCAGCACAAAGTCAATTTCTTCCAGGTCAAGCAGCAGGTCGTGAAGCCATAGGCAGGCGCGTTTGCCTACGGTTGTCAATTGGGCGGGTTGAAAATGCGTAAAACCTAGTGTTGGCAGGGCTTTGTGCTTTTCGGCGAAGTTTGCGAGATGGGAAATAACCCCAAGTAGTTTTTGGCGCACGAGGAGCAAGGCCTCGCGTTGGATTATTAAATCCCCATTATCCACCACATAGGCCGAAGTTGCGCCCAAATGGATGATTCCGGCGGCAGTCGTCGCCTGTTCGCCAAAGGCGTGAACATGCGCCATAACGTCATGCCGCACCTTGCGCTCAATTTCTGCGGCGCGCTCAAAATCAATATCGGAGGCAAAGGCCTCCATTTCGGCAATTTGCGCCTCGCTTATGCCCAAGCCCAGCTTTTGCTGACCGCGCGCAAGTGCAATCCAAAGCCGCCGCCAAGTGCGCGCGCGATTGGCTTCGGAAAAAATCCCCTGCATACGCGCCCCCGCATAACGGCTTGAAAACGGCGAAATATAGCTATTTTTGTCCATCACATTATCTCCTTAATTTTCTCGAATAACTCTAGTCGACATCTTCGAAGACTTCTCGGATGTCTACTATCAAATCTTTGAATTGGTGTGGCGTGAATTCAAAGGTATAAGCTGCCAGTTCTTCTTCGGTCATTTCTTCAAGTTCCCAATAGGGCGGCAGTTCGTAAGTATTGTCAAGGCGATATTTGCCGCCGTCCAAAATAAAAACCTCAATAGAAAGGTCGCGAACATTAACAAGCCAATATTCCTTGACACCATGTTTTTCATAGAGGTCTTTTTTGTAGCCCTTGTCCCTATTTCTCGTAGACGGTGATAAAACTTCCACAATCAAATCCGGTGCGCCATAAACCACTCTGCGCTTACCCAGCTTCCTTTTATCGCAAATAATTGCCACATCCGGGACAACCTGCTCCAACTTTTCCACTAAGTATACATCAGGTTCAACCAAAACCTTGCACCCAAGTTTTTTCAAATTGCGTCTAAAAATCATCTTAATAATATGCGCTGTGTCATCGTGCGCGAAATCGGGCCGCGGCGACATCAAAAAAACCTCGCCATTTAGAATTTCTTCGGCATATTCATAGGTCGAATTCATAATAACCTCCTTAGCTCTAATCCGGATAAATCCCACTAAAACAAGCATGGCAATAGCCTATGTCATGCGCGTCGGGGATTATTTTTATTAGGTCGTTTATATCGAGAAAGGCCAGGCTGTCCGCGCCTATAATTTTCGTTACTTCGTCAATTGAGTGCGTGGCGCAAATCAGCTGATTACTGCTTGGCACATCCGTTCCGTAAAAGCAGGGATGGCGAAATGGCGGCGAGGCCATGCGCACATGCACTTCCGCAGCACCCGCTTCTCTAAGCATTTTTACATTAATACTCGTAGTTGTGCCGCGCACAATGGAATCATCTACCATTATAACTTTCTTGCCATAAACATATTTTTTCATGGGATTAAGCTTTAGGCGCACAGCCGCCTCGCGCGACATTTGGTCGGGCCTTATAAAAGTTCGCCCCGCATAACGATTTTTGCCAAAGCCCTCTTCATAGGGAATGCCCGATTCTTCGGAATATCCCCAGGCCGAAGCAAGACCCGAATCGGGCACGCCAAAGACAATGTCGGCCTGTACGGGATGATTGCGCGCAAGCAGTCGCCCTGCCAGGCGGCGGCTGTCGTTGACAAATTGCCCGTGAATAATCGAGTCCGGCCTTGCAAAATAAATATATTCAAAAATGCATAAAGAACTTGGATATTGCCCGCATTTTTCGTCAATAGACTCCATTATGCCGTCTTTTACAACAATAACTTCGCCGGGGCGCACATCGCGCACAAATTCGGCATCAACGGCATCCAAAGCGCAGGTTTCCGACGCGAAAACATAAGAGCCGTCTTTCTTAAGCCCGAAACAAAGCGGCCTAAAGCCGCGCGGGTCTCGCGCCACAATCATTTTAGAGGGCGACATGACTACAAGCGAATACGCGCCTTTAAGTATGCTCATGGCCTTTAGCACGGCGCGCTCAACCGAACCTTCGGACAATCTAAGCCGCGCCAGCGTATAGGCAATGACCTCCGTATCCGTATAAGAGCGGTAAATTGCCCCGAATTGGCTATATTCGTCCCTTAGGGCGGCGGCATTGGCAATGCTTCCGTTATGGCAAATGGCCAGCTGACCCTTGGCATAATTTATAACCAGAGGCTGCGCCGCGTCCTTGTCTTTGCGGGCCCCCGTGCGAGAATAGCGGCAATGCCCAACGGCCATACTTCCTTCCATTTTGGCCAAAACATCCACATTAAAATTCTCATCCACCTGCCCGACACCCTTATGAAACGAAATCTTCCTGTTGAGATTTACGGCAATGCCGCAGGCCTCCTGTCCCCTGTGCTGAAGCGCCATAAGCCCCAAATAGGCATTAATCGCCAAATCATTTCCCGTTGCGCCCAAATTATAAATCCCGAAAACTCCACATTCTTCGTTAAGCTTGTCCCCAAACATAAACAAAACCCCTTCATTCGTAATATCTCAAGTCTACCAGACCCGCACCCATTTGTCAAGTTCGATAGAGTCTTTGACAAAAATAGCACAATATTTTTATCTTGCCTATCCTCGGAAGTTATGCTATACTTAAAAAAAGAAAACAAACAAAAGGGAGATAGTTTATGAAGAATTTAAGCATTGGAACAAAATTTACTTTACTACTATTCGGCATTATCGGCATTGCGACGCTTGGAATTATTATCCAACTACATTCGCTTCTGTCCGGACGTATGAGCGACTATGTCGAAAGCAGACTTGAAGGCAATGCCGATGTTGTGGCATATACTCTTGGGTTTTTGGCCGACAGGGCGGATATATCGGATATTCAAATCCATCTGCAAGGCGGCGCGGAATATTCTTTGATGATAGCCGATGAACACGGCTCAATTTTTTATTCAACCCGGCCAAATTACATAAACCGGAATATAAATCAATTGGGGCTTGCGCGCGCCGGGCGAATTCCTTTGGATGAAATGTTTTCGCATACATCGGTGGCCAGCGGAAGAGAGCAATATGTCCTTGTCTATCCCATGCTTGACACGGGCTGGACAATTATTTCCGCCTTTGACAGCGAAGACCTTGCGGCGGCAGTTGTGCGGGATGTTGTGCTTTCCCTGCTTCCCATAACCGCAATTGTGGGCGTTGCCGGTATTATTTTGATTATCTTGCTTAGAAGAATGTTAAAGCCCATGCATAGATTGGTTGCACAGGCCGAAGAAGTTGCGGCGGGCAATGTTCGGGTTAATTTGACCACGGACTCCAATGACGAGGTTGGCAAGCTGGCCAAATCCTTCTCAAATGTGCAAAATGAAATTTCGTCGCTGGTTGACGAAATTATGCGGCTTGGCGATTCGGTTGCGCGCGGCAATCTCTTTGAAAAGGGCAACGAAGCCGCCTATCAAGGCAGTTTCCGCGATGTAATTGCAAGTGTTAATCGCATCACGGAAAATACTAAAATGTATTTGGATAATATGAGCGGCTCTGTGTTCATTTTGGATAATGATTATAGGCTTGCATTTATAAATCAGCGGGTTATAGACCACGGCTTCCCTCTCGAGCTTGTCGGAAAGGATATTTCCGAGGCCTTGCCGCCCGCGCAGTCGGATAATATTAAGAAGCATTTGGAAATTGTTAAAAGCACGGGTCGCCCCTCCAGAACCACCATGAATATTGACACCCCCACAGGGCGCGTTACGGAAGAACATGTCTATACCCCCGTTTTGGACGGCGCGGGCAATATTTTGGCATTTTTGTCCGTAACCACGGATATTTCCGAATTGGCGCGCGCACAGGCAATTGCCGACAAAATTTCGGACTATCAAGAATATGAAGCTAAAGACCTTAGCGATAAGCTTCAAGCCGGCCTTGCGAAGGGGCTTTTGCGCTTTGATTTTGAGGTTGAACCCTATGACAAGGACACGGCCGCAACCGCCGCCGTCTGGACTTTAATTTCGGAATCGATTAAGGACTCTTTGGCCTATATTAAGGGCTATATTAACGAGGTTAACGACACTTTGGCCGCCATCGCCGCAGGGGATTTGACCGTGTCGATTGACAGGGAATATTTAGGCGACTTTGCGGCGATTAAGGACTCGATTAACAATATTTCAAGCTCTTTGCATCAAACCATGTCAAAGATTTTTGCGGCGGCAGACCAGGTGCTTACGGGCGCGAATCAGGTTACCTTAAGCGCGGCGGGCCTTGCGACGGGCGCTGCCGACCAGGCCAGCTCCGTTGAAGAACTTACGGCCTCGATTCATATGATTAACGCGCAAACCAAGCAAAATGCGGAAAGTGCCGAGGAGGCCAATGTGTTGTCGGGACGCTCTACAGACAGCGCGAAAACGGGCAATGATGCCATGAAGCAAATGCTTGATGCCATGAATGGAATTAAGTCTTCAAGCAACGATATTTCGCAAATTGTTAAGGTTATCCAGGATATTGCCTTCCAAACGAATTTGCTTGCGCTTAATGCGTCGGTTGAGGCGGCGCGCGCGGGCGAGCATGGCCGCGGCTTTGCCGTTGTTGCCGAAGAGGTGCGCAATCTCGCCAATCGCAGCCAAACCGCCGCTACGGAAACTACGGAGCTTATTAAGGATTCCATCAGCCGCGTGGACGTGGGCGCGGGAATTGCGACTTCTACGGCCGGGGCTTTGGACGCAATTGTAAGCAATGCCGACGAGGTTCTGAGTATTATCACCAGCATATCTACCTCGTCGCATAAGCTGGCGGAGGCCGTGAACCACATGAGTGTGGGCGTTTCGCAAATTTCCACCGTGGTGCAGGAAAATTCGTCCATTTCGGAAGAAGCCGCATCCGCCGCCGAAGAGCTGAACTCGCAAGCAGAACTGATGCGAGAGCTTGTGGCATATTTTAAGCTTTAGCCAATAGAAAAACAAAGCCCCCGCGACATCCGCAGGGGCTTTTGTCCGTAATCAAGGCAGAACATGAAATGCCGGCTGAAAGCCGGCTAAAGTAACGCTTTGAAAGCATTAGCGAATGTGGAAATGTCTTGTTCGCGGCAAAAATATTGTGGGGGGTGATATTATGCGGAAGAATGTTTTTCTAAAATCCCAAATCCGGCAATTGTTGCGGGGTTTGGTTTTATTTTTGCTGATTGGCGCGGCGGCCTTTGGCTTCGTTTTGCGAACCGTTGAATATTTGGTTGTTTCGGAGCAGGTGCACGAAATTGCGCGGCATTTCCGCTCCATTGGCTTTTTGCGGCCTTCTGAAGCCGAGGAGTTGCCTGCGCATTTACATAGAGATGTGGCGGCCGCCGCCGAAATAATTGCCCAAAGCCCGCTTGTTGACTTTGAGGACAGGCGTTATGCGGTTGAGGGTTTGCTTGTGGGCATGAATAATGCGCATATTTATCCCGGCGGGCATAGACCGGATGGTGTGCGTCCTTATTTTGCTTTTGTTTATGGCGAGCTTGGTAATGTTCTTATCGAGGAAGAAGCCTCGCGCAAGAAACCCTGGCAGACCTTGGGGTTTTTCAAGAGATTGTAATCGCGTTGCCCTATCCTTGGCTTTTGTTGATGGTTCTAGTGGTGTTTTTGGCTTTAATGCTGCCCTTCACAATCGGTACGTTACAGCTGTCGCGCCGGTCTGTGCTGGAATTGCTACAGGGCGTTGCGGCGCGGAAGGAGAAAAAGTCCGCTAAGGCGGCGGCAGAAATTAGCGCAGAAGTCGCCCCTGCGGGGATTGGAATCGGCGCAATTCCGCCAATTTCTAGCGGAAGCCGACTGAATAAGGTTTTGGCAATGCTTCGCTATTCCATGCGGCAGATTGTCCGCTCGCCCTTAAAATCCTCGCTAACGGCCGTGGTTGCGCTATTTTTCCTGCTTTCTATCAGCTGGTTGCAAATGACGATTGAGCGCAACGAGATTGAGATTGAGCATCTTTACAACACAACATTCGTTTCGGGCGAAGTGGAACAGGCCACATTCATAGAAATTCCGCCGCCCGACCGCCTTTTGGGCGATATTATCACCCACCACGCCCTTACTGCCCTGCTGGAGCGGGGTTTTGTGTACAATGCCTATATCGAGTCCGTTTCGCAATCCGTGGAAATTTTTCCTCAAGATGTGGTTATGGCAACCAATAGTCTGGTGGGCTTCATTGCCGCCAACTCGCGAAATCCCGATTTTGAGATTCCGGGCGTTGAAAGATTCCTTGACGGCGAGCCTATCGCGGAATTCGTGGTCGAATTTGCCGAGGGGCTAAGCTCCGAAAATTTCGCCTTCGTGCAAGGCGCGCCGATTCCTGTCATAATCTCCGCTGACATCATGGCGGCGCGCGGGCTGGAATTGGGCGAAGTTGTGGGTCAAGCCTGGATTATCGGGCGGCATAACCGCCATATTCTGGCAGGGCATGAGTTTCGGGATGCCGTGATTATGCCGCTTGAGGCTCTGCAAGAGCTGAAAGGGCCTGCCATAGGCTATTCCACGCTGCGATTCACGATTGACCCGCAATTTAATCGCGATATTGACAGCGCGCAACAGGCCATTCGCGCGATTATGAGCGCGGGAAATGCCGGCTTTGTCGGGCTTATAACCCATTTTGACGACGAGGAATTGCGCTATGTCGTCGGGCCAATGGAGGACAATCTTTCGCTTATGCGGATTCTGTACCCCGTGGCAATCGCAATATCGCTGGCCATAGGCGCGGGACTTTCCCTGCTGATAACCTTGCAGAACACAAAAAACGCCGCTTTAAAGCGGGTGTTGGGTGTGGAACGCGCGAAGACGGGTATAATGTTGTGGTTGGAGGTTTTTGCGGTCTGTCTAATCGGCCTAATTCTCGGCCTTGGCGCGATTAATCTTATGTGGAACGCCCTGCCAATCGCCATAGCTGCTATCTATATGTTGGGAGCAGCAATAGGCGCAATTGCAGGCATAACGATAGCAACAAACCGCGCACCGTTGGATTTGCTGCAGGTTAAGGAATAGGTGCGCGCAGGATTTCGTTTTGTAAGGCAAACATTTCCCTTTCCCCTTCGGGCGTATCATGGTCGTGGCCCAGCAGGTGCAGAATTCCGTGAACCGTCAAAAAGGCCAGCTCCCGCTCTAGGGAATGGCCATATTCGCGGGCTTGCGCCCTCGCTTTGTCAATGCTGATGATTATATCCCCAAGCACAACAAATTCGCCGCCCATGCGGGCAAGCTCGTCCGCCTCATATTGCGGGAAGGCCAGCACATCCGTTGTGGCATCCTTATTCCGATGCAAAGCGTTAAGCGACTGCATTTCGGCATCATTCACAAAAAGCACGGAAACCTCGCCGCGCCGAAGGCTTTGCGTGGCAAGGGCAGCCAGCGCGAAGCGCCGCGCCAAATCCTCATATGCGCCCAAATCCTCGTCTGCATTATTCGTAACCAAAATCTCCCAGTCCATTCTACCTCCGCTTAAGCGTTTCCGCCACCGTTCCCGTAGGATATGGCACACGCTCATGATGCATTCCCTTAAACACCCGCATAAACGCCTTTGTGATGACTTCCAAATCCCTAATTGACAGGCCCGATTCGTTCAATTGCCCGTCGTCAAGCTTGTCCTTAATCAGCTTGCGCACAAAGGGCTCAATTTCATTCGCATCCTTGTCGCCCTTGCCAAAAACCGAACGCACGGCCGCCTCGCAGGTATCCGCCAGCATAACCACAGCCGTTTCGGACGACTGTGGAATTCGATTATTATATCTAAAATCCCTCTCGTCAATTTCAATGTCGGGATTTGCCATTTTCTCCTTATGAAAAAACACCTTCATTAGGCTTGTCCCGTGATGTTGCTCAATAAAATCCATTATCGGCAGCGGCAGCTTGTGTTGCCGCGCAAGCTCAAGCCCGCCCGTTACATGCTCATTTATAACCTCCACGGAAGTGCGCGGCGGCAAAGTGTCATGCGGATTAAAATCCGTCTGGTTTTCCGCGAAATATTGGGGATATTTCATTTTACCAATGTCGTGATAATATGCGCCGACGCGCGCCAAAACGTGGTTTGCCTCAATGTCAAAACAGGCCGCCTCGGCCAAATTCGCCACAACAAGCGAATGATGATATGTTCCCGGCGTTTCAATCAGCAGGCGGCGCAAAAGCCCGTTATTCGGGTCTGTCAGCTCAAGCAACGTGTTTTGGGTTACGACGCGGAAAAGCGATTCCCAAATGGGAAGCGAGCCATAGGCCAGCGTTATTGTCATAACGCCGCCAACCATGGCCAAAACAGCGGAAAGCAGCGTTTGGTCCGTGAAGCCGCCCGCAAAAAGGAAATAATTTGCAAAAACCGTGAGGGCATTCACCAAAACAAAAGTGCCCGCCGCCATCCACATATTCGAGCGCACAACAATTTTTTTGGCCAAAATTGCGGCAAAAACGCCGTTTATAATCGAATATGTTACAAACATTGTGTTCATGGGGTCAATTACCACAGCGACCATGGACAGCGCGATTGTTATCACCACGGACAGGCGCGTGTCGATTAGAATGGCGCACAAAATCGCAAAAAGCATTATCGGCGTGAAATAGAAGGGGAGATAGAGCATTACACGGAGCAGGACGATGGCCATAATATACAGACTTGTAAGCATGAGAGCTTGGCGTTTGTCGAAGGCCATGTCTTTTTTATATGTCCAAATGTAAAATATTGAGATTGCGAAAACGATTGTAACAATAAGCGATGAGCCAGCCAGCCCCGCGAAGATGGCGGCGGCGGTTACGCCGATAAGGCCAAGCTCGGTTAGCGCAAGATAGGCTTCCTCGTCGATTATGCTTCCTTCGCGCACAATAATTTGCCCCATTTGGAAGGAAATGACATCAGCTGCGTCTGCGGCCTCCTGCCGAAGGCTTTCCGTGCGCTCCTCGTTTATGACCATGTTAAGGCGCACGAATTCCTGCGCCAACATTAGGCCTGTGGCCACAAAGTCCTCGTCAAAACCCTGCTCTCGCAGGACTTCGGCGGTTTGGTTAACAAGACCCGCAAGGGCTGTTGGGCTTGTAACCTGCGCCTGAAGAATGTCTTCGATATATTCGGTTAAGGCCGCCATAAAGCGCGCAAAAGTCGCGGATTCGGCTGTTATCAAATGGTTTTCAAAGGGTGGGGCAGGGGGGTCTGAAATCTCATCAAACGGCGAAATTATGGGCAAGAATTGCGCCCGCGCCTCGCCAATTGCCACGAAAAAGCCATGCAAATTGTCCAAAATCTCGGCTGTTATGGCTTCGGAATGGTCAAATTGCGGCGAAATTGCGGCGGCGGCGGCCTCGCGATTTAGGCGCGTTCGATAGACATTTTCGACAACGCGCGTGGCGTGAAAGTCCATTGGCGCGGGAATTCCGACCGTTATGTCGTGCGTGTCGGGCACAATATAATCAAAGCCCGCCACCAAAAGCGAAACCAAATAAGCCGTAAGCGCAAACATCACGGTATAAAGCGGCAATTTTCTCTTTTGCTGTTTCTCCCTAATTCTTCTCATCTATTCGCCCTTTCGCATTGCGTGCCGCCTCGTCATTCCACATTCCACATTCCACATTCTACCTATTCCTTATTATACAATAACCAATCCCCCCTGTCAAATTCTTTTGGGTAGTATGCAATACTTTATTCGTTCACATTATGTACGAGGAGGAAGGATGTAGCAAATTTTCCATATCCATACATTTTATGGCGGCATTGTGCTCGCGCATTATTTGCATTTCGGACATTTCCGCCTTTTTCGCTATGTCTTTCCAAAGATTGCGGCAAATATAACGCCAGGTGATTACGGCCTTTTGAATTGGCGGCAAATTCAGGGTCATTAGGCGAATTTGCTCCTCATGCCGCAAAAGCTGCCCCTTGGTGCGTGCAATTTTTTCTTCCAGCATAAGAATTTTTATCAACAAGTCCTCGTCTGCGGTGATATTGCGAGTTTTTTGAATACCCTCGCCAAGCCGCGCGGCGGCGGGACTGATTTGGCGGGCCCGAAGGGTGGCCAGCTGCTCTGTTAGCTTATTTACTCGCTTATCCATCTCGAAAACCTTCCCCAAAAACTTCTTCGTGTCGGACATAATTACCCCCTATATCAGAATTTATTATTTAACATAAGTAAATCTAATATAACATAATCTAATAAGCTTGTCAAGGGTATTTTGAAAAAAACTTGACTTAAGGTTCGGGAAATATTATAATGTTTTTGGAATATTCTTTGGGGGTAGATTATGGAAATTATTATTCACGGCTTTGGGCGATTGGGGCGCGCAATTGCGCAGCTTGCGTCGGATATGCGCGCCACGGTTGTGGCGACTGTTGACAAAGACGCGCCTTTGGACGACTGCACAGCACCCGCAAATGTCATCATCGATTCATCCCATGCCGACGCCGTTTCGGGCGTGGTTAAATATGCCGTTTTGCGCAAAATTCCCTTGGTTATTTGCACAACGGGATTAAGCGACGACACTTTGAACGAAATCGCCGCCGCCGCAGAACTTGTGCCGATTTTGCTGTCGTCAAATATGTCGCTGGGGGTCAATTTGCAGTCGAAATTGGCGGCCATTGCCACACAAACCCTTGCAAAATCGGGTTTTGACATTGAAATCATCGAGGCCCATCATAATCAAAAATTGGATGCGCCTTCGGGAACGGCGTTTTTGCTCGCCAATAGCATAAATGCCGCCGCAGACGGGAAATTTAAATTTGTATATGACCGCTCCCAATATTTGCAAAAGCGAGAAGCCGATGAAATCGGCATTTCGGCCATAAGGGGCGGCACTATTGTTGGTGAACACAGCGTAATTTTCGCCGGGCCCGATGAAATTGTCGAAATTACGCATAGGGCGCTTTCAAGGGAAATTTTCGCGCGCGGCGCGCTTCGCGCAGCCAAATTCATTGCGGATAAGCCCGCAAAACTTTATACAATCAATGATTTATTAGGAGTGAGCTAATGAAGAAATTCGGAATATTAATTTTGCTTATATTTATTTTGGCGGCCTGCAATCGCTTGCAGGGGGCCGAATATTCACCATTTTTTCCATTTATGGAAAATCTTGTGTTGGTTTACGAAATGGAGGGCCCCGGCTTTACAACCGATTTTACGACTTTTAACTCCTTTGTGCGCGAAAATCGTATGCAACGCCTGCTTATTATGCATGGCGGCGGCAGCATGGTTGAAGTCATTGAAATGATTGATGGGCGCGTCGTTTATATCATAGGGCGGTCGGAGGCCGACGGAATTTCGCCATATATCGACATTACGGACGAAAATTTTGAGATGTTTTATGTAATTTTTCCCGATAATCTTGAGCTTGGCACGCGCTGGCGGTCGCATCCTTTAAACGAGGGTTCGCGAGCCGTTAAGGAGATTACGGGGGTTGATGTGCGAATTTCCACGCCCGCCGGAACTTTTAATACCATTGAAATTACAAGTACCGGTCAAGATGACGGAGATTTTCATGTCGAACCCGTTACGCGCGCGTTTTTTGCAGAAGGAATCGGCATGGTGAAGCAAATTCATTATGGCGGAATTCCCGCTCATATTGAGGATTTGGAGAATTTTGAGCAGGGCATTACAACCACTATGTTAACCGAAATTTCGCATGATGGGCTAAGGGGCTATGTTCCGGCATTTCATGTGGATGCCGAGGGCAATGTGCCGCAAATTCCCATAGTTTTCACAACGAATAATGACCTTACAGCCCTGTATAGCGACCTTTTGGCGCGCGCGGCCTTGGCGGTTTTCAGGCATGAATTGGCTGACGATTTCGCCCTAAATAGTTACTTTTTAAATCCGAACAATCAGAATCTTCATTTGGATTTTTCGGCGGGATTTTTGCGTGAAATGCAGGCCGTCCGATCCGCCGAGGCCGAAGAGCGCATTTTGGCCGCAATTGTGGACATTTTTGCCACATTGTTTAATGCGCGCGGGGTTACGATTACGGTGGACGGGCAGCCCTATGAAGGGCCGTTTATCGCCATTCGCTCGATGGAATTTTGGTCTGCGGGCGCAAGCACGCCGCATCTTCCGCGCTATGCCCCCGCCGATATTGCGGCCGCAATGGCGATTTTGCGGGATTTGCATGGGCCTTATGTGGACATAATGTCCGCCTTAGACCCCGCAATTTGGGACTATTTCCAATTTCCCGCCGACAGCCGTCTGCAAAATATGCAAGACATTTTTGACGAATTTAATGCCGTTTTTGGCCCGCAATTTATTGCGGGATTCCTTGAGCCAATGCTGTTTCATCCCGATTTTCCGGCTTTTTCGGAAGAAGATGGGCAAATTGTTGCGAATTTGGACAATTTCTTTATAGAGAATTTTTCGGCATGGTGGCAATGGTCGCCTGAAGATGCCGAAATTAGCGAGATTACGCCTAATGAATTTGTGGCCGAAATTGGCGATATAACTCTTGTTTTTGTGCTAACCGAGGACGGATGGCGCATAGAATGGGTGTTTCATGTCTAATCTTACTTCAAAAAATTTTATAAGGCAACTTTTGGCAGAATATGGGATTTATCCCAAAAAACATCTGGGGCAGAATTTTTTGACGGATGCCCATGTTTTGGCGAAAATTGTTGCGGCGGCGGAAATTTCTAAGGACGATTTGGTTATCGAAATCGGCCCCGGTTTGGGTGTGCTGACTGCAGAGCTGGCTAAATGCGCCGCTAATGTCGTGGCCATTGAAATCGACACAAAGTTATCGGAAATTCTTGAACAAACAGTCGCAAAAGAATTTGCCAATGTGCGAATTTTGCGAGAAGACATTCTTAAAGCCGATGTAGGTGGAATTATTGCCGCAAGCGGCTTTGCGAGTGCTAAAATCGTTGCGAATCTGCCGTATTATATTACGGCACCCGTAATTTTCGGCCTTTTGGAGCAAAAATTGCCGATTACGGCCATGGTTGTCATGGTTCAAAAAGAGGTGGCCGACCGTTTTTTGGCCGCCGCAGGCACTAAGGCCTATGGAATTCCCACTTTATCCCTGGCATATTATGGCAAAGCCGCCCTAATCGCCAATGTCCCGCCGCATAGCTTTCATCCCCGCCCCGACGTCTATTCCGCCGTCATAAAAATCGAAATTAATCCAAGGCGCGACATTAATTCCAAAATTTTCTTCCCCCTAATTCGCGCCGCCTTCGCCAATCGCCGCAAAACCCTGGCGAATTGCCTGTCCGCCAACCTTAACCTAACCAAAGAACAAGCCGCCGCCCTTATCCAAGAAGCGGGTCTGCCCCCGACAATCCGCGGCGAAGCCCTGAATTTCAGCGATTTTGAGCGTTTGAGTGAAATTATGGAAAGGATGATTTAAATGACCCTGCAAAAAATTGATACGAAGGAAATTATGACGGCCGGAGAGGCCAAGAGAAAGTATAGCGACTATAAGTTTTATTTTGTCCGGACAAAGACGGTGGACTGGGCTGATAGGGACGAGGGTTATGTCGCCTATATAGCCGAAAATGAAGATGAGCTATGGGACATTGAAATAAAATCTCCCGTTGGCAGGTCGGGGATTTCGGGCGGGCGTTCATCATATAAAGGTGTGGAAATAGGGGGAGTTTATGTTGATTAATCATCATTCGGTTATCAATTTGGAAAAAGAAGGTCGAGCCTATGTGGAAATCGATATTCTAAAATGCAGCGACACGGTTATGAAGTCGGTAATTTTTAAGGTGGATACGGGAGCGGATTGTACAACAATATCCAAGATTGATTTGAGTCGCTTGGGATACACAAATCAATGGATTTACAGAAATATGCAACCCTTCCCGGGGAAGCTTTCTAATGCAAATGAAAATGTGGTTGATGCCGCGCTGATAAAAATCCCCTTAATCAATATACTTGGCCACGAGGTCAAAAATATGCCATTTTTGGTTATTAAGGAAAGCGGCCGCGATTTTCGGAATCTTTTGGGATTGGACTTGTTGTCGGCTTTTAATTATGCCTTCAATAACGACGACGATGTTTTCGAAATTTCGCGGGCAAAAACATTTAAAAAGAGAGATGCGATTTATGACGATGTGGAAATTTACTCGGTGATGAATTAGGGATGAATTAGGGAGGTAATTATGAGAACAATTAAAACAGAAGGTTTGGACATTTTATGTTGGGCCATGGAGGCCGAAGAGGGCGCGCTTTCACAGGCGCGAAACATTGCAATGCTGCCCTTTGCACATCATCATATTGCCCTCATGCCCGACACACATCAGGGCTTTGGAATGCCCATAGGCGGCGTAATGGCGGCCATCGGCCATATTGTGCCAAATGCCGTGGGCGTTGACATTGGCTGTGGCGTGCTTGCCAGCCGCACAAGCCTTAAGGAAATCAGCCGCGAGGATTTAAAGCGCGTTTTGGGGGCCGTTCGAAAGGCCATTCCCATGGGCTTTAAGCACCGCGACAAGCCCCTTGAAATTGAGCCGCCGCCGCAGGGCGCGCGTATTGTGCAACAAGAACATAAGAGTGCGCGCCGCCAAGTCGGCACTTTGGGCGGCGGAAATCATTTTATCGAGGTGCAAAAGGGCGACGACGGCTTTATTTGGTTTATGGTTCATTCGGGAAGCCGCAATTTGGGCAAAAAAGTTTGCGACCATTATAATGCTCTCGCGAAGGAAACCATGAATTCGGGCAAGGGCTTTATTGTGCCTAAAGCCTGGGATTTGGCCTATTTGAACGCAGATGCCGAGGGCGGCCGCGGCTATATTATCGAAATGGAATATTGCCAGCGTTTTGCGAAGCTTAACCGCGAGATTATGTCGCAGGTTATTGCGGAAATTTTTGAGGATGTTACAGGCGCAAATGTGCTGGAATCCCACAATGTTCACCATAATTACGCCCGCCGCGAATTTCATTATGGCAAGGACACCTGGGTTCACCGCAAGGGCGCAACGAGTGCGAAAGCGGGCGAAATCGGCATTATTCCCGGTTCGCAGGGCACAAAGTCCTATATCGTGAAGGGGCGCGGAAATCCGCTGTCTTTTGAGAGTTGCAGCCATGGCGCGGGCCGCGTGATGGGGCGTAAACAGGCCCAGCGCACCCTTTCGCTGGAGCAGGAAATTGAGCGGCTGGAGGCCAAGGGAATTCTGCACGGACTGCGCGGCGTGCGCGACCTGGACGAGGCCGCAAGCGCCTATAAATGCATTGATATTGTCATGGAAGAGCAGAAGGATTTGGTAGACATCCATATTGAGCTTACGCCGCTTGGGGTGATTAAAGGCTAGCATTTGTGAGGTGGGTTTTTGTGCGGAAATTTTTGTTATTGTTGGCCTGTTTAGTGTTCTTGGCCGCCTGTGGGGGGAATGTTTCCGAGGCGGAAGTTTATGAACCCGAAGTTTACGAACCGGAAATCTACGAACCTGAGGTTTACGCCCCCGAAACTCGGGATTTTTCGGGGGATGCCGGCTTTTTGGTGGAGATGGTTGAGGCCATTCACCCGATTTTTTTAATGCCGGGCAAATTGCCCGAAAATTATGAGCAAGTGCGAGCGGAATTTTTAAATTATACACAAATGCCAATTACGCGCAATGCCTTCACCCTTGCGGCCATGCGCTTTATGGCCGTTTTGCCCGATTCTCACAGCGGAATCTTCCTCGCTCGCGCCGAATTGCAATTTATAGCAGAACCCTTCAAAGCCCGCGATTCAAGGCTTTTTCTGCTAAATGAGCCATATATGGAAGTTATTTCCATAGGCGGCATAGATGTTCGTGAAATTTTTGACATAGTGGACAGGCATCATATTGTCGAAAACGATATTCAGCGTATGCTGAATTATGGCGAATGGGCAGGACGGGCGGAATTCCTTGAAATGGCGGGGGTCGAGCTGTTTTATTCGGGAGATGCGCTGTCTGTGGAGCTTGGTTTGCTGTACAATGGCGCAGAAATTAGCCGCACGGCGGAATTTGGCCGTCGGCGGCTCATTTTGCCGAATTATGATTTTGGCATAAATCACAAAATTATCGATGATGTATTTTTAATCGACCTTAGAGTTGCAATAGACGACCCATATGTCGAAGCGGTTGCAGAGGCCGTTTACGCGGCGATTGAGAGCGGTATTTACAAATTTATTTTGGATTTGCGCGGCAATGAAGGCGGCGACATTTTCCCGTGGATTCGGCTGGCAAATGCCATGGGCGCGACATCTGCCACGCCGGGGCGAATTTTGCGCATAAGCGAGCATTTGTTTAGAAATTTGGCCGGGGAAGATGCCGAACCGCTGAATTTGGACGAATTTGGCGAACTTCGGGTAATTTTTGAAGCAGACCCTTATGCCGCCGAAAATCCCAATGGAATCTTCGTGGCTGTGCTTACGGACAACTATACTTTTAGTGCCGCCACGCAAATAGCAACCATGATTGTGGACGGGAATCACGGCATTATCGTTGGCGAACCAAGCCGCCAGTCCCCCAGCTTTTTTGCCGAAATGATGCCCGTTTACCTGCCCGAATCAAGCCTGTCCGTATTCATTTCCACATCATGGTGGGGGCGGCCAAACCAAGGCATAATCGGCGATACGCTCTATCCCGACATTTGGGCGGAATCCGCAGACGCGCTAAATGTCGCGCTGGAATATTTGGCAATGCGATAACCGCCCGCCATTGCCGCCAGACTGGTTTGACCGCTGTACATAATCCGACAAGCTACGGTGCTACGAGGATTTAGTCGACTTTCATCGGTATCTTTAGCCGCAACTTATCCCGGAAGCACTCCGGACAAAACTACAAGGATACAATCAAACCGCCAACTGCTTCGCCACCTTCCGCCGGATTCGGAATAATGCATTATCGACGCTTTTCGTGGTTTTTCCTAAAGTTTCGGCGATTTCGGCATAACTTAAGCCCGCGAGGAATTGCGCTAAAATGGCGGATTCCAGGTCGCTAAGCGAGGCCTGCACGAGATTTTCCAGCCTAAGCTTGTTTTCGCGGTGAATCAGGATTTCTTCCGGCTCTTGATGATGGTCGGTTATTTGCGCAATTTCGGGGCTTTGTGCGTCCATGGAAATATATGTATTTAGCGGCCCATGCTTCTTTCGAGAAGCATTTTTTATCGCGTCAAGTATTTGATTTTTAATACATACAGTAGCAAAAGTGGCGAAGGATGCCGTCCCCGCGCGGAATTCCCGAATCGCCTTATACAGCCCAATCATGCCCTCTTGCACCAAATCCTCACGGTCGCCGCCCATAATAAAATAAGGCCGCGCAATTTTGGTTACATGGCCTTTAAAACGCCGCAATAACGCCTCTTGCGCGGCACTTTCATCCGCCGCAAGGCGCGCCAATTGCTCATCACTAAATTTAGCGTAATCCATACATTCGCCGCCTTACAACCTCATACATGGCCACGCCCGCCGCCACCGAGGCGTTTAGCGAGGCCAGAGAGCCAATCATTGGAATACTTACCAAAAAATCACATTTTTCCTTCACCAACCGCGACAGCCCCTCGGACTCATTGCCAATAATTAGGGCAATTGGGCCCGACAGCGGCGCGTCATAGATGATTTCGCCGTCCGTTTCCGCGCCAACCATCCAAATTCCCGACTTTTTCATTGCGTCCATGGCCTGGGATATATTAGAAACTCTAATAATCGGCAGATGCCCGGCCGCGCCCGCCGAAGCGCGCACAACGGCGCTCGTAATGCCCACGCTGCGGCGTTTTGGGATGATTACGCCATGCGCGCCCGCCGCCATCGCGGTGCGAATTATCGCGCCGAAATTATGCGGGTCAAAAATTTTGTCGAGAATTATAAGGAAGGGCTCTTCGGATTTAGCGGCGCAATCCCGCAAAACCTGGGTTAAAGAGGCATATTCAAAGGGCGGGCAAAGCGCAATCACGCCCTGATGCTTGCCTGTTTCTGACATTTTATCCAATTTATCCTTGGGGCAAAAAGTAACGGGAATTCCGCGTTCCTTGGCCTTGGCAAAAATTACCTTTAGGCTGCCCTGCGCCTCGCCATCCTTGATAAACAGGCGATGAATCGTCTTTTCGGCATTAAGCAGCTCCAGAACGGCATTGCGCCCCTCGAATAAATTTTCGTCTTCAACTTTTTCGTGTTTGTGCATATTTTTATGCTTCATTTGCGTCCTCACTCCAACATAAATTAAATAATTCCATCATGCGCTCAAAGTCGCCCTTAAGATACAAATAACCAAACAAAGTTTCTAAACCCGTAGCATTACGATACTCCGCAATGCTCGCATTTTTAGCCTTTTGAGAGGGGTTGGCATTGCGCCCGCGCTTCAACACCGACAACTCTTCATCGCTAAGAAATTGCAACAAATAGTAGTAATCGGCGGACTGTCGAACCGCGCAAACCTTGGCACTTGCCTGCTTATTAAGCGCGTGGGCCGGGCGATTTGCCGCCGCCACAAGCCGCGTGCGCACCAACAGACTATAGACCGCATCCCCCACAAATGCCAGATTTAAGGGAGAAAGCAGCGACGGGTCGCCCCCTAAGTATTCGTTAAATGCCATTTTGTGCCCTCTCTTGTATCTTCGATAACTACACCCAATGTGTGTAGCCTATTGCGAATTTCGTCGGCTAAAGCCCAATTTTTGGCGGCTTTAGCGGAATTCCTCTCGCTAATCAAATTCTCGATTTCGCTGCTGTCAACTCCACTCTCCGAGGATATAACTAAACCTAATAAATCGCACATAAGGTCTAACTCGGCCAGAAAACCCTGCAAAACCGCGGCTTCCGCGCCTTCGCGCAGGGCGATATTCGCGGCCTTAACGAGGTCAAAAATCGTGCTGATGGCGTTGGCTGTGTTCAAGTCGTCGGCCAGCGCAGCCTTGAAAGCCTTGATAAATCCGGCTTCGCCCGCGCCCGCACCATGCTCGGCAAGGGCTCGGCGGCAGTTGCGAATACGCTCAAATCCTGCGGCGGCGGCCTTTAGCAACTCTTCGCTAAAATTCAGCGGCGAACGATAATGAACTGACAGTAGAAAAAATCGTAGCAATGGATAGTTGTATTTTGCGGCCACATCTCGCACCAGGAAAAAATTTCCTTCGGACTTCGCCATCTTCTGATTATCAACCAGTAACATTCCATTATGCAACCAATAGTTTACAAATGGGCCGTCCATCTCGGCCTCGCTCTGCGCAATTTCGTTCTCATGATGCGGAAACATCAGGTCTTCGCCGCCCGCGTGAATGTCGACGACGCACCCAAGGAACTTCCGCGCCATGACCGAACATTCAATATGCCAGCCGGGGCGGCCGGGGCCCCAGGGACTGTCCCAGCTGGGTTCGCCGGGCTTGGCGGCCTTCCAAAGCACGAAGTCGGAAGGGTTGATTTTATCGGGATTCGCCTCGACACGCGCGCCCGCCTCCAACTCTGAGATATTCTTTTTCGACAACTTTCCGTAATTATCGGCCAGCTTCGAGATAAAATATACCGTGCCATTTTTTTCATATGCAAAATTTTTGTCAACAAGGAGTTGCACAAGGTCGATAATTCCGCTAATTTCGGCGGTTACGCGGGGATAGAAATGGGCGCGGCGGATATTTAGGGCGTCGGCGTCGACAAAAAATTCGTCAATATAACGATTACTAATATCAAGAAAACTGATATTCTCGTCGCGCGCCTTTTGGATAATTTTATCGTCAATATCTGTAAAATTTTGTACATATTTAACATTGTAGCCCAAATATTCCATAAATCGCCACAAAACGTCAAAAACCACATAGGGGCGCGCATTGCCCGCATGGATTAAATTGTAAGTCGTTGGCCCGCAGACATAAATGCCGATTTCATCGGGTTTAACAGGCACAAAGTCCTCCTTGCGCCGACTCAAAGTATTAAATAATTTCATGACATCACCTTATCAATAAGACATATTGCATGAGCGGCAATCCCCTCGCCGCGCCCCACAAAGCCCATTTTTTCGGCAGTTGTGGCCTTTACGCTAACCTGCGAGGCCGCAATGCCCAAGCAATCGGCGAGATTTTGCTCCATTTGGGGGATGAGTGGCGAAAGTTTGGGGGCCTCGGCGACGATTGTTGCGTCGATATTCACAACAAAAAATCCCGATTTTCTTAACTCAGAGTATGCCTCCTTCAAAAGTATTGTGCTGGAAATATTTTTATACTTTTCGTCAGTATCGGGGAAAAGTCGGCCAATGTCGCCCAGCCGCGCAGCACCCAAAAGTGCGTCAATTACGGCATGTGTGAGCACATCCGCGTCCGAATGACCCAAAAGCCCAAAATCATGCGGCACCTGCACGCCGCCCAAAATTAATACTCTGTGTTCACAAAATCTATGGGAATCATAACCCAGCCCAATCCGCATAATCTCCCTCCAAAAATACATTGTACCACAAAAATTTGCCCTTGACAAGCCCATTCGTTTGGATTAATATGGAGTTGGAGGATTACGAAAATGAGTAAAACTTATAGAATTTACTATGACTGCGCCTATCAAGCCGATTTTGAGGCGAAAATTCTTGAAATTAATGATACTGAGAGTTTATTTCATGTGGCTTTGGATCGCAGCTGTTTCTATCCAGGTGGCGGCGGTCAGCCGAGGGACACGGGATGGCTGAATGGCGCGGTTTTGCTGGATTGTTATCAAAAAAATGGTTATATTTACCATGTGCTGGCCGAGCGTCCTATCGGTGAGACCGTTCGCGGTAAAGTGGATTTTCGGCGGCGATATGCCTTCATGCAAAATCATAGCGGCGAGCATATTCTTTCGGGTTTGGCGAAGACTCATTTTGGCGCGAAAAATGTGGGTTTTCACATGTCGGACAGGGGCTTCACCATGGATTTGGATACTAATATGAGCAAAGAAAATATAGACTATTTGGAATATTTGGCCAATGGAGCGGTCGCTTCGGCTGGTGAAATCGTACAAAAAGTTGCTTTGGGTGCAGACATTGTAAGTTTGGATTTGCGCAGCAAGCGCGCTTTCGAACCCGACGAAGAGGTTCGGCTCGTAGATATTCCCGGCTATGACCTATGCGCCTGCGCCGCCCTGCATGTGAAGAACACTTTAGAAATCGGCATTATCAAGATTGTTTCATACCAGAAGTACAAGAGCGGAGTGCGACTAAATGTATATTGTGGCCATGATGCGCTTTGGGATTATTCAAGAAAAAATGCGATTTGCAGGGAGGCGGGTTCGTTGCTTTCCTCTGATACTGACAGTATCATTTGTGCATTAGAAAAACTTATGGAACTCAAGTCGGCTCACGGAAAAAAGTTGGACAATTTGCAAAATAAATCTTTGAGTTAAGGACAGCAACTGTCGAAATTGGATGTAATTTGTCGTATTTCTTTGAAGAGAGCCTCGATGTGCAGGATATGCGCCGATTTGCCACGCTTGTGGCGGAGCGGGCAAGGATTGCCGTGGTGCTGTCAGGCGCGGCGCAAGCCTATAAATACGCCATTTGCGCCCAAAATGAGGCGCAAGTTGCGGCCTTTGTTGTCCGGCTGAATTCCGCATTAGAGGCCGCCGGGGGCAAGTCCGGGCGGATGGCTAATGGGGTCATTAAGGCCGATTTTGGCGAAATTACGGCGTTTTTGGAGGGTGTGGCGAGTGAGGAATTTTGAGTTTAAGGGCGCACAGAGGGATGCCATCGACATTAGGAATACTGATATTTTGGTGTCGGCCGGTGCCGGTTCGGGCAAAACCACGGTTTTGGTGGAACGCATAATCCAAATGATTACCGGTAGTACGCCAATTGATATAGACAGGTTGTTAGTCGTAACCTTCACCGACGCGGCGGCGCAACATATGCGGCAGGGCGTGGCGGCGGCTTTAAGCGATAAAATCAAGCAAAATCCGAGGGATGCTAATTTAAAGCGGCAATATGCTCTTATCAATAAATCTAATATTATGACAATTCATTCATTTTGTCTGACTGTGGCGCGTCGATTTTTTCATAAAATCGACATGGACCCGAATTTTCGCGTGGCGGATTCGGCGGAAATCGGGCTTTTAAAGGCCGAGGTCTTGGATGAATTGTTCGAAGAGTATTATTTGGAACATTACAATCATGGAAAGAATGAAAATTTTATGCACTTATCGAATCTTTTTGACGCGAGGGTCGGGGACGAAAATTTTCGCCGCGCGGTGTTTGATGTCCACGAATTTTCCCGCGCCGCGCCCGACCCCGAGGGCTGGCTTTTGGCTTGTGCGGCGGCTTACAGCCTTCCGCAGGGTTCGAACGACAACTCTTGGTATACAAATTTTGCTCAGCGCGCCGCACTGGAGGCGCAGGGAATTTTGGATAATATTGGAAAGGCTTTTGAATTAGCTGCGTTGCCCGGGGTCAATCCGAAATATTCGGAGGCTTTGGAGGACGATTTTGCGAAGGTGCAGGCCGCCAAGGCCGCACTTTCGAGGGATTTTGAACAAGCTGTCGCTTCGTGGGGCTTTACATTTAGTCGCTTTCCTGCTAATCGCCAAAAGGATGTCGAAATTTGGCAGATTCAAGACCGCATCAAAAATATTCGCGATTCTTATAGAAAATCCGCTGAAAGTGTACAAAAAGTTTTGGTAAAAAATTCGGCGGAAATGCTGGCGGATATTACTGAAAGTATCAAGGATTTGGAGGATTTGGCCGGGCTGGTTTTGGAATTTTCTAGGCGATTTCAGGCCGAAAAAGCCGAACGCGGCATTGTGGATTTCAGCGACTTTGAGCATTTCTGCTTGCAGGTACTAGTTAATAGAAGTGAGGCGACTAATAGTTTAGAACTTACCCCCGAAGCCCTTGAAATTGGCGCATATTTTGACGAGATTTTCATCGACGAATACCAGGATTCCAGCCTGATTCAAGAGATGATTTTAAGCTCCGTGGCGGCGGCCGGCGGCATTAAACGCTTCATGGTCGGCGATGTGAAGCAATGCATCTATCAGTTTAGGATGGCGCGACCCAAAATTTTTTGGGAAAAAAACTTTGAGTATAGTCAAAATCCTGCGGTGGGTCGTGCGCTATATCTTATGGATAATTTTAGAAGCCGTAAAAATATTATCGATTCTGTAAACTTTCTTTTCGGCACAATTATGTCGCCCATGGTCGGCGGAATTGAATATGACCACGAAAATTCGCTAAAATTCGCAGCAACTTTTGAACCGAATGAAAGCCTTGATTTTCGGACTGTTGTGCATATTGTCGAAAAAGGCGGCGGCGAGGAAACTAAACAACAAGACCATATTGACGAGATACTGTCAGAATTGGTGCAGGGTCAGGCCGAAGCAAAAATCGTTGCCAAATATATTGGCAAGTTGATTGGCGGCGACATGCCAAATATTAAATATTCTGATATTGTAATCCTCCTGCGCTCTAAAGCGGCCGCCCACATCTTTGTCGACGAGCTGAAAAACCACGATATTCCCGCATTTTGCGACCATGACGACGATTATTTTTTGGCCACGGAAATTATGGTAATTTTAGCAATTTTGCAAATTATTGACAACCCGCGACAGGACATCCCCCTGCTCACCGCCCTATTTTCCGACATTTTTCGATTTAGCGCGGATGAATTGCTAATGATTGGCAAAAGTCGCAAAAATGGCGCAAATGCCGATTTTTACGCCGCTTTACAGACCTTCGGGCAGGAGAATGATTGCGATTTGGGCCTTCGCGCGCGCGATTTCATGGACAAGCTTACCAAATGGCGCGAAATGTCGCGCTTTTTAAGCATGAGCCAGCTGATTTTTTGGCTTTACGAGCAGACAAATTATTACAATTTTGTCGGCCTACTGCCCGGCGGCGAGCTTCGCCGCGCAAATTTAATGCTTCTCTTCGAGAAGGCCACGCGCTTTGAAGAAGGCAGTTTTAAAGGGATTTTCAACTTTATTCGCTATATTGAAAAATTGCAGAAGAATAAGCACAACCTCGAAAAAGCCCGTGTTGCCAACGAAAACGAGGATTTGGTTCGCGTGATGACAATTCACAAAAGCAAGGGACTGGAATTTCCTGTCGTTTTTTTGTGCCAGATGGGCAAAAGCTTTAATTTGCGGGATTCCGGACGCAAGCTTGTGATGGATTATGATTTGGGAATTGGCCTTAAAAGCCTTGATTCTGCGCGAAATATCCTTAGCGACACCTTTCCGCGCGCCGTGATTGCCGAAAAAATCAAGGCCGAGCAGATTTCCGAGGAGATGCGAATACTATATGTAGCATTGACAAGATGCAAGGAGAAGCTTTTCCTTGTCGGAACTGCGAAGGATTCCCGAAAATACGCCGATTTGGGCGGGCGGCCCACTCCCTTCGACGTGGCGCGCGGCCGCTCCTATATGGACTGGATTTTAATGGCATTGGGCGAAAATCCGCCCCGGAATATTTGGGATGTACAAAAAACCGACGAAGCCGCCATACAAATGGAGGCGAAGCAAAAGCAGGAGAATCTACTTACAATTTTCAGCAAGATTCAGCAGGCCGAATCCGCCGACAACGACTTACGCAAGGAGATTTTTCACCGTTTGGCCTATAATTACGCCCATGCAGACGCTCTGCATGTCCCCGCCAAAATGTCCGTTTCCGAAATTAAGCGGCTATACTTCAATGAATTCCTGCACGATTCGACAAAATTCCAACCTAAAGAAAAGCGCGAATTCGAGCCGCCCGCCTTCATCACCGGCGCGGCACAAATTGATTCTGCGGGTAGGGGAATAATTATCCACACGGTGCTCGAACATATCGACTTCCACAAGCGCAATCCTGCCGATATTTCCGCACTTGCGGCGCATCTCGTCAACATAAAGCTTCTGACTTCCGAAGAAGCCAAAATCATCCCTGTCGATTTGATTGCAAATTTCTTGAATTCGCCCCTGGCCGAGCGTATGCGTAATGCAAAAAATATATACCGCGAGATTCCCTTTGTAATCTCAATGCCGCCCGAACTCGTAAATTCCGCCTTTTTGGGAACACAGGGCGATATGATGGTGCATGGGGTTATGGACTGCGCCTTTGAGGAAAACGGACAAATTGTTATTGTTGACTATAAGACAGAAAGAATTCGGGGCGACATTGCAGAAGTTGTCGAAAAATATCGTCCGCAACTAGAAATTTATAAGCTGGCCGCCGCACGAATTTTCGGATTAAAAATTCAAGAAAGTTGCGTCTATTTCTTTGACAGGGGGCGGGCGGTTGTGGTATAATAATCGAAGCTGATTTTAAAAGGGGATAAGGAGCGATGAAAAGACTATTAGACAGGCATCAATTAAAGGTTTGGGTTTCCGTTTTGCTTTTGGCGGCGGCCATAATTGTGGTTTTTAATATTGTGGGCCAACATGAGGTGATTTTCGGCTGGATTTCGCGGTTTTTCTGGGTTATTGCGCCCTTTGTTTGGGGCTTTTTGGTCGCATATGTGCTGAATATCCCGCGCGAACGCCTCGAGGGGCTTTTAGAGCGTTGGGGGCGCGGCTGGGTGCTTAAGCGGCGGCGCGGCCTGTCCGTTGCGCTAATTTATGTCATACTAATCGCTGTAATCTGGATTTTTTCCTATTTCTTCTTCCCCGCCGTCTACGAAAATGTCATGAGCCTTGTCAACATCCTGCCGTCGCTTTTCCAGCAAATTCAAACATTCCTATATGACCTTGAAGCCAGCGAAATGATTCCATTTATTGACTTTGCGGCCATTGCGAATGTTTTGACTTTTGAAGATTTTGACGCAATCCAATTTTTCGGCGGAATCTTTACCGGCGACACATTTACAAATCTCGTTGAAGGCGTCGGCTCTTTCTTCAGCTTCCTTTTCCGCTTTGTGCTAACGCTGATTTCATCGGTTTATTTCATGGCGGAAGGCAGGCGCGTGCGCACGGCCACCAAGCGCCTTTTTAAGACTTTGTTGCCGATTAAGGTATACGAACCCGTTGTGAAATATGGCCGCGAAATTAACCATTATTTTAAGCGTTATATCTATTGCCAGGTGCTGGATGCGTTTATTTTAGGCACAATTATGGTGATTGTGCTTAGCATTATCGGCGTGGATTATGGCATTGCGCTTGGTGTCATGCTTGGTTTTGCGAACTTAATCCCCATGTTTGGCGCAATTATCGGCACAATTGCCGCATTTATCGTCATTGTGGTTACAGATGGCCTAACTTTGGGTATAATTTCGGGTATTGTTATGCTTGTAATTCAGCAGGTTGACGCAAATTTCATTTTCCCGCGCCTTATCGGCGGGTCTATGAAGGTTAGCCCGCTTTTGGTAATCATTGGTATTGCCATAGGTTCCGCCTATCAGGGCGTAATCGGCATGATAATCGCAATTCCAATTGTTACCGTCGTGCGCAATATTATTGATGATTTACTTGTTTATATAAATGCAAAAAAGGCCCAAAAATCTATGGAGGTGTAATATGTCCCAAAAGAGAAAACGCATGTTTACAATCATTTTGGCGGTTATTTTGGCCGCGGCCGTGGCTTTGCCGCCGATTTTGATTCTTTTTGCCTAGGAGAACGATTATGAGCAGTAAAAGACCCAATCCCAATGCAGGCCATAGGGAGCGTATGCGAGCCCGCTACATTAAAGGTGGCGGGCTGGAGGCTTTTGCCGACCATGAAATTGTCGAATTGCTGTTATATTACGGAATTCCGCGCGTGGACACAAATAAAAAGGCCCATAAAATTATCAAGGAATTTGGCGGCAATTTATACAGCCTTTTTGAGGCCAGCCCCAAAAAAATTATGCAACGAACGGGGCTTAGGGAAAATGCGGCGGTTTTATTGTCGCTTGTGTCGCATTTGGCGCGAAGATATGAATATAGCAAATGGGAAAAGCGAATAATTCTTTCAGATTCGGAAACCATGGGAAATTACGCGAAAATCCCGTTTATCGGCAAGTCTGCGGAATGTTTTTATATGTTTTGTTTGGACAATAGGATGGCGCTTAGGGGCGTGGAATGTCTGGCGGAGGGAACTTTGGACTGGGTAGAACTCTATCCCCGTCAAATCGTTGATTACGCGCTTATAAACAAGGCCATGTATGTCGTTTTGGCGCATAATCACCCCTCGGGGTCAACAATAATTTCAGAGGCCGACGTAAACGCCACAATAAGCATAATGGCGCAGCTTGCGCCCTTTAATATAGCAGTGCTTGACCATATAGTCATAGCAGGGGAAGAATACATAAGCATGGCAGAACGCGGAATGTTAAAACTGGCAGGCGTAGACCACAGAAAAAAGGCAAAAAAATAACCCCGCCGCATAACATGCCCCGCATTGCGCGCATATGTGCCGGCATTGTGTCCACAGACCCCAACTTGACATAGTTCAAGAAATGATGGATAATTATTTCATGTTTGATATTTTTGAGGAATTGAAGAAATTGCCGCAAAGGGCCGGGGTTTATATGTTTTTCGGCTCGGCGGAGGAGATTTTGTATGTGGGCAAGGCCGTGAATTTGCGTTCGCGGGTGCGCTCTTATTTTAGCGACGGCAATTTGGTTCACACAAAGGTGCGCAATATTCGCGGAACTACGCGGCGTTTTGAATATATCGTTACCGACAACGAAACTGAAGCCCTCATTCTGGAGTGCAATTTGATTAAGCAACACCAACCAAAATACAATGTCCTACTAAAAGACGACAAGAGCTATCCCTATATCAAGGTTACGCTTAACGAGGACTTCCCACGAGTTTTCTCCACGCGCGACTTCGCCGAAGACGGCGGCAAATTCTTCGGCCCCTTCACATCAAGTTTTGCCGTGAAAGAAAGCCTGGAGCAAATTCACAAAATTTGGCCGCTGCGCCGTTGCGCCAAGCCTGCGGCGCGCCCCTGCCTGAACTATCATATCGGCCTTTGTCCCGGCCCTTGTGGGGGCTTTATCACCAAAGAGGCCTATAATGAGCGAGTTGCACAAGTTTTGGAGTTCCTATCGGGCAAGCATGAGCAGGTTCTAAAGGATTTGACGCGGGAAATGGAGGCGGCGGCCGAGGCCTTGGATTACGAGCAGGCGGCGCATTTGCGCGATAAAATCGCGGCGATTCGGCGGATACATGAGAATCAAAAGGCCGACAGGATTTCAAAGGGCGACCAAGATGTGATTGCCTTTGCGGCAAATGACGACGAGGCCTTGTTTCAGGTGTTTTTTATACGCGACGGCAAGATGACGGGGCGGGAGCATTTTATGGTTTATGGCGTGGCGGAAGTGCCGAATGAAACCATTATGACGCAATTTGTTACGCAATTCTATTCCGGCACGCCCTTTGTGCCGAAGGAGCTGCTTCTGCAGTACGATATTGAAGACAAGGCGACGATTAAGGCCTGGCTTGAGGTTCAGCGCGGCAAGCGCGTTGGCTTAAGCGTGCCTGAGCGC
>JAITMQ010000063.1 GCA_031277225.1 Clostridiales bacterium | reverse complement strand
CATAAAGGAATTGGTGAAAATAATCAACAAGGGGAAGATGTAGACAAGCGAAATAATAATCAGCAACACTTTTATCGGTGTTTGTTTCAGCCTTTTTCTCATATCCACGCCGCCCCCTTACTCCGTAAATTCGGCCTTTTTTCAACACGGATAACCACGCCTCCCTTCCAACAGCTTCCATTATACCACAAAGATGTGTCAAAGTTGTGTCATTCTCAACAAATCCGGGCTATTTAGTTGAGATTGGGTTGAGGTTTATTTGCTAAGCTACATATGTTAGAATGATATAGCGAAGCATAAGACTAGGGCTTATTGCTGCGGCGGATTGCGCAGCAAGGCTATAAAGGGGTGATTTTTATGTTTAGGATTTTAGTTGTTGAAGACGATATGAATACAAGAAAACTTATGTGCGCTGTGCTTAAACAGGGCGGCTTTGAACCGCTGGCAGCCGAGGATGGCCATGTTGCGCTGGATTTAATTGAAAGCGAACATATTGATTTAGCCATTGTGGATTTGATGATGTCCGGGATGGATAGGGCTATTGTGGCTGCGGATAGCTTTGAGGGATTTTTGTCTGCGCTTCGTGGGTTGGGTTATGAGATTCGGGGTGGCGTCCAGACCGTTATTGACGGCCTTACCGACAACAGAAAATACCTATCCTCGGCGAAATAAATGTAGCTGCTTACAAAGAATCAAAAGCCGCAATAGAAACGGAACTTGGCAGGATAACCCGCGCCTATGATGCGTTAAAAGCGGAAGCCGCCGTTATGTCTGCGGCGAAAGCATCCGGCGACGAACTGAGTAACCTTGCGGGCGTTGCGCTCGGCTCGGAGAAGTTAAGCCGCCCCCTTGTGGATGCGCTTGTTGAGAAGGTGTACATCTATCCCGGCAACCGGGTAGAAATTGAGTGGAAAGTAACGGATTTTGGATTGATTGAAGGGAGCGAAGCTGTATGAAAAGCAATTTAATAACGGCTATCTACTGCCGCTCTGCCATAAAATGCGACGATGCAGTAGCGGCACAAGAACTGATATTGCGGAATTATGCGGAAGAACACGGCTATTGCAATATAGCCGTGTATGTGGATAATGGGTACAATGGCCTTGGCTTCAACCGCCATGCCTTTAGCCGACTTGAAGCGGATATAAATGCCGGTCTTGTCGGTACTGTCCTCGTAAAAGATATTTCTCGCGTAAGTAGAAATTACAAAGATATTTTCGCTTGGTTTGATAGCATCCGCAAAACAGGGGTTCTGTTCATATCGGTACAGGATAAGCTCACGAACGATTTCTTTAACAAAGAATTTAATACCATGAAGCGTTTGTTAGAGAAATACCATCCGAAGCAAAAAAGACCGAGAAAAAAATCACAGCATTATGCGGCTGCTGCGGAATAGCAGAACAATAAAAACAAACAAAAAAGCCCCAAAATTAAGCTAAAAATTTTTTTAGAGGGGGCTTGACATAAGGGTGTCTGAGGGAGTGAAAGGTAATCTCCGGTAGGTTGTGGCGTTTAATGAATCTCTTAAACCATTGATAGGGGCGGTTAGGATGGAAGGGCTTGCCGTCCTCATGGACAAATATGTAGTTGTTGTTATGTTCGCAGTTGTACCACGCATGCTCCTTTGCGTAGGCAACCACACTCTGAATATCGGTGAGGACGATTTTTTCCAATACTACTGTGCGGATAAAGTGCGCCGTACAAGCCTTTGTCCTTTTTCGGTAAGTGGCGCAAACGAAATTCTCATGGTTGCGCGTCAAAGACTTGGCTCGTAGATTGTGAAGAACTCGCCCACAATCCGAACAATACACTATCACCGCAAACGGCTCTATGCCGCCGACTTTCGCGGGGCGGCGTTTGTTTGCGCGGATTTTCTGCACAATGTTGAATGTTTCCTCGTCAACAAGAGATTCATGTGTGTCCGGGAAAATCTTGTGCTGTTCTTGCGGAAGATGCTTCACCAGCTTGCTTTTATAAGATGGCTTGACCGTTTTCCCGATTACCGTGTGGCCGAGATACGTCTTATCTTCCAATATGCCGCTAATACTTTGCTCTGCCCACATTGTCGGGTAGTTTATGACGGCGGTTGTGCCGTATGCCCCGGTTTTTTGGTAATTATACGCCCGTGGTGTCACAATATTATCTTCCGTTAAGATACGGGCTATCTAATCAGTTGGCATCCAGTAAAAACGTAGTTTTGGGATACATCGTTATTACTGCTAACCCAACCTTTACAGGGGCTTTATTTTTTGTAAATTTTGATTTGACCCTTCAATTGACCCTTTACAGAATCGGGCGATATTTAGAAATATTTCAAACGGTTGTGCGGGATTGTGTTTGAGGGCTTGGGTTATTAGCTACTTAATGCCGCCTCTTTCCCGTTCCTAAGCCCTCGAAAACAAAAAGGCTTCGAAAAATCACGACACCATGTTGGCTACCACTAATTACTTAGGCCAATGAATAAAAGAAAGTGCTCTATAACCAAAATGTAATATAAATTTTTTTGGCGGGGGCTTGACATACGGGTGTCGAAGTGAATGAAAGGTAATTTTTGGTAATTGGTGCTTTGTTATGAATTTTTGGAACAATTGGTAGGGGCGGTTGGGGTGGATTGGGGTGCCGTCTTCGTGGATGAAGATGAAATCTTCGTCATGGTCGGGCTTGGAGTTGTTGTTGCCGGGTTTGCTGTTGTTGGGGTTGGGGCTGTCGTTGCTTGGGCTGTGATGATTCCCGCCATTCCACATATTACCCAACTTTAAGCGATTCGCTTCCTGCTCCTCTTTGTAAAGGGCGAGCAGGTTCGCGACCGTGGCGGAAATGCTGACTTGCCTAATCCCGCTATCGGTCTTATGCTGTACAATGAAGCCTATAACGAAAATTCGTTTAGGTATGCGGCCGTTTTTGCTGCGCAAAAAATAATTAACAATTATTAATCATCAATTAAAAGTTAGTTGGGGCATAGAGAAGCTTTAGATAACAAATTACAAAGGCCAATGACCGAGGAAGGATGTCATGTACGACATATGGTAAGAGATATAAAAAACTGGCCTAAAACGGCCGGGTGACATCTTTGCTCTTTTGTGCACATCTAAACAGAATGTTTCCTATTGGCGCAATAACCCCGCAAGCACAAGCACTAAGCGAGCAATTAAGTATAAAAGTTTAGCTGCCGAGGACTATGGCGCAGTGGTTGCGGCATTCCCCGGCAAAACAAAAGATTTGTGCGATTCGGCTCATGGGTTGATTAAAAAGCGGGATTTGTTTTATCAATGTCAATACCCGGAGATATGACAGTAATACATATGTTGGAAAATGAATTAAAGGCAGTCAATCCTCGAAGGAGGGCGCGGCTTTTGAATGAAACCTTGTATGATTTTGGCCTGTCTTTGTTGGTGGCTCGGTGATTAGACGCTTTTGGCAAAGCCGATACTAATTTATGGATTCTCCCTAAGCCGGGCCGAACGGCCTCGTGCCGTTCGGCTAATCCTCGCCCTCCAAAATCCCCCGAATGGCACAGGCGCAAGTTATGGTAAATCTTGGATAGTCGCCTATATAAACCCTGTCGGTTTCTCGCAGCCTAATATGCACATTCCGCCCATTTTCACGGAAATCAATTGACCATAGCGAAGAATTCTCGCTCTCGCAACGCGACCGCCGCCCTACGGTCGTCTGCGCCAAAACTTCCCGAAGCGCGCAAATATCAACTTCGTCCGTAATTTCGCTCCGAACAAAGCTCCAGCCCCTAAACACTTGAATATCGCTGTCCGCCCCGATAATCAGCGGCCTTGTGGCATTGGTATAAAGCGAAATTGCCCCAACGGGAATCACCACCAAGGCCACAAGCCCCAGCAGCATCACAATTCCGCCGACAATCAATTGCTTTTTGTTCATAAGGCCTCCCTAATCGTTTTTGCGATATTTTCGGCGTTTAGGCCGAATTTTTCCTGCAAATAGTCCACGGGTCCGACTTCGCCGAAACTCTCCCTCATGCCGATTCGCCTAAATCCGGGCGCGGCATTGGCTTCAATCAGCGCAGTAGCCACGGCCTCGCCAAGTCCGCCTACAATATTGTGATTTTCGGCGGTAACAATAAGCCCCGTTTTAGCGGCTTCACGAACCAAATCCACGTCCAGCGGCTTAATCGTGAACATGTCAATGACCTTAATATGGATGCCCTCACCCGCCAAAATCTCCGCCGCAAGCATGGCCTCGCTCACCATCATGCCGCAGGCAATCACCGCCGCATCGCCGCCCTCGCGCAAAACCAGCCCTTTGCCAATCTTGAAATCATTGCCTTCGCCATAGATTCCGTGATAATTTTTGCGGGTCATTCGCACATAGGTCAGGCCTTCGCGCTCCTTAATTTGCCACATAATATTTTTCAGCATTGTGCTGTCAGAAATTTCAATCACCGTGGCGCGCGGAATTGCGCGATATAGGGCCAAATCTTCAAAAGGCATATGCGTGCCGCCGTTAAAGGCCGCCGCCACACCCGGGTCTGTTCCGAAAATCCGCACAGAAAGCCCCGCATAGGCAATTGACAGCACAACCTGGTCATAAACCCGCCGCGACGCAAAGGGCCCAAAAGTGTGCACATAGGGCTTTTTGCCGCCCGCCGAAAGCCCCGCCGCAACGCCCATCATATTCGCCTCTGCAATGCCGCAATTTATGGCCTGTTGCGGGTTGCGCTTCCAAAAATTGCGCGTGTCAATGCTTGACATCATGTCCGCATCCAAATACACCACATTCGAATCGGCGGCGGCCAAGGCCTCCATATTCTCGCCAAAAACGGCTCTAAAAGCCAATTTATCCAAACTTCCGTCAAAAATTAAATTCATTTTGCTCCTCCTTTTTCTTCCATCTTTTGTAGAAAAACATAAAAGTCAGCGGGCCGACAATTGGCACGAAAAATGCAAATAGTAAAAGTAGTCTTAGGTATAAAATTTTGATTCTTATTAGCGATAAAATCAGCAAAACCAGGCAAAATACGGACACAATCAAATTCCAGAGCGTAAAGCCCACATTCCATAGATACGAATCCGAGGCAAAAATTCCATAATCCACAGCGCCGTGCAGAATTCCGGAATAAAATGCATAGGTCAGCAACCATGCGAGCGTAGCCGCCAAAATCGCCGCAAAACGCCCTAAAATTGGGGGCAATTTGTCCTTTGTGCTGCCGTAAATCAAAGCCAGCAGCAGGAGTTGCTTTGAAAGCGCCGATGCTGCCAAATATGGTATTGTCATCACGAAACTAAATACTAAAAGTGTTGCGGCGAATACGAGGTAGGTATTATTGTATATTTTTACCGTTAGCTCAATTTCGCTGCCAAAAATTACAATAATAAGCATGGGCACCGACATTGCCGCAATCATCACAATCATTACATTCAGTATAAACTCTAAAACTATATTCATCTCTAACCTCTAACCTCTAATTTCTGCAACTCCAGTTCACATTCGGCGATTGCCGCAGCGAGAAGGTCGCCCTCGACCACTATATGGTGATTATACTCGATTTTCTCGACCGTGGGCACTTTTGCGCCCTTAATCGTGTTAAGGACTATGCAAGATGGCGCGTCGGCGGAAACAGCGTTTAAGGCCGCCAAAATCGACTTTACACAGCCGCCATCAATATTTTGGGTATGCCACCCAAAGGAGGCGAATTTCGCAGAAATATCGCCCATATCCATGACTTCCGCCGTCGTGCCGTCAAGTTGTTTTTTATTATAGTCGACAAAGGCAATCAAATTTGACAGCTTATATTGATTCGCAAAAAGTGCCGCCTCCCAAACTTGGCCTTCGTTGCACTCGCCATCCCCTAAAATCAAGAAGGTGCGACTGTCCAAATTATCCATTTTCTGCGCCAGCGCAAGCCCCGCCGCCGCCGAAGCCCCCTGCCCCAATGACCCCGTGGTCATGTCCACGCCGGGTGTCAGCAGGCGGTCGCAATGGCTTGGAAGGCGCGTTCCCGGCTGATTTAGCGTCGCCAGCCAGTCCATGGGGAAAAACCCGCGCATGGCAAGCGCCGAATAGAGTGCGGGGCCGGCATGACCCTTGCTTAGCACAAGCTTGTCGCGCCCCGGCCAGCCCGGTTCTTCGGGGCGAATTCGCATAAAGCCGCCATAAAGCACGGCCAGCACATCGGCCACGGAAAGCGAGCCGGACAAATGCCCAAATCCCCGTATTCCTATCATCTTCGTAGTTTCCAAGCGAATCCTCGCCGCAAAAATCTCAAGTTCTCGAATGTCCATATTTTTCCTCCTATTTTTCGTACCTTTCGTGGTCAAATGCCGGTTGAAACCGGCTGAAGTAACGCTTGGAAAGCACATGCCGCCGCTTTCCAAGCGTTACTTCAGCCGGCTTTAGCCGGCACTATTGTTATTGCTTAATTCCATGGTAAAGCAAATTATGCGATTGGCCTCTTTAAAGCCCAGGCTTTTGTGGAAGGCCTCGCTTTCGGCATTGTTTAGCTCACAATCCGAGGCCAGCCAGGCGCAGCCCTGTTTCCGCGCTCATTTTTTGGCATGAGTGATGCCGACTGAAGTCGGCTAAAGTAACGCTTAAAAAGCGCGGATGCTTTGCAAGCGTTACTTCAGCCGGCTTTAGCCGGCACTTCCGAGCCAAGCTCGGCCACGTCATTCCGCTAAAAACCCCTTCCCAACAAGAATTTTCTTAGCCTGCTCCTCTTTTGCCTCATTAACCTGCACAACCGGCCCCGTGCAGCCCATTCCGCTCTGCGCGTAAATTTCCGCGCGCCAGAGGGCGTGGACGGCATCGTCAAGGTCTGTAATTTCAATGCCGGAAATTTCGGCGGTGGTAATCTCCTTAGGAGGTTCAACAGGCGCGGCCTCGCCGCTTGGCGCGGCCTTTTGGGTCAATTTTTGCAAAATTTGCGCAAGTCCCGCCTTTTTCGCCGCAGCGAATTCCTGCTTAGCGATAGAGGCCCAATTGCCCTTAACCAGGCTTGATGCATATTCCAAAGCACCCGCAACCACGGCAGCACCGCTTGCCCGCGAGAGAATCAGCACCAAATCATTCCAACCCTCGCCAATGCCCGGGCCATAGCCATATCCCAAGGCCTCATAGCTTCCGCCCGTCGTATAAGACGACAGCATTTTCATTAAAACATTGCCCGTAAGCGAGTCGCAAACCACGATGTCGCAGGGATTATTCAGCACATCGTTTCCGCGCAAAACCGCGCCGTCCTCGCCGCGCTTAGAGGCCGAAAAATTCACCTCATAGCCGCCGCGAGCAAGCTCCTGCAAGGCCATTTCAACCTTGCGCGCCCCGTCAATATTCAAAATTCCGAGGGTCGGCTTCTCGATTCCGTCGGCCTTGGCGGCAATTATGCCATAAATGGCATTTTTAACCATGGCGGCAATGCGGTCGGTATCCGCTGTGCCCGTGGTTGTAGCAATATAAACGGCACGTCCTGTAGCGGGCGTAATGGCCTTGCCCACGGTGGCCACGCCAATTGGGAAATTATAGGACATGGCAACAGCGCCGTCAATTTCGCCGCTTTTAATTTTTGCCTCCATTTCGCAGGCATCCTTAACAAGTTTCACATTCAGCCCGCGCCGCGCGGCAATCGCCGCCCCTTCAAGCATATTTGCCTCGCCATGCTCGCTTCCCGTGGTCATAAGGCCGATTTTCGCACTCGAAAAACTGCCCGTTTCAAGCCCCTGTGCCATATCCTCAAAGGTTTGGGCAATTATTCTCCTAATATTATCCATTCGCCCACCCCCTATTCTTTCATCAAGTTTGCGGCGAAATCGCGAAGGGTTTCCGCAATTAGGCCGCGAACCGCTTCTTCGGACACGCCGCCGTCGGCACTCGCACCGCTGTTTTTTTGAATAACGAAACTTGCACCGTCAAAGAGATTGGTCATGCGCCCCAGAAATAGGCTTCCCTTGCCGATAATCATGGCGCGCTCGACCTTGCCTTCAAGAATATCCTCGCGCGCAAAGCCGAGATATGGCACGCCCGAAGGGATATGCCCTTGAGTTGGCGCAAAGCCGGGCATTCCGTGTTTTTGCATGAAATTCTCAATGTCGCCGCGCTCCATTTCCTTGCGCATGACGGCAAGGGCCGCAATGACTTTAAAATTGGCTTCGGCAACATCGCCCGTGCCGGCAGATTTTGTTACATCGGGATTGTGCATTTCCGCAGAATATTTGTCAACATCGGTGATTTTCAGCCCAATTTTTTCCAGCGGCTTGGCGACAAGGGCAGTCGTTACGGCCTGCGGGCTAGAGCCCGCGCCAACGCTATGCCAACCCACGGACTCGGACAGAATCTCGGGATTTATGCCGTCATTTTCGCTGATAAGCACGGCAAAACCGCCCAAAACGTCCTCAAGGGCGGGCAGTTCTTTTTTAACATGGTCTTTGGAATTCATTCCAAGTTTTGCCAGCGAGCCGCCCGCAGCAACCACAACATGGCGATAAGTTCCACTTTTTACCAAGGCCGCCGCCTGAATCAAGGCATGAACGGGGGCCGCGCAAAATGCGCGCACATCCGAGCCGGTTGCGCCGATAAAGCCCGCCATTTCAGCCACGGATTTGGCCAAATTGCCGCCGCCGCGCTGATTCATGTCGCCAACGGCCTCTTCCGAGCAGTCCAAAATCATCTCGACATCGCCGGGTTCTATGTCCCAACCTTCAATTAGATGCAGGACGGATAAAACGGCCGTTGCCTTAGAAATCAAGTTCTCCAAGATAATATGCGCGCTTAGGTTTTCGTCGATATTATGGGCTTTCTTAACACAGCCCACCAGCGCGCCATCTTGATACAGACCCTCTGCGCCTGCGTTTTCGACTAAGTCTTGAATTTGCGCAAGCTCAAACCCCGGCTTTAGGCGGCTCATAAGGCTTTCATTTTTGCCAATAATTGGATGCGATTCTAAGGCCGCGCGAATTCCGGCAGCGAAGCCCTGTTCGAGTTGGACTAGCTCAAAAGAATCACAAATGTCAATCAAGCCGTAAAGCTTATCTTGTGGCAGGATTTCGCCAAAATCGGCCATTGGGCTTGCCGATTCCATTGGATTTTCAAACCAAGGCTGGGGAATATCCGACAGCCCCTCGGGCGACATTCCGCCTATAAACACCTGATTCGGCGGATATTTCACCACATCCTCATATTTTTGCAAAGCCCCCGGCAATGCCTTTAGGAACTCGGAATCGGGATTCACCAAACGCTCTGTAACCTGCGTTGTGCCCCCATGCAAAAGCAAATCCGGCGCATGAGCAAGCGTATACGCCACCTTCTTAATCACAGCATTCATCAAATTCTCCTCTCAATTTTAATGGCTTCCCACCAGCAATTCTTCTTTAAGCTCCCTAACCGCAAATTCATCCAATCCCGTGCCCTTTGCGACAATCTCAGTCCCCACACCAAGACTAAGAAATTTTTTGGCTGTTTCAACCATGTTCTCATACATTCTCTCAACCATAACATCCTCAACAACCATTTCAATCAAAGTCATTTTCCTGATAACCTCCTTTAATTTACGCAGGTTTGCGGCATCCAAATATTTGGTGGCAAAACTGTAAGTCGCTGCTAAGCTGATGCTTCGCTTCCTTTCATCCGTGATTGTTTGCGCCAGCTCTATGGATTTTTCCGTCAATTCCTTACGGTCTATGCTATGGCGCATAAGCGGCAGAAAAATTAGGTTTAAAATGTCAATATCGGCCAATTCCTGCCCGCCCTTTATTTTGGCATCCAAATCCCTATAAACGGCATCGCCGTCATAATCCGCCATCATAATCATATCGGGGCTATATTCAAGCGAGCCAATGTTAAGACCCTTCGGCCTGGTTTTAACGTCAGCCGTATAAATAATCACGCTGCGCACCTGCCGCCCATCCCGCTCATAAAGCCGCAAATTATAAATCGCCGCCTTAATTAAGCTACTCACATTATAACCCGTTTCAAATTCAAAATGCAAATAGGAATCGTCCTCTAAAAGAAAAATGAAATCGGCGCGGGACTCGGAAGCCTCCACAACGGGCAGCTCTACGCTGATAAGCTCCTTAATCTTGGGCGTTTTAACGCCGAAAAGCTCCAAATTTGTGTCGCGAAAAGCCCCGCTTGCAAGCTTTAGCACTATATCATTTACATTCCTGGAAATTTTTGTCATCGCCCCCTCCATTCCCCCGAAACAATTTCCGAAAATTTTTCTATTGTCCAATGATGGGTTACATAGAATCTTGGCAGCATAAGGGGGCTTGAATTTCTTTGAACATAGCCAAATTGCGTGGTGAAAGCGAATTTTACGCCTTCCGCCTCAAGGGCTTCCCTGGCATTTGCGCTTGAAATTCCAAAGGGATATGCCAGATCCGTCGTAAAACTCAGCGGCCCCGCAAAACTTTGTCGCAAATCCGCGCGGATGGCCTCCACGCTTTCCGATACAAGCAGCGGAATCCCGTCATTACGGCGGTGCATGGCATATGTATGCGAACCGAATTCAAAAACATCCTTAGAGCCAAGAATTTCATATATGCTCATAAATTGCGTTGGAAATGCTGTCATAGTCGGGGTTTCGTCCAAAATGGCAATGCCTATTAAAAATTGCATGGCCGTAAAGCCAAATTGTCGCAAAATTGGGGCTGCGAAAAGATAATTGTCTAAATAGCCGTCGTCAAAAGTGATGATTACGGGGTTTTTGGGCAAATCGGCATTATTATGCAAAAAATCTATTAATTGACAACTTGTAAGCGGATTAAAGCCGTTTTCATAGAGATAGCGCATATGTTCATAAAAAACCTCCTGCGGCAAAATCCACGGATTATCCACATTTAAAGGCTCATAAAACTGCTGTGGCATGATTGAATGATAATTTAGCACGGCAATTTTGGGGTCGTCCGCAAGATTCTGTTCTTGCTCGGGCGCGCAAGACGCCAGACCCAATAAAAACGCCAAAATAAAAACATCAAAAATCCTTCTCATAAAATCCCCCCGAAAAGAGGTCAGATGTCAGAGGGCGAAAATTCCGCCCTCTGACCTCCGGCTTTTTAATTCATTAATGCAATGCGAGCGTCCGCTTCTTTTTCTACCATGGCAATTTCTTCTTTTGTTAATTTCGTTCGCACTCTTGAAATGCCACTAGACAGTTCGGGTCCAACTATGCCTCCCGATTTGATATTTTCGTTTTGCACCAAAAGAAACTCCAAATACTTCTCGGCATAAATACCGCTTAATTCCCTTTCTGAAGCCATTTAATCACCTCGCTTAACTTGTTGTTGCAATATAGGCGGCTGCACGCTCTCTTACCATGGCTATTTCCTCTTTGGTCAATTGCGTGCAAACGCTGTTGATACTTTGAATCAATTGAGGCGGTGCTTTCCCGAACAATCTAATGCAGTCATTTTCCACCAAAAGAAGTTCATAATATTGCCTGGAATAAATACCGCTCAATTCCCTTTCGATAGCCATTTAATCACCTCGCTTTTAGGCTAACTTGTTGTTGCAATATAGGCGGCAACTTCTTCCCTTACCATAGCAATTTCTTCCTTCGTCAGCTGCGTACGCGCAGCGTGAATACTATTTGCAAGCTGGGGTGCTAATTCATTCCCCATTTTGATGGTTTGATATTCTATGATAAGCAATTCATAGTACTGCCTGGAATAAATGCCTTTTAATTCTCTTTCAATGGCCATTTAATCACCTCGCTTTAGTACTTCGTATGCTCATCCCGAATCGCCTTCATCTCCGAAGCGATTTCGTCAAGATTCAGCACCATTTCCATCATGCCCACTTGCTCGTCATAGGTGGCTTGGTCTAAATGCGCCTTGAATTCTTCTTCACAGATATGATATACACGAAGTCCCAACGGGACTTCCGTCAATGGCCCTGCAAAAGTGGGGTCGCCTGCTGTTACGGTTTCGGCGGCGATGCCGGCGGCTTCGCCTTCGGCCGCGCCCAAAACCACAATTACATTCTCCGGCCCAAAGCTTTCGCTAAGTTCCTTCACCCTCTTTTGATTTTCCAGGTCCATTGCGCCCGCGGCCGTTCAGACAAAGCACTCGGTGGCAGAAAACGCAATTTCGCCGCCCGAAGCCTTAATAACCTCCTCGATGGCAGGCCCGGGAATCCCGTCGCGGTCGCCTAAGGCAATAACCTTCTTACCCGCAAAAAATGCCATAAAAACTCCTCCTTAAATGTGTTTTTGAATAAATGCCTCAATATTGCTTTCCGTCATGCCCTCTTTTAAGATGCTTTCCATTTTTTGGCCATTTTCATAAAGGGCCAAAGTTGGCAGGGACATGACTTTTTGGCTCATAGCAAGCCTCTTGGCCTTGGCCGTGTTAAGCTCTGCAAATCTAAGCTTGTCGCCATATTTTTCGCTGCTTCCAGCAACGAAAGGCTTAATAGCCTCGCATGGCGCTCAGCCATCGCCGCTGAAAAACACCAAAGTCTTGTCAGGCCACTTCAAAACCTCGGTTTCAAAATTCTCCTTAGTAAGCTCAATCATTTTTCTACCTCCTCGTTGTATAGTCTTGCGATTTTTTCTTTAACCAATGCAATGTCCTCTTGCTCCATGCCCGATTCCAATTGGACAATCATCTCCTCCAATGTCTTGATGGAAATATCCGGATTGTCCTTTTTCACCCGCAAATAATTGTGCAATATGGTTCTTTGCATTGACCTGAGCTCTAGCATTTCTCCGCCTCCCCTTTATAAGCCGATGTTTGCTCGCGAATTAGGGCGACTTCATCTTTGTCCAGCAAAACTTCGACAGTCTTTCTTGCGTCTTCAAGATTGTCTACTCGATAAAGGCTCTGTAGTATTGCCTTCAAAATCACATCGGTTTCTTTCATATACTCGCCTCCCATTACTTGCCATTTTCTTTCTCAATCCGCTCTTCTGCTTCAATTCTATGCTTGGTTTCATCAAAAGTCGGGAGAATTACACCCTCAACATTCGCCGCCTTTCGCACAAAATTGTAAGCCTGCCTAACGCTTGACGAACGTGCTATTCCTTCGCCCACAAGAGCCAAAATCACCTTAGTTTCATATGCCATAGTATCGCCACCCTACTCAAAAACCGTCTGCCCACTGACTTCGGTTTGCAGGGCAGCCAGCGCATTTTCCACGATTTGCGCCCGCAGGGCCTTTTCGTCTGCGGCGGGCAATTTGGGATTGCCCAGCGGATATGGAATTCCCACGGCCGGCACAATACGATTCGCGCCCACGGTCATGGATATGGGTGTAATTGTGCAAATATGCACCACGGGAAGGCCCGCACGCTCAATTTCTTTAACCATCGTTGCACCGCAACGAGTGCATGTCCCTCAGGTTGATGTCAAGACAACGGCATCAACCCCGTCGGCAAGCAGTTTTTCGGCAATTTCGCGGCCATATTCGGCAGAATCCTTAACAGCGGTTCCATTGCCGACTGTGGTGTAAAATTTGTTGTGAAGGCCGCCAATGCGCCCCGCTTGCTCAAATTCGCGCAGAATGTCCAAGGGCAGCACACGGTCCGAATCCTTATTCGCATAGACGGGGTCATAGCCGCCATGGGCGGTTTCATAGGTGGCCTCTGTCAGGTCATTTACGCCGCTAAGGTCATATTCGCCGTATTTTGAGGCGGACGAGGACTCAATGCGGTCGGGATTGCCCTTGGGCACAATTCCGCCGGATGTAACCATGGCAATTTTTGCCTTTGTGATGTCGGAAATGGCGGCAACGGGCGCAACACGGTCAAAAGCGGGCATTGGAAACTCGGTTACAAAGGGCTTGCCCGCCATTTTCGCCAAAAGCATTTCGACGGCGCGGCGGCTGCCCCGCTTTTCCTCAAAGAAATTTACGCGGGCGCGGCCGGGCAAATAACCCTCTTCGATGGATGCGCCGATTTTCTCGCCACGCGCAAGCTTAAGCGCAAGCTTGGACATTTTGCCGACGGCATCGCGCATTCCCGCGCCGCTGGCCTTTGTGGCCACGATATAAAGCGAATCGCAATACATTTCCGCGCCGGGATTTTCGTTAAACATTCCCGTAAGCACAGGAATTTCAAGCTTTTCGGTAACAGCCTTGGCCACGCCGCCGCAGGCAATGCCATAACGCCCGGCATTAAAGGCCGGCCCCGCAATAAACACATCGGGCTTAATTTCCGCCACCATTTCCAGAATTTGCTTGGTGGCCGCCTCGGTGTTTTCGGCAAAAAAGCTGTCGCCGCATACTATGGTATGCGTAATTTCGGCCGCATCCGCAAATGCGGTGTTAAATGCAGCGCCCGGCCCAATCGCGCCGCCCTGCATAGAAGGCGCTATCCCCGCCTGCTCCTCGCCGCCAATGCCTGCGTAAAATTGGTTAATATAATGAACAATTTTAAACACTTAATCACCTCTCTAATTTTTATTTTTTCAATAGCCTTCCGGCAAAACATCCGCAAAAATTTCGTAAAGGTCAATATTCAATTCCGGAAATGTCAAGGAATTAAAGCTTGTTTCGGGAATTTCTTGACCGATTTCTTTATAGAATTTCGGGTCTGTTTTAGGCAGGATGGCATAATAGCCATCAAGCTCCATTTTGCCGTCATTATTCATATAAACCTCGATGCTGAAATTGTTTGGGTCAACAATCCAATACTCCTTAACGCCGGTTTTGCCGTAGATTCTCATCTTATGGCCTCTATCGTTTTTTGCGGTGGAGGGCGAAAGCACCTCGACAATCAAATCGGGCGGGCCGTTAACTTCATCATCCGTTACAGCACTTTTATCACAAATCACCGCAATATCGGGGATAAAGCGATTGTCTTCGGTTAAGCGAACAAAAATATTCTCCATAAAGGCCTCGCATAAACCGCCCTGACCCTGCAAAAAGTGGTCAATTTTCCGGAAAATATTCCTGCTTGCCCTTGAATGACCCGGTTTTCCCGGCGACATCATCACAATCGCGCCGTCAATAAGCTCCCACTTTATATCGGGAACAAGCCTAAGATTATGCTGTGGCTGCGTGAGCCTTTGTTCCAATTTTTCAGCCGGCAAAGCCATGGCGCACCTCCTTTAATAATCCTCCGGCAAAACATCCGCAAAAATTTCGTAAAGGTCCATAGCCAAGTCCGGAAATGTCAAGGAGTTAAGGCTTGTTGCGGGGATGGTTTTGCCCTCGCTCTTTAAGAACTCAAGCTCTTCCCTCGGCGTAATCATATAGACATCATACAGCTCCATTTTGCCGCCTTGATTCACATAAACCCTTATGCTATAGTTTTTTATGTCGACAATCCAATACTCCTTAACGCCGCTTTCGCCATAAATGCGCATTTTATGCCCTTCGTCATTTCTTGCGGTTGTGGGCGAAAGCACCTCTACAACCAAGTCGGGCGGGCCATGCGCGCCGTCTTTTTTGACAATGCTCGTATCGCATAAAACGGCAATATCGGGGATAAAGCGGTCTTTTTCGGTCAAATGAAATTTCATATTCTCGATAAAAACCTTGCAGGGGCTGTTTTTGAAATGCAGATAAAACGGAATCAGCATATTCACATTCGTATAAGTATGCCCCGGAGCTCCCGGCATTAACATAGTCGGAATCCCGTCAATAAGCTCCCATTTACGCTCCTCCGATTGAATTTTTTCGGAATCAATTTCCGGCAAGTATTCTTGCAATAAACCCATGACGCACCTCCTTTAATAATCCTCAGGCAAAACATCCGCAAAAACCTCGTAAAGGTCAACGACCAATTCCGGGAAAATGAGAGAGTTAAAGCTTGTTTCGGGGATTGCTTTCCCTTCTTGTTTTTTGATACTAAGCTCCAATTTTGATAGAATTGCGTATTCTTCTACAAAATTCATCTCATCGCCACCATTATAATAGACTTCGATGATATAGCCAATCGGGTCAACAATCCAATACTCTTTAACACCGGTTTTGCCGTAGACTTTCATTTTGTGGCCTCTGTCGTTTCGCGCGGTGGAGGGCGAAAGCACCTCGACAATCAAATCCGGCGGGCCTTCGGCTATCACTTCGCCTATAATACTTGTATTGCAAAAAACGGCAATATCGGGTATAAAGCGGTTGCCCTCGTCTAATTTCACGATAATATCTTCTTTAAATACTTCACAACCGGAATATTTAGGATTGCTTGTCAAAAGCCGGTCAATTTTACGAAAGATACTTCTGCCTGCTCTTGAATGATTTGGTCGCCCCGGCGACATCATAACGGGTACGCCGTCAATAAGCTCCCACTTAATATCGGGAACAAGCCTAAGATTATGCTGTGGCTGCGTGAGCCTTTGTTCCAATTTTTCAGCCGGCAAAGCCATGGCACACCTCCTATCTCGCGGACATTTTATTAAAGCCCATTTCATTTGTCGCGCCGATTATGGCCTGCAATTCCACCACGATTGAGCCGTCCTCCAGGGTATTATTTTCAAAACCACCGGCGATTACGTCGACTTCTTTAAGGCTGCCGATAACCCGGTCAAGTTTTGGCAGGGTTACGACCTCATTGGCATTTCCGCCCGTAACCACAGCATTTGCGGCCACGTCCACATCCGCCAAGGACTGGCTTGTCCCGTCGCGCCCCGCATATTCGTCGGTAATAATAACCGTCGGAATCCCCAAAGCTTCGATTTTTTTGCAATTCATCATCAAGTCTGTGTCGGGATTGCCAAAGCCCTCTTGCGTGATAATTACGCCGTCAACATCCATCATCTGCACAAGCTTAGCCGCCCAATCGCTGCTGCGCTCCTTGTCCATAAGATAGACATTTTCGTTGGTAATCACCATGCCCGCAAAAACAAGGCTTTTGCCATGCTCTTCAAAAAGGTCGTGAATTACGGGATTGTTCAAATGGTGATAGGTCGTGTTTTTATCGCAGGCCGACACGCAATTTCCGCTGATAATTGCGCCGTCCATAACCTCCGTGGGATGCAACATGGTCGAAAGGCTCTGCTTCATGTCCACGCCATAAACATAGGTATCATGGAGCAAACCTTGTGTTTGCAGCATTTTAACATAGGCAACCCTTGGCAAGTCGGGATATTTCTCCTTGGATTTAAGTGGCGGCAGGGTTTCATAGGTTTCAACTCTGTCGGGGGTTACTTCCTTAGCCAAATCCCCTAAATAGGCCGCAACCTTAAGCCCGGCCATACGAAGGGCCTGTTCGTAATCATGTGGTTCAAGGCCTTCCTTTGGCGTAAACACAAGTACGAGATTGTTTGTGGCGGAAAATGGGGTATATTTTGCGCCAAGGCCTGTCATGTCAATGATTCCCTCTTGAAAGCCCACAATTTGGCCACAAGTAACCACGGCCGCGCCCTTAAGCACATGAGTGCGCCCTGCGCCAACTGTCTTAACTTTGCCCAGCACACCCGGGAAAATATTGCAATCATTACAAATTTTGGTGCGCGGCTCAATTACATCTTTAACGGGCGCAATTCGCACACTCTCACCCGGACGCGCAATATCAAGCTCAACCTCGGCAATGCGCCCATCCGCCAAAACAATTTCCTTGACGGCATCCTCATTCACATAAAGCACGCCGCCCCGAACTTCGGCCTGTGCGCCAAATTGAATGTCCTTAATGTCAACATAACCAACTTCTAATTTCATAAATTCCCTCCTTTTATTAGCTTCAAGTCCAAAGCCGCATATTCCTTGAGATGCTCGGCGGAAAAGGCGACATTCGGAGCTTTTGTGTAAATTTCGACTGCGGATTCAATTATGCCTATGGATTTTGCGCAGGGCGCGCCGTCTGCGGCGGTCAGAACTACAGACCTATAGGGATGCGAGCCCGGCGGCAGGCCGCCCGCCAATGGATGAGTCAAAAGCCCATGCCCCAAATGCACCATATCCCGCGCCCTCGTCAGCACCACAAGCGGCGGAGCATCCATATACTCCACCCGATAAATTTTCCCAAAATACCCCCCACATTCGGGATTGTTCGTAAGCAAAATATCCATATCATAAATATATCATATTTTCCATATAAAAGCAAGCAAAAAAATCCCCGCAAAAGCAGGGATTCATTATGCTAGTTTTTAGAATTTACAAGAATTTCGTAGAGCAGACCCATGCGCATATACATTCCGTTGGTGGATTGCTCGAAATATTTTGCGCGCGGGTCGCTATCGACTTCGGGCGCGATTTCGTGGCGGCGCGGCAGGGGATGCAGAATTAGCGTATCCTCGCCAAAATGTTGCATGGCGGCCTTGTCAATTACGATTTCTTCGGCTTTAAGGCCTTTTTCAAGGAAACGCTCTGTCTGTGTGCGCGTTTGGTAAATAATGTCAAGGTCGCTTGGCAAGTCTTTTAGATTGTTCACAATGGTGTAATTTACTCCCTTTTCTGCCATATATTGCAAATAATCATTCGACAGAGCCAGCGCAGGATTACTAAGCCCGAAAATTGTAATATTTTTGTATAGACAAAGCAGCTTAATTAGCGAATGAATTGTGCGGCCATAGAGCAAATCGCCCATAACAGCAACGGAAATTCCGTCAATTTTGCCCTTATTTTTGTAAATTGTATAGGCATCCAGCAGGGCCTGCGTCGGATGCTCGCCGCTGCCCGCGCCCGCGTTGATAATCGGCACACGCGAAACCTCCGCCGCGCGCACGGCCGAATCGATGTCGGGATGGCGCATAATAATCGCGTCGGCATAGCCGTCCATAACCCGAATTGTGTCCGTCAAACTCTCGCCTTTAATCGCCGACGACATCTCGTTTGCGTTCTCCGTCGAGATATTTTTGCCGCCCAGACGCAAAATCGCCGCCTCGAAAGACAGGCGCGTGCGCGTCGACGGTTCGTAAAAAATTGTCGCCACAACTTTGTCGCTGATGGCCCCGCTGTAAGCCTTTTCGTTCTGCCGAATATGGTCCGTCAAATTAAACAAACCATCAATTTCCTCGCGGCTAAATTGCTCGCAACTCAAAACATGCCTCATAACATTACCCCCAAAAAGAATTTTCGCGCAAAACATTGCACAAATTGTCTAATTATACACCCAAAAGCTCAGCTTGTCAAGCATAAATTTTGCTCATTGCTCCGCTCAAAAAAGATGGTCTTGGAGAAAAAAATTAAAAATATATTGTGCGGCGGGGGAAAATGTGATAGAATTTAGTTATGAGAGATGGATTTGGTAGGTCTGTGGCGGAGGTCGATTTGGGGCGGATTTCGGCGAATATTGGGATTGCGCGCGAATTGGTTTCGGCCGGGGTTATGATTATGACAGTGGTTAAGGCCAATGCTTATGGGCATGGCCTGCTTGAGGTTTCGGGCGCGGCGCTTCGCGCTGGCTCTAGCTGGCTTGCGGTTGCGACTGCCCATGAG
>JAITMQ010000004.1 GCA_031277225.1 Clostridiales bacterium | reverse complement strand
GGCACTCCCATGGTTGGGTTAAACCTAGACCCTGGAGGGGTGTACTATGGCATATATGCAACAACCAGCCGCTTCCCTTTTCCAAATCAATTTTTGGAAGGTAGTGGAGTGGGGACGAGGCAAAGAAATTGGGATTTTTTGCCGGATGGGCCACCTTTTATTTTCAATGGCCTTGTTGTAGGCTCTAGCCTGCCTCATAATTCTTTTGATTATAACGGCAACCTTTTGCCAAACCCTCCCGAATTTCCCGCGCCGCTTCCAATTCCTCGCCCCGCACCTCCCGAAATGTTCGGAACATATCGACGGTTGGACGATTTTGTAAGAACCGGTGCTGCTCCGAACCCGGAAATACCTCAATGTGCCATGCTTAACAGCGATTTTGTGGAACGCTTTCTTAAGCCCGCAATGGGCGGAGAAGGTGCGGGCCCGCCGCGTTTGGAAGTCAATATAGCCATCGAAGGAAGCGACGAAGAAATTCGTATCACACATTTAGACAATCTAATCGGGAGATAATTGGGGGTGAGGTTTTGGTTGCTAAGAGGATGCTTTTGGGCGAGATGTTGGTTGCGGCGGGGTTTTTGAATTCTGTGCAGCTTTCTGAATGTGTTGAGGCCGGGCAGATTTCGGGAAAGAGGCTGGGCGAGGTTGTTGTGGAGCGCGGTTTGGTTACGCAGGAGGAGCTTTACCAGATTTTGGAAAGCCAGCACAAAGTGCCTTTTGTGGATTTATATCGCACGTCCATTCCGCCCGAAATTATTAAGCATGTGCCGGCAGAGCTTGCGCGGCGCAATAGGCTTGCCCCTGTAAAAATCGAAAATAATGTGCTTTATATTGCAATTGACGACCCGAAGAATTTTAGGGCGATGAATGAAGTTCGGCAGGCCTCGCGCATGGAAGTGCGGCCAATGCTGGCTTCGGGGCGCAGTATTGACGCGCATATTGACAAAATGTATGGCAATGAGGCGGCACAGGCGGCACTTACGGAATATTCAAAGGGAATCGACTATGCAGAGCAGGTTTCTCGCATTATAGAAACCGCCGACACAGGCGTGGGCAGCGCGCCAATTGTACAATTGGTCAATGTTTTGTTGGAACAGGCGGTTAGCATTAACGCCTCGGACATCCATGTAGAACCCACGCCCTCCGAAGTGCGCGTTCGTATGCGCGTTGACGGCGTTTTGTCCGTGGCCATGAATGCGCCGCTAAGCGCGCTAAACGCCATAATTTCGCGCCTTAAAATTATGGGCGATTTGAATATTGCAGAGCGGCGTATGCCGCAAGACGGGCGTTTTAATGTGCGCGTGCTTGGGCGTGAAATTGATGTGCGCCTGTCGACTGTCGCGACGGTGCACGGCGAAAAGGCCGTAATGCGCCTTTTAGACCGCAGCAATTTCTTTATTCCGAAGGAAAGGCTGGGCTTTACCAAGGAAAATTTGGAAAAATTCGACAGTCTTATGACTACGCCGCATGGCATTATCCTTGTGGCGGGGCCGACGGGCAGCGGCAAATCGACGACGCTCTACACAATGCTTGACGAAATCAACGACATTCGCGACAATATCGTTACAATTGAAGACCCTGTGGAATATGTGCTTGCGGGGCTGAATCAAATGCAGGTTAATCCCAAGGCGGGCGTAACCTTCGCCACGGGTCTGCGCTCAATTTTGCGTCAAGACCCCGATGTTATCATGGTTGGCGAAATTCGCGATGCCGAAACCGTTGAAATTGCCATTCGCGCCGCAATTACGGGTCATTTGGTGCTTTCGACCATACATACAAATGACGCCGTCTCGTCGATTTTGCGGCTTATCGACATGGGAATCCCGAATTATATGGTGGCCGCCTCTGTCGTCGGCGTAATTTCTCAGCGGCTTGTTCGCCTGATTTGCAGGGAATGTATCGACGATTATGCCCCCTCGCCAAAAGAGCTTGAAATGGCGCATATTTCGCCAGAAGAGGCCGAAGGCATTAATTTCAAAAAGGGCGCGGGCTGTCCCGCTTGCGATTTTATAGGCTTTAAGGGGCGAATGGCCGTGCATGAAATTTTGGTGCTGAACCAAAATTTGCGCCATATGATTCATGCGAGCGAAAACCTTGAAGACATTCGCGAATATGCCCAAAATGCGGGAATGGTGCCGATTCGCGACTCTGCGCTTGAACTTTTGAAAAAAGGCGTTACAAGTATTTCAGAAATGATTGACATTGTTCATGGAACATAGTATAATACATAGTGAGGTGCGTTATGCCCGATTATATTTATACAGCCGTTTCGCCGCAGGGCGACAATTTAAAGGGCGAATATTCGTCCCCCGATAAAGAGGGCGTGGTTGCCATGCTCCGGGCTCGCGGCTATTATGTAATAAAAGTCCGCAAAAAAGCCAAAAGTATTAATGATATTTTAAAACCGAGAAAAGTTCCTTTTAAGGCCATTGCGCGCCTGTCAAATCAGATGGCGTCAATGTTGCGCACGGGAATTCCCGTGGCTCGAACCGTGGAAATTTTAAAGCAAGAAAATGACCATAAAGTCCTTAAGCCGGTCTTGGAGGAAATTTATGCGGCCATAAGCGAGGGCGTAAGCCTTTCCGCGGCACTCGAACCCCATCGAAATCTTTTCCCCGTGTTTTTTATAGCCATGGTGGAGGCGGGCGAGGCTTCGGGCAATCTTGACACCTGTTTAGAGCGCGCGGGCGACTCTTTCTCGCGCACGGCCAAAATAAATTCCCGCCTTAAAACGGCCATGATTTATCCCGCCGTAATCCTAACCGTGCTGTTTGGCCTGCTATTAGTCATGCTGCTAATCGTCCTGCCGCAATTTTCGACACTCTATGGCGACGCAGGCGTAGATTTGCCCTGGTTTACCACGGCCTTGCTGAATTTAAGCGACTTTGTCGTCGCCAATTGGATTTGGATACTTCTAACGCCCGTTGTGCTCGTCATACTCTTTAGGCTCTGGATAACATCCGATGCCGGGCGCACGCGTTTTGACCGCTTTAAAACCCGCGCCCCGCTCGCCAAAAAAATCTCCAACAAGGTCTATGCATCCCGCTTTGCGCGCACTCTTTCCGCGCTGTCGTCCACGGGCGTTTCCCTGCCGCAGGCGCTGGAGGTTTCGGCACATTCTGTCGTAAATCGCTTCCTTGAAAAAGAATTGCTGACAATGCTTGAGGATATAAATCGCGGCGCATTGCTTTCGACTTCAATGGATCGCGTTGGGCATTTGCCGCCGCTTTTGGTTTCCGTAACCCGAGTCGGCGAAGAATCCGGCGATTTAGACGAAATGCTGAACCAAGCCGCAGACTATTTCGACG
>JAITMQ010000041.1 GCA_031277225.1 Clostridiales bacterium | reverse complement strand
AGGGGCGACCGAGGGCGGTCGCCCCTACATATGCGGTGTCATTACCGGCAAATACCCCGTCATTCCCGCGAAAGCGGGAATCCCCCACCATTAGCGGGGGATTCCGCGTCAAGCGCGGAATGACGGAAACGCTGGCGAACTTGTTGGCGAAACACAAGCCAAAGGCAGGCGCGCGCACTACGTCATTCCCGCGAAAGCGGGAATCCCCTGCCAATAGCGGGGGATGCCGGGTCAAGCCCGCAATGACGTAGGGGCGACCGCCCTCGGTCGCCCGTTTTGGTTATTCCCGCGCCTGCAGCAATTCTAGGGGGGTTTTTGTGCTGATTATATGGGCTCCCAGGATTGAACCGGCCAAACTTCCTGCGAGAAAAAGGGCGGCCGGGGCAAGGGGTGTTGATTCCGGCGCGGATATGACCATTAATAGGACGACCGACGCAAGGAATGTGCCAAATGTGGACGGCAGGACATATTCGGCGCATAGCAACAGTCGGGTTTTGGCCTTGGTTTTGCCGAGGGTGCGCATTATGGTGGCGTTTTTGACATTTTGCAGCACTATCAGAAGGGCGAGGGTTACGGAAATGACGGCGGCCACTGCAATAGTTATAGGATAGAGAAGGCGCAACAAGACAAGATTTTGCTCCATGGGTTCTACTAAATTTCTTAATACATGGTCATGGACTATAAGCTCCAAAGGCACGGGAATAGCACCCGCGGCGCGGTTGCGAACCAATGTTTCGCCCATGATGTCTTGAATATATGCCAATTCTCTGTTGTGGTACGGATTAAGGTAGAATCTGGCGGTCATATACGGCAATTCCTCGACATAATGCTCCAAGGCCGTCAAGGGCATTATAATCACATTTTGCGAAAGGCCTGTGCGATTCACGGCTCGGCTTAGGCCATGGTCAAAAGCTCCGATGATTTTGACGGGAATTTGCGGAGTGGAAGCCTGCATATTGCGGCCGGGAAGGCCTTCTAAAACAAGGGCTTCCCCCGGCTCATACCCATGCTCATCTAAAAAGCTTGAACGCACCAAAATAGGCACAAAGCCGCGAGCTTCGGCATAAATAAAGTCATTCATCCCATAGCCTTGCGCAAAACTAATCTCAATATTTTCCCCTATGATGCCCAAGGCATCGTCCGCGTCTATGCGGGTGTTTTCTTGTATAAAATCATATAAATTGTGTATTCCGATTGTCATCATCAAATCCACATGGGCAGACCATGGCATGGGCAATTCTGCGAAATTTACGGGATTTTGCTCATGGCGCAAAAAGCCCATATTCCATAGGGCTTCAATATAGTAAGAGGCCGCAAAATCCGAATCGGCCAGGCGCGATATGGGAACTCGGCCAAGGGGAGCAAGGGCGGCTTCGGCGGCAAGTACCATTGAATCGTTAGGTTCGGTAACCAATTCGGCAATCACGACGGTATTGTCCCAAAGGTCGTCAATTTCTTGTTGGGTGGAGATTATTGTGTGGTCAATCCATCCCAAAGCGACTATAAAAAACAATGCCACAACCAAAATCAAAGCCGATTTGGCGGGAGCGCGGAAAATATGCCTGAAAATATGCCTGAAAGCGGCCTTTGCTTTGGCGGCTTGTGAAATTTGCGGCAGATTGCTTGAAATATTAGCAATATCAAAGGAAAAATTCTCTGTCATATTATGCGAATCCAAAATGAGCCGCTTCTTGCGCCTGCGCTTTCGACTGACACCCTGCAATTGCATCAAAACAGGCTTGCGGGCTAAAGTCATGACCGATATTACCAAGCCCGCCGAAATTACAAGAATTATAGAGAGCGTCCAAAAAATCAAAAGAGATGCATCCAAATGAATTGAATGTCCTTGGTATATCAAACCCTCAAGCTCACCCAAAGTGGCCTCTGCTTGGCCATGAGCAAAAAACCATGCGGCCGCAGAGCCCAATATTATAGCAGGAATCCACAATGAAACCGTCGGAATAACCAAGCGCGCCAAAGTTTTGTTTGCGCAATCGCCCAATGCTCGCGCAATTGCGACGGTCTTTTGCCATTCCCTAATAAATAAAAATACCACTAAAATTAAGACCAGGGCGGCCGCAATAGAAAACAGGACTAAATTCGAGGTGATGGAGATGCGCAAAGGGTCTGCAAAGGCCGCAAATTCAGCAAAACCATTGTCTAAAAAGGCCGGTCTAAAGCCCAAATTCTGTAGATGTATGACATTTTCTGTAATAAAGGCCGCTTCATTTCGGGGCGAATCCAACATAAAGCTGTACATGCTTGTCAGCATTGGGGCATTATCCCATCCAAAGCCGCTCGGAATCAAAGATGCGGGAATATATATTTCTTTATGCGAAAAGTTGTGCATGGGGCGGTCTGTGGGCAAATTCCAATAAACCCCGACAACTTCAAGAGTTAGCTCGTAAGAGGGTCTGTCCCGCCAATTTTCGTGATATTCGACAGTAGCCCACCAGCCCTGCACAACAGGCTCCCACCAGCCCTCAATGCCCAAATTCCACGGGCTGTCCGCCGCCTGGTCAATCCATGCGGGGCGGGGATTCTCCCGCAGAGTAATGCTGAATGTTTCTCCCACTCGAAGATTTTTTCTGGCCGCCATTTGTGCGGTTACAACCGCCACAGGATTTTGATTTATGTAATCCTCTTCGTTTAGCCAGCGTCCCCCCGCCTCGCCGCGAACCAAGCGACTTGCAAAAGGGTCTTGGAAACGCGCCATGGCCGTCATATCCCTGCTGCCTATAATCATCAACGAGTGCATATTATCCCTTGCCAAATCAATACTTGTTTGAATTTGGGATAAAAATGCGTTATCCCCCGCAAGGGCAAAATAAATTCCCAAGCCGTTTTCATCCGCCATAAGGGGCAATAAAATAACCCCTTGACCCATAGGCACGCCCCTAAACAAATATCGGCCGCCATAATTCATGCCATAAAACGGGTCAAAAAGCCCTTGATTAAAAAGCTCGGCTTCTTGCGGGCTTAAATCGACAAATACACTCCTTCGATTGGTTAAAGTTACGCCAACGCCGGCAACGGCTTCAAGATAAGTAGCCTCATAGCGCATGGCGCCGGGGTCGCCCACAATTAATTCATCCACATATAAATATAAATTCAAGCCCATTGCGCCCATCATCCGAACAGGGGCGGGTGCAGGAATTGCATGAAAATAATGTATAACACTCTCTATTTCCAGGCCTTCAAAAATCGGCACAAATGCGTCGGGGTCTCTAAATCCGCCAATTTGTGCCGTAACATTCGTCCTGTCGCCCAAAATCCCTTGAACAAAAACCCGCCTGTCTTCCCATGCCACAAAAGGGCTTGCCGCCACAATCTCGGCCGCCTGCGCCGCATCCATATCCCGGCTTATATTTTCGGGAAAAATGGGGGATAAAAAGCCAATGGAGCGATAAGTGCTCTCCATGCGGTTAAGTTCGTTCCTAATGATATTATACTCCGTCGCCCGCGCAACAAAAGCAAAGGCCGCCACAAAAACCAACAAAACCAAAATCAAGCTGCGAAGCGGCCTGCGCCCGGCTGACTTTGTGAATACATTCCGCATCATTCAACCCCCTTCGCTATTCACTCATCCCCCAAAAGCTCCCACCAAACCGACCGCCGCCATTGACTATCATATCACACTAAATGCATCACGTCAATAATAAAAAGCCAACTACCTTTAAGCTTGATGAGTTGAAGGGGTTTTTTATTTGTGGCGGGAGATGATTTTGATTTGGGGAATTTGGATGCCTTTTACAAATTGGGTGATTTCTTTTTCCAGGCCGTTTATGCGATATTCAACGGCCTTTTGGCCCACAAGATAGGATTTTGCCAAATGGTCAATTATTGCGTTTTGGGCGTTTTCGGGCGAAAGGCGGGCATAGAAATGGTCGTGAAAATCGCTGTAATTCGGGATAAAGCTTTGATAGGGCATGAGAAATTGGGCGGCCCCTTCATTGGCCTGCCATTCCAAATGGGCTTCAAAGTTTTTGTGGCTTAGGCTGTCGTCATAGGGCGTGCACCAAAAATGGCGGCGGTCATGAAACCAATAGTGTATAAGTTCATGCATACAATCGAAATTTTGCCCGAAAAGAGAACGACGGGCATTAAGGCCGATAGTCGTCGAATTTTCGCCCTTATAAAGGATTCCGCAAATTTTCGTTTCTTTAAAGTTCAGCATTTCGATTTTAAGATTAAGGCAGACCTGCATGGCGAGCTGCATGGCATCGATGCGATAATTGGGGGCGGCCATATTAAGCCCAAGTGCCGCCGCCTTGCCCGACACCATGTCATAAAGCCCCGCCCTATTTAAAAATTTGGCCCGATTCATTATTATCTCTTTCCCTTGCCTTTTTTAGGAAATCCAAGGCAAGCTGCAAATCATGAGGGCTTATGCCCGAATTTTTGGCATCTTGAGCGATTCTATAGTAAATTTGCTCCATTTGGGCATCGTCCCCCTCAACATTGGCAGAATATCCCAGCAAATAATCGGTTGTGCAACCAAAAATCCGCGCCAATTTTAGCAAGGACTCGTTGTCCAAATCGTGCACGCCGCGCTCCCAATTTGACAAAGTGGCCTGAGAAACCTCCATAATCTGCGCCAATTCCGCCTGCCGCATCCCTTTTGCCTTTCTTAATTCCGCAAGTCTATTCATCGCATCACCCCTTGACAAACTTATAATATTATTATACAATATTAATAAAGCTAATATGATTATATCATAAATTTTTGAGGGAGGCAAGCGAATGTCGAAAAATATTGAAAAAATTTTGAAATTGGGGATGGATATTGATAAGGAGGCGCGGGCGGCGGCAGAGGCCATTGAGGCCTTGCGCGAGCGTTATGGGGATGATATTGACTTAATGGGCGAATTTGCGGGGGATTTGACCTATATGCAAAAAAAGCGGACTGCCATTGAGGAAATGGTGTCCGCTTTGGAAGACCCTTTGATTCGGAAGGTTTTTACTGCTAGATATTTACATAAATTGGGATGGCAGGAGGTGGCCGACGCTTGCTATATCTCGCCGGCCCATGCGCATAGGTTGCATAAAGCCGGGCTAGCAACGTTAGTGCCGACGAATCTTTAGCCGGTTTTGCTCTATTGTTAACAGACCCTAAAATCGCCTTTGCGGCGGCCTAAATCTTGGCAGCTGAATTTGCTCCTCGTCGGCGGGCTTGTCGCCTTCCTTCGGCGGGTCAATGGCATCGCCGGGCCTTAATTCCCGAAGTTGCGGGCGAATTTCGCTTCCCGCGCCAAATCCCGTCGCCACGACGGTTACAATCAATTCGTCCTTAAGGTCGTCATTTATGGACGAGCCAAAAATTATATTGGCCTCCTCAATTCCCGTGCTTTCGCGCACAAAATCACCCGCCGCATTGATGTCATGCATGGTAATATCTTCCGAGCCCATGATATTCACAAGCACGGCATATGCGCCCTTAATCGAAGTTTCTAAAAGCGGGCTGTTAACGGCCGCCTCGGCCGCCTGAATGGCCCTGTTTTTGCCGCTGGCGCGCCCAATGCCGATATGCGCAACGCCCCTGTCCTTCATTATCGTTTTAACGTCTGCAAAGTCCAAATTAAAGATGCCCGGGCTTGAAATTAGGCTGGAAATGCCCTGCACGGCCTGCATTAAAACCTCGTCGGCCTTTTTTAGGGCCGCCTTAAACGGCGCGGTTTCGTCCATAATTTGCATAAGCTTTTCATTCGGAATTATCAGCAGGGTGTCCACGCTTTTGCTAAGTTCGTCAATGCCTTTTAGGGCATTGTCCATGCGCGGCTTGCCCTCAAAAGCAAAGGGTTTGGTTACAACCCCAACGGTCAAAATTTCCATGCTTTTGGCCAGCTTCGCAATAATGGGAGCCGCCCCCGTGCCAGTTCCGCCGCCCATTCCCGCCGTAACAAAAAGCATGTCCGCCCCCGTAATGGCGGTCAAAAGCTCTTCACGGCTTTCTTCGGCGGCTTTTGCGCCAATTTCTGGCAGGCCGCCCGCGCCAAGCCCCTCGGTCAGCTTTTCGCCCAATTGTATGCGATTCGGCGCTTTAGAGCGGTTTAAAACCTGTGCGTCGGTATTGGCGACAATAAAATCAATACCCTCAACATTGTCTTCAATCATCCGATCTACGGCATTATTCCCGCCGCCACCCACGCCAATAACGCGAATTTTCGCCTTTTGCTCAAAACTATGTCCCCCGGACTTCTGGTTGTTTTTTGCCATTTCTACTCCCCCTGTGGAAAATTTTTCTATAGTTTATCTTGTAAGCCGAAATCTCGGCTGATTATTGCTTATATCCTTAATGTCAATAAAACCCATGTCAAAGCCCATTTCGGGCAAATCGTCTAAAATTGCCCGCAAATAGCGCACTTTGCGCGGCGCGTCCTCCATATTCCCAAAGTCAATTTCAACATTACCGGCGCGCATAATTATGTCGCGAGGATTTGTAAAGTCCACAATATCGGGATTAAGCTCATAGAGCGCGAAATAGCGCGACAAATACAAAATATTGCCGAAAACCGCGTTTTGCTCCACCTGCAAATATTGCCCAATGGCAAAATTTGCAAAATTTATTCCCGTAACTATGGGCAGGCCGCGTATAGGCGACTGACCTGTCGACAGCACCATGCCCGCATTGTCAATCAGCAGATAGGCCGCCCCCAGGCGAATATTCGCCGCAGGTTCGCGCTCTTGCATGGTGATTGTGATTTTGTCGGGCAATTGCCGCGACACCGTAACAAAACGGGAATAAGGCAGGGCGTTGACCCGCTCGGCGGCGCGTGTTGTGCTGAAGGCGAAGATATTTACGCCCGTTTCAAGCTCAAATGCGGCCAAAATTTCCGCCTCGGTGAGCACGGCATTGCCGTAAATTTCAATTTCGGCAACACGAAACAGAGGCGAAATCATGACTCCCACTAAGGCAAATGCCAAAACCGCCAAAATCACAAAAAATCGAAATGACAGACGCTTCTTCTTCATTAATTAATCATAAAGCAAAAATACCAACTTGTCAACCAAAATTTTTTGTGAAAGAGCTTGAAAATTGCAAAAAGTTGTGGTAAACTTTACAAAAACATTCGGTGGTGCTTATGGCGGCGAAAAAACGCAAAAGGCGGCGGAAAAATCGACCTTCGCGCGGCTTTTTGATTACTTTAATAATAATCTCAATCATTTCGGCATTTTTTGGCTATTTTTTGGCGCAAAATCGGGATTTGGCGGATAATATCGCGGCTTGGCCGACCGCCGTATGGCAGGCGATTTTAGGCTTTTTTGGCGAAGGCCCGGCGCAGCTGCCCGAGGGCGAAATTTTTGTGCATTTTATTGACGTGGGGCAGGGGGATGCCGTTTTGG
>JAITMQ010000015.1 GCA_031277225.1 Clostridiales bacterium | reverse complement strand
GAGGCCGGTGCGGCGGGGCGCGACACGCGCGGGCTGATTCGGCAGCATCAATTCAATAAAGTTGAGCTGGTAAAATTCACTAAGCCGGAGGATAGTTATGAGCAATTGGAAATATTGACAAATAACGCCGAAGAAATCCTAAAGCGGCTAGAATTGCCCTATCGCGTGATGCTGCTCTGCGCGGGCGATATGGGCTTTGCCGCCGCAAAAACCTATGATTTAGAGGTTTGGATGCCAAGCTATGGCCGATATGTCGAAATTTCTTCCTGCTCCAATTTCGAGGATTTTCAAGCGCGGCGGGCGAAAATTCGCTATAAAGAGGCGGTTGTCGGCGCAAAACCCGCGCTTGTGCACACTCTCAACGGCTCCGGGCTGGCAATTGGCCGCACAATGGCGGCAATTCTCGAAAATTACCAAAATCAAGACGGCAGTATCACCGTCCCCAAGGCCTTGGTGCCCTATATGAATGGAGTTGAAAAAATTGCCCCAAAATAACGAACAGGGCGTATCGGCAAATTTTTACAGAGCCCTTGGCCTTGCCGAAATTGTAAATGATAAGCGCAAAATCAATAAAATTTTGCGCTTGGCTTCGTTTGCGCCCGATTTTTCCTATGAAAAAGAAGCCGACAAAAAGGGCCGAATCTATTTCGACCGATATAAATTTTTAGGCAGCGGCTTTGGGGTTAATGTCCATGGCTATCGTCGTATGCGCACGAATAAAGACGGGCAGAGGGTTGAAAAGCATGTGGTGATGGATTGGGGCATTTTTGCCATGGGCTATGAAGACAATGTCGTGGCCGCAAGCTTTGTTGATACCGATGAATACGGCATTTTCTATTGTTTTACCGAGGATTTACATTCGAGCAATAATTTTGAATTTCGCGTAAATAATATTCTGGAGCTTTTGGACAAATACAGGCATTGTGCGGATTATGAGGCCGTGTTGGATTTTGAGGCCGATATTTCCTATGTAAACACGGCCATGCTTATGATTTACGCGACCGTGCTTTTGCCCGTGGACAAAAGCCATCACGAGGAATATAACCAAATGCTGGAAGAGCAGATTTTTAATGAATTGGTTGCGCGGGCGCGCATGGGCGATGCCGAGGCGGAATATTCGCTTGAACAAATGGTTTTTGAGCAGGAAATGGAACTTGGCGAGCGTCTGGCGCATGAGGATTTGCTTTCTGTATTCGAGGGTTATTTTCTGAACCTGGCGGAACAAAGCGGGATTTTTTCAATCCTCGCAGACATTTTAAGCGTAGAGGAAGTAGTAAACGAGGCCAGCAATCAAAAGCTCTATCGCCTAAATATTTCCATAACCGATACAAAAACCACCGTATATATCAATCAAGAAGACCTGATAGGAATGCCCATGGTGGGGATGCGACTTATGGGAATAGGGCTGCTGCAAGGGACTATTTTGTTGGATAGACCTCTTGCATAACTTCATTCCGCCATCTTTTCGGCTTATTTTCCGCCATGCACCGCCGTGAAAAATCTTGCGTGCCTTTGGGCACGCGGCGATTTTCCCCGACGGCACCTGACGGAAAAACGCTCGAAAATATGACGAAAGCAAGTTATGCAAGAAGTCTAATAATCAAGGGGTGATGATATGATTAAAAAATTTGACCCGCCGGTTTATATGACGCAGGAAGAGGTTGAGGAAAGGTTTTATCCACATTGGGTGGTGCTGGCGAATTGCACGGTTGAGCAATTTTACCCCGTTGGGGGCTATGTTATGGCGGTTACCACGCAGGGCGAAGAGGATTATGATGAATTTTTAGATTATTTTTACGAATTAAGTCGCGACTCTGAAAAATACGGCTATGTGTCCTTGGAAGCGACAAAAATGCCCTATGATGCAAGCCATTATCTTGGGGCGGGTGCTTATTTTTGTGAAAAGGATGACAAGCCATACGAAAGGGGAGGGCCGCTTGATGCTATACTTATCTTCGACGATACCCCTGGAGCCTAAAATGAGCAGGGTGCATTTTAAATGCACTATAGGCGGACGGACACAAAGGATTTTATTTGACCCCGGCGCGTCTAATACTGTCATAACTCTTAAGCTGGCCGGCGAGTTAGGGCTTAAAAGCCGAGCTTCACAGCTTAGCAAAATATATCTTGCAGGCGACGTAATTGATGTAGTGCCTGTTGTGTTGCCCGATTTGACTATGGGCACGTTGAGGCTTGCGAATGTTCGTGTCTATGCAGGACTTGGCAAAAACTGGAATAATACTGTGATACTTGGCCTTAATGTGCTAAATCACCTTATTTACACCGTTGACAGGTCGCAGGGCGGCGGGTTTATCACCTTGGGCACAAATGGCGAGCCGCCGCCAAATACATTCAACCGCCTGATTAGCAATGATGGTAAATATTACATATCCGGAGGTGAATATAATGAGCGAATCTAGGTATTCGCCGCACTACGGGCTTTCGGGGCTTATCAGCACGGTTTTATAATTGTCATATATTACCATGCCGGGCTTGGCTTTCGGCGGTTTTTTCACGTTTTTTCGCGCGCAATAATCCACGGGAACAAGGCTTGAGCCGCGCCCCTTGGAATAAAATGCCGCAAAATTCGCCGCCGCCTCCAGCGCGGCCTCCGAAATTTCGCCATTTTTCGCCCGAACAATCACATGCGACCCGGGAATATTCTTTGCATGAAGCCAAATATCATCCCGCCCTGCCCCCCGAAGAAGCTCATCATTCTGCCGATTATTCTTCCCAACAAAAATCTCAAACCCATCCGCCTCAAAGCGCAAAGGCCGACTAATCTCTGACCTCTGACCCCTTTTCTCCGACCTCTTCTTAACAAATCCCCCCTCCTGCAATTCCCCCCGAATCTGCGCCAAATCCGCCACATTCTCGCTCTGTTCAATGCTCTGCAAAACGCCCTCCAAATAGGCCAATTCTTCCGAAGTTTGCGCCATTTGCAACTTGAGGGCCTCGGCGGTGCGTTTTTGCTTGTTATACTTTTTGAAATAGGCCTGCGCATTCTCTGCGGGGGATTTTTGCGGGTCTAGGGCAATTTCCACGAGGGGCAAGTCCTCCTCGTAGAAATTTTGCGCCGTGAAGCTATTTTCGCCGCCGGAAATGGCGTAAATATTGGCCGTTATCAACTCGCCAAAAAGTCGCAGTCGGTCGCGCCCCGCAACCTCGCGGCGGGTTTTTTCCTGCATATCCGCCTTTTTCACCTGGCGGGCAATTAAATTCTGCACAAGCTTACGCATATCGGCAGATTTTTGTCGAATTCTGTCAACGCTGTCGCGTGCGGAATAAAAATATTCGACCAAGCTTGACGGCGAATCAAAATCCCGCACAAAATCACCGTCATAAAGCCCGCGCCCGTAAAACGCGAAAGATTGGGGATTCTTCCCCTCTCCATATATCAAATATGGCTCAAATCGACCGCTTTTAAGTCGCTCCATGGTTTTTTCAAAGGCTTCAAATAGGGCAATGTCCCGGCCTTTGACAGGCAAATCGGGGTCAAGTCCCGCCAATTGGCAAATTATTCCCGCCGTTGGCGCGCTGATTCCTGTATAATTATGGAAAATCGCCTTGCGTGCGGCCAGACCGCTGTCGCGCTCCAAAACCGCTTGAAAGCTTGCAAATTCAAGTTCTAAGGGGTTTAGTTTGTCCTGCGTGGGAGGGTCGGCGTAAGCTCGACCGGGCAGAACCTGCCGCGACGATATTCCGGCCGAAATATGCTTAATTGAATCCAAAATTACGCCACTCTGAGTTAAGATGATATTGCTATGCCGCCCCATAACCTCCAAAATCAGCGTTTTTTCGCCAAGGTCGCCCATTTCATCCCGCGCCTCAATTTCAAGGCGCACAATCCGCTCCAGCCCCGGCTGAAAAATCCCGCGAATTCGCCCTCCTTGAATATGTTTCCGCAAAACCATACAAAACATGGGTGCAACAAGCGGGCTTTCCTTAGTTTGCGCCGTAAAATGCAAGCGGGGATAATTTGCGTTGCAACTAAGCAAAAGCCTATGATTTGCGCCCGCGGCGCGCACCGTCATCACAATTTCGTCGCCCTCGGGCTGGGTAATTTTGTCAATTCGCCCGCCCACCAAAACCGACATTTCGCGCAATAAACACGCAATCGCCACACCGTCAAAAGCCATATTCCCTCCAAAAGGCGAAATCTCGCTCTTAGATTATACTATATGGCCAAAATTTTCGCAAGATTAAAATTTGTCGGGTTTGCGTTGTTGCATTTCTCGCGTAAGATGCCGCCGCAAATATGGGTCATAATCCATGTCGGGCGGCGTAATTTCGGCCCCCGTCAGCTCCGTGGCCGACACCAAATGCATTCCCACCTCGTCGGGGCGCGGAAAATTTTTCTTCGGCATAAAATCCCTCCTTTTCTTTAAAATAGCTTGACCAAATGGGGAATTTCTATGTATAATAGAGTTGGAGGTGAATATTTTGAACGAGCGTATACAACAATTGGTTGATATTTTGAATGAAGCCAGGAGAATTTATGAGCAGGAAAATCGGCAGCTTATGTCCGATTTTGAATATGACAAATTGTATGATGAATTGCTTGGCTTAGAGGCGAAAACGGGCGTGGTGCTTGAGAATTCGCCCACGGTGCGGGTTGGGCATGAGGTGGTTTCGCAGCTGGTCAAGGTGCGCCATGACGCGCCCCTGTTGTCGCTGGACAAAACCAAGGAAATCGCCAAACTTGAGGCTTTTTTGCAGGTCGCGCCGGGAATTTTGTCGTGGAAATTGGATGGACTTACCATTGTGCTGAAATATTCGGGTGGCGCGTTGGTGCAGGCGTTAACCCGCGGAAATGGCGAGATTGGCGAGGATGTAACCCATAATGGCAAATTTTTCCGCAACATTCCTAGGCGGATTGACTATACAGGAAATTTGTCGATTCGTGGTGAAGCTGTGATAAGTTTTGGCGAATTTGAGCGAATTAACTCCGAAATTGAGGACGGGGAATATAAAAATCCCCGCAATCTTTGCGCGGGCACAATTCGCCAACTTAACAGCCGCATTGCCGCCGGCCGTAATGTTGATTTTTTCGCCTTCGCCGTGCTGGAAGGGCCTGATTTTGTCGAAAAATCGGAGGGATTGCAGTTTTTGGAGCGGGAAGGCTTTGCAGTCGCCGACTATAAGCCCGTAAATCCGCAGAATATTGCCGCCGCCGTGGAGGATTTTAAACTTTTAGTGAATGATTTTGACTATGCAACCGACGGCCTTGTCTTAACTTATGATAACATAAATTTTAGCAACTCTTTGGGCAGTACCAGCAAATTTCCGCGCGATTCAATTGCCTTTAAGTGGGCCGACGAATTGGCGCAAACTCGGCTTTTGGGCATTGAGTGGAATACTTCCCGTACAGGTTTAATTAATCCAATTGCGATTTTTGAGGCCGTGGAAATTGAGGGCAGCACGGTCGAGCGCGCCAGCCTGCATAATGTTTCGATTGCCGAGGCTCTGCGACTTGGTGTGGGCGACGAAATTACGGTCTATAAGGCCAATATGATTATCCCGCAAATCGCTGAAAACCGCACACAGAGCGGCTTTGGCGGCCATCCTGCCCTCTGCCCCGTCTGCGCCGCCGCCACGCAAATCAAGGAGGAAAATGATGTCAAAACTCTGCATTGCACAAATCCCAATTGTCGGGCGCGCGTTGTGCGCACAATTGCCCATTTTGCGGGGCGCGACGCCGCTAATATCGAGGGTTTTTCGATTGCGACCATTGAAAAATTCATCGAATTAGGCTTTTTGTCGAATTTTAGCGACATCTACAGTCTGCAACGCTTTGAGGCCGAAATTACGGGCTTGCGTGGCTTTGGCGAAAAGTCTTTTGCGAATTTGATGACCTCAATCGAGAAGTCCAAGGACATTGCACTTCCGAATTTTATTTATGGCCTGGGCATCGATAATGTCGGTTTGGCGGGCGCGAAGGCACTTTGTGGCCATTTCGATTTTAACTTTCAGTCTATTCGCAAGGCTACACCATTAGAATTTATCGCCATTGAGGGCTTTGGCGAAATTATCGCCGCCTCCCTCCACGAATACTTCCAAAACCCTGAAAACAACGCAATTGTGGACGCTGCCCTCCCCCATCTTAATTTCACAACTTCCGCCCCGCCCGCAACCCAAGCGAATCCCGAAATTTCGGGCAAAACCTTCGTTATTACGGGCGAGCTGGCGCATTTTAAAAATCGCAAGGAGCTGGCCGAGCAGATTGAGGCGGCAGGCGGCAAGGTGGTCGGTTCGGTGTCGAAAAAGACCGATTTTTTGGTTAACAATGATGCGGAATCGCAGTCGTCCAAAAATAAAAAAGCCCAGGAATTGGGCGTTAAAATCATTACGGAAGCTGAATTTTTGGGGCTATTCGGCCCAATTCGCAAAGCGTTTTTCGATGATGGCGATGGCCTGATAGAAGACGGCGGCGAGCACGCATAGAATCATAATGGAAAGCATTACCATATCCATTCGGAAAATTTGCGAGCCATGGACGATTAGGAAGCCGAGCCCCGCCTGTGAAACCAAAAATTCGCCCACAATTACGCCCACAAAAGACAGGCCAATGTTGATTTTTAGGGCATTTATCAGATCCGGCACCGATGCCGGAAAAACAACTTTGCGTAGAGTTTGAAACTTAGTCGCTCCGAAGCTTTGAGCGAGTTTTATTTTGTCCTCCTCGACCTGCATGAAACCCGTAAGCATGTTTAGAATCGTTACAACCACGGAAATTAGCAGGGCCGTAACGATTACCGCGCCGGCATTATTTCCCAGCCAGACTATGATTATGGGCGCGAGGGCGGTCTTCGGAAGGGCGTTAAACACGACTAAATAGGGGTTTAGCACGCGTCGGGTGAAGTCGTTGGCCCAAAGAATTACGGCGACCAGCGTGCCGAGAATCGTGCCCAGCACAAAACCCGCCACCACCTGCGAGGCGGTAACCCAAATATGGCGGAAAATTTCGCCCGATTCGACCATGGAGAGCAACATTCGGTACATTCTTGAAGGTGAACTAAAAATAAAGGCTTCAATCCAGCCGAGGAGGGCGGCCACTTCCCAAAGCCCGAAAAAGGCCGCCAAAATAAGGATTTGGCAGACGGCAACCAAATATTTCCTGCGCCTTATTCCTTTTAAAAAGCTCAAATGCTCGTCGGAAAGATTTCTATCCATCTTCTCTTAGCTCCTTCCATATCCTGTCAAAATATTCCGAAAATTTTGGCGAATTACGCCGCGCCGCTCCCCTGTCTATGTCAATTTTGTGTATATTTCTAACACTACACGGACGCTGAGTAAGCACAATCACACGGTCGCTCAATGCGATAGATTCGGCAATATCGTGCGTAACCAAAATTGCCGTAACCTCCTCGGCCGACAAAATTCCGCCAATTTCGTCGCTAACCGTCAGGCGCGTTTGATAGTCCAGCGCGGAAAACGGCTCGTCAAGCAGGAGAATTTGCGGGCGCGTCGCCAATGTGCGAATCAGGGCGGCGCGCTGGCGCATTCCGCCGGACAATTCCTGCGGGCGATGCTTCTTAAAGTCGCCCAAGCCGTATTTTTCAAGCAATTCATGGGCATAGGCCACATTTTCGCGGCCCATTTTTTTTTGGATTTCAAGACCCAGCAGGGCATTGGATAAAATAGTACGCCAAGGAAATAAATGGTCTTTTTGGAACATATAGCCTATTTGCCCATTCACAAAAACCTCGCCTTCAGAGGGCGGAATAAGACCCGAAATTATGGACAAAAGAGTGGATTTTCCACAGCCGGAAGGCCCGACAATGCTGACAAATTCGCCCGCCGCCACCTCCAAGTCCACATGCGAAATTGCGGAAATTTCTCCTTCTTTTGAATGGTAACTTTTGGATAAATTCCTTAATTTTACAATTGCGTCCACAATTCCGCCCCCTCGCCATTTTCACATATACCAATATATTACAATCGGCCCGACTATGTGAGGCTTGGAAAATATTTGTAATTAATTGCAGGTTTTGACAAATTCTGCATCGCAAATTGTATATAATAGGCTTGAGGTGGAATAAAATGGAAATTAACAAAAGAAAAAACGAGTCATTGATAAATTTCAAAATCAACCGCAGGGCGGCAACCGAGATTTTCCTTGTTTTAGGCAGTTTTGCGGCGGCGCGCGCCCTAATTTTCGACGCCGCCGCCCCCTTCGCCCTCGCCTATATCGCCCCCTTTTTGTTTAGAACAAATAAATTCTATGCGGCGGCATTTCTGGCCGCGGCGGGCGTTTTTTCGGCCTTTCGCCAAGAATTTTCAATGAAATATTTGCTTGCCTTGGTCATTTTAACCGCCGCAAATCTGCTGGTGTCGCTTCGCCCGAAAACGGGGCGCGAAGCGGCCTCATTCGTGCAGGCGGCGGCCGTGGGCGGAGCCGCTGTTTTAGCGGGTTTCGTGCTGATTTTCGTGCGTGGGCAGGGCATATTTGAAGTGCTGTTGAATATTTTGGAAGGCGGGCTGATTTTCGCGCTGGCAATCGTGCTGGCCAAGGGCATGGCCTGCATCACTCCCGCCGCAAAGCGCGGCGCGCTGGGCAATGAGGAACTTATGGCCGTCCTCGTTTTGGCGAGCGTCTTAACAATTGGTATATCTGATATTCATATCTGGTTGTTTAGTTTGCGCCATGTGGCGGCCGTGCTAATCGTGCTTTTGGCGGCGCAAAGCGGCGGCGCGGCAATTGGCGCGGTCTGCGGAATGATGCTGGGTCTGCTCCTAAATATAACGGGGTTTGAATATATATTTTTTGCTGTACTTTTAGGCATAGCGGGATTTGCGGCAGGGGCGGCGCGCCCCGCAGGACGGGCACTTTCGCTGGCGGCCTTCGCCCTGGCTGCGCTCTTCGCCGCGCTCTACTTCGATTTGGGCCTGATAAGCTGGCCTGCCGCGCTCTCGCTGGCGCTTGCGGGCGCGATTTTTCTGCTGCTTCCCAAATCTTTCCTGTTAAATATTCACATTAATGTCAATCCTGCCCTGGATTCGCAGGAGGAATATTTGGAAAAGGTGCGAGAGCAGGTTTTAAAGCGGATTTACGACATTGCGGGGGGTTATGGCAAATTGGCCAAAACTTTTGAGGCGCGGATTGCGGCGAAATCGCCGACCGAAACTTGCGCGGAAGGCCTCGCAAAGTCCGTTCAAGAGGGGCTTTGCCGTCATTGCCATAAATTTACAACCTGCTGGGATGAGCGGGCCGAGGACACGCGCGGCTTTGTGGCCGAAATCGCCGCAAAAGGCGAGAAACGCGGGAAATTGTATATGGAGGATTCGCCTTTGGGATTTTCTGCCATGTGTATGCAAGTTCCCGAATTTATGGGATATTTGGGCGCAGAGCTCGAATTTGCGCGCATGGCCAAAGAATGGCAACAAAAAGTAGTAGAAACAAAGTCTACTATTCATCAACAATTTGCCGGGCTTTCAAATGTTATGTATGAATTTGCGGTTGAAATAAGCGCGATTTTGAACTTTCAAAAAGAGCTGGAAGACCGAATTTTGCGGGAATTTGCGAAAGAAAAAGTGGAGGTGGAAAATTTGATTGTAATCGAAAATACTTTGGGCAAATATGAAATTAACCTGGCGCGGCGCGGGCGGCGGGGCGAAACAAAATTCGCCAAACATATAGGCGAGGTGATTTCGCGCGCGGTTGGGCGGCAAATGGAGCTTTTGGAGGAGCGTTTTGCGGGGCGCGTTGTGCGCCTGTCTTATCACGAAAAGCAAAAATTCTATATTCATAGTGGCATTGCAAAAGTCAACAAAGAGTTGGCAAGCGAAAGCGGCGACAGCTTTTCTTTAATCCAGCTTCGCGACGGACGCTGTGTTGCCGCGCTTTCTGACGGCATGGGCAGCGGCGCAAAGGCGCGCGAGGGCAGCGAGGCCGCCATCGAATTGCTGGAAGAGCTGATGGAAAAGGGCTTTAAGAAGGATATTGCCATCAAGCTCATAAACTCTGCGCTTTTATTAAAGTCGCACGACGAGTTTTTTTCTACACTAGACATCTGTCTAATTGACCTAAACAGCGGCCTTGCGGAATTCATTAAAATCGGCGCGTCGGCCTCATATTTGCTGCGCCATGGCGAGGTTGAGGCGCTGGGCTCATGGACTTTGCCCGTCGGCATCCTGGAATCCGTTGAAATCGACACTTGCGAGCGTCAGCTTTCCCATGGCGACATTATCGTCATGACCACCGACGGCGTGGCCGATTCGGTGAAAGATGGTGAGGATGACTGGCTTCGCGAGCTTTTGGCGCGCATGAATCTGCGCAATCCTCAAGATATTGCCGACCATATTTTGGAAGAAGGCAAACGAAATTACGGCCGCCACATCGGCGACGATATGACGGTCTTGGTGCTTAGAATCTTGGACAGGAAGTGATTAATGCGAGCTTGTGAAGGTGGGCGCGAATATTAAATCCTGCGGACATCGCTTCTATATAATTGCATTTGCCGGCCGAGAAAGCGTGGCCGCCGCTTGCTCACGGGTAAGCGGCGTGTCGGGGTCGAATCGCCCGCCTTTTGCACATTTATAGTGTTTACTCAAGAACAAGTGGATAGCGAGCGAGAGGCTTTGTCGTACAGAGAGTTTATGCGGAATATTGACCCCGCTTTAACAAGAAGAACCGCAACGAGAGCAGCGTAGAGTTGTTAAAGAACAGATTATTGAGATATTCCTACCCAATTATGTTCCGGGAAATATCGCTGATAGCGATTTGGCCGGCGAAGACGGTAGACCTATTGACACTATATTTGCAGATATACAACGGAACATCGTTGAAGATTTACCTATGGAGCAAGGCTTCCCTGCAGATGAAATATTTTTGGCTTGGTTTTACCGTTATGAGGGCATGACAACTTTGGAACGTGCTATCATGGATACCATTAACGAATTTAGGCATGAGCACGACTCGCCACCACTGGTGCATGACCCGACGTTATCAGAAGCATCTAGGTATAGGACTGAGTATTTCAGAAGGTTTCCCGAGGTGAGTGTTTATCATACAACTGGGACTCTTGATACTGAGTGGGTTATGGTACTGGGTGCGAGCGGAGGGGCTGTGAGTGATTGGATGCGCTCAAGGACCGGTCATAGGGAGTCATTACTCCACCCGCAAAGCACTCGCATCGGCGTTGGTGTCTCAAGCCGTGCAAAGTACATTTTCGTTGGCTCCCATTAATCACATTAACCTCAAAAACCCCTTGGCGTTAATTCGCCAAGGGGTTTTTAATCCACTACGAGAACCTTAACCTCTTGTGATAATTATAAAATTTATACTAACCTTCAATGAAGGATAATAATAAATTATCCTTATAATGGATTGGTATAACTGTAGAATTTATTTGCAGGAGGATGCGGCAATGGGTGAGCTAGTTAGACAAAAGAGATTTGCCTCCACAGGGAGCACAAGTAGAGAAAAGGAAGATTTTACTTACACTCTGTTTGAAAATATAGATTTCATGCAAGATGATTCACCCGTTTCTTTTTTTAGAAGCGATTTTAGAGGCGCAAAATTTGTAAATGTTATTTTTTATCGTAATAACTTTGATAGGGCAGATTTTATTTCCAGCGTATT
>JAITMQ010000153.1 GCA_031277225.1 Clostridiales bacterium | reverse complement strand
CGAAAATCCCGACACCGTTCTTTACGATGCCGACGGCAATCCCTTCATAATCACCGACCGCTTCCCCATCCCCATTCTGGAATATTATGTCGAGCATGGCGGAATGTGGCGCTTAGACTATCCCGGCCTGGGCTTTAACACCCAGCGACTGGCCATATTCGGCCAAGTAATCGAAGGCATGGAAATAGTAGACGTCATATCGCAAATGCCCACAACAGGCCCGGAAGGCAGCCCGGCCAACCGACCCCTGGAAGACACAATAATCACAACAATAACAATAAGCCGGTACAATAATTGGAGGTGATTTTGTGTTGGAGCTGAAGAATTTAACCATTCGTTTAAGTATGAATGATAGGGAAATTATTGACAATTTGAATTTTGTGCTTAATCCCGGCGACCGTGCTGTGGTGATTGGCGAGGAGGGCAATGGAAAATCCACGCTTTTGCGCGCAATTTACGGGCTTAACGACGATTATTGCGATTATGACGGGCAAATTGTGGCCAAGGGCAAATTGGCCTATCTTCCGCAATTTTTCCCGGCAGAACTTTTGGATGCGCCGCTGCGCAACTATTTTGCCGAGGAGAATTTGGGCGCACATGCCCGAATTCTGGCGCAATTGAGCCTTAGCGCGGAATTTTTGGACTCGCAACGTCCGATTCGCACGCTGTCCGGCGGCGAGAAGATTAAGATTCAGCTGGCGCGGATTCTTATGGCCGAGCCTGATATTTTGTTGTTGGACGAGCCTACGAATGATATTGACATTCAGGCCTTGGAGTGGCTTGAGGACTTCATTCGGAGCTGCCGCCAGCCCGTGCTGTATATTTCCCATGATGAAACATTAATAGAAAATACTGCCAATGTGATTATACATTTAGAGCAGTTGATTAAGAAGACTAAAAGTAAGGTTAGTATATTTTACGGAAGTTACTCCGAGTATGTTAAGCGGCGCGGCCTGGCATTTGACAAACAGCTGCAAGTGGCGAAAAAACAGCGGTCTGACCATAGGGCGCAAATGGAGCGTTGGCGGCAAATTTATGACAAGGTTGACCATGCCCAGCGGGATATTACGCGGCAGGACGCGTCGGGCGGACGATTGCTTAAAAAGAAGATGAAGGCCGTTAAGTCCACGGGCAGGCGGTTGGAGCGACAAAGCGGCGACTTTCTGGATATTCCGCAAATGGAAGAGGCCATTGTGGCGGGTTTTGACCCGAAAATCGGCGTGCCGCGCGGCAAAATGGTGCTGGAGCTTAGTCTGCCCGGCCTTTTTGTGGGCGAACGACAGCTCACAAATGCCGTAAATCTAACGATTGCAGGGCCCGAGCGCATAGGCATAATCGGCACAAATGGCGTGGGCAAATCGACGCTTTTGCGGGAAATTTGGCGCAGCCTTAAAGACCGCCGCGACATCACAGCCGCCTATATGCCGCAAAATTACCGTGAGGTGCTGGATTATGAACAGCCGGTACTGGATTTCCTAGCACCGAATAGTAACAAAGCCGACATCACCAAGGCGCGCACATATCTCGGCGGCATGAAATTTACCCGCGACGAAATGACGGGCAAAATAGGCCGTTTAAGCGGCGGACAAAAGGCCAAAATCCTGTTTTTGGACATGGTTTTGCGGGGCGCGAATGTGCTGATTTTGGACGAACCCACGCGCAATTTCAGCCCGCTTTCAGCACCCGAAATTCGCCGCACTCTCAATGAATTTAATGGCGCAATTATCAGCATCTCCCATGACAGAAAATACCTTTCGGAAGTATGCCAAAAAGTCTATAGGCTCGCCGAAAACGGCTTGAGCTTACATATAATCTGAAGGAGGGATATAATACCGACCATGCGCGCTTTGCCGCTACTGCCTAAGTAATACCAAGTTGCAACCTATCCAGCACCAATAAGCTTGTCTTTTTGCCGCAATACTTCGGCGAAAAAAGCTTATGTGCCCCTGGCACACTGCGCTTTTTCCGCCTTCGTCTTGCGACAAAAATCCTGCGCTTCTTGGCGCTGTATAGATTGCAACTTGGTATTAAGATTGTAGCAAAAAAATTTTATCGAAATATTAACCGGTTAAACTATTTGCAATATATTTTTTATGAACTTTCTGTTGACAAATGCCTTTAATTGATGTATACTTTGGTATACTGTTTTGAGGAGGATAATTATGTCAAAAACTATTGTTAGAATTTTGGAAAAAGGCCCCTTTGTAATTGAAGGCGAGGTCGAGGTTATTGGTGCAGACGGTCAATCTTTGGCCACAAAAAACGGGTGCGCAATTTGCCGCTGTGGACACAGCAAAAACGCCCCTTTCTGCGAGGTTGTGCTTGATATAAGCAAAGACAGAACCGTATTTTGTATGTAACTAATCAAAAATTTTGCATATTTTGGCCTTAATAGTTAAATACTATTAAGGCCAAAATTTTTTTATAAAGGAGGGCTAATTATGCCCGGTTTAAGCCAACTGGAATTTAATGCAATTAGGGAAATCGCCGGCGGCCACATCACAGTCGCCAGCAAATTAAACGAATATGCGCAAAAATGCAGCGACCCGAAAATCAAACAAATGTTTGAAAAAGCGGCGACGGACGCTAAAGACAGCGCGAAAAAACTTGCAAGTATGCTGTAATTTTTTTACATCAAAGGAGGATTAACATGCAAGAAAAATGTATGGTAAACGATGTTTTGGCGGGCGTTAAGTCCAGCCTCGGCACTTATGCGAAGACGATTGCAGAGTGCAATAATCCCCAATTGCGCCAAACTTTCCAGCAAATGCGTGATTCGGATGAAAAATTTCAATACGATTTGTATAAAATTGCACATCAAAAAGGCTATTATCAGCCCGCACCGGCGGTTGATTCCGGCCAATCTACAGAGCTTAAGCACCAACTCAGCTCCGCATGGACACCAAAATATTCTTAAAAAAATGAGCCCAATCGGGCTCATTTTATGTTATAATTTAGTTGAGGTGGTACATATGACAAAAAAAGCCCGAATTAAAGGGATTTTGGCCGCGCTGGACGCGCGCTATCCCTTCGAGGACAAATGCTATTTGAACTATTCCGCGCCGCATGAGCTGCTGATTGCGACGATTTTAAGCGCGCAATGCACCGATGAGCGCGTCAATATCGTTACGGCGGAACTATTCGCAAAATATCCAAGTTTAGAGGCCTTTGCACAGGCCACCCTCCCCGAAATGGAAGCCGCCGTGCGCTCTACGGGCTTTTATCGCAATAAGGCCAAAAATATCATCGCCGCCGCCGGGCAACTTTTGAGCGAATTTGGCGGCGAAATGCCCTCAAAAATCGAGGATTTAACCCGCCTGCCCGGCGTTGGCCGCAAAACCGCAAATGTCGTGCGCAATCATATCTTTCAAATTCCCGCCGTGGTCGTTGACACGCATGTTAAGCGCATTTCCGCCCATTTGGGCCTTACGAAAAATTCCGACCCCGTTAAAATCGAATTTGACCTGATGGATGCCCTGCCGCAAAGTCATTGGATTCGCTATAACCACCAAATTATCGCCTTTGGCCGCGAAATTTGCAAGGCCCCCCGCCCAAAATGCCAAGATTGCTTTATGCCCGAACTCTGTGTCACAAAAGGGGCCGCCCCGGCGTTATAGAAGTAAAAAGGGGGGATATTATGGACATTAATGCGGCCGTGGCGGAATTTAGCCATGCGATTTTGCGCTATTGTCATGCGACTTTATGCGACTATCACGAGGCCCAAGACGCCACCCAGCTGGTTTTTATCAAGGCGCACGCAAATCAGGCGCGCTTTAAGCCCGGCACGAATTTTTCGGCCTGGCTGTATAAAATCGCCTATAATACCTGCATGGATATTTTGCGGAAAAATCGCCGCAGGGCCGATTTGACGGAGAAAATTCGCGAAAAGCCCGTCTATGAGGATGCGGGCATGTCGCCCGCTCTCGAAGCTGCCCTGCTTGCCCTTAAGCCGCAGGAGCGCGCGCTGATTTTTAGCCGCGCAATCGATGAAATCGATTATACCCGGTTGGAAAAAATCTATGGCGCAAAGGCCGCCACTTTGCGCAAGCGTTATGAGAGGGCCAAGAAGAAGCTGGCGGAAATTTTGACCGAAGGAGGGTATTCTGATGGATAGAGATGAAAAGCTTATTAAACAGGCATTTGAAGGCATGAACACACCGGAATTTAAATTTAGAATAGAATCCGAGCCAAAACGCCCGCGGGTCTTGCGAAAGTCAATGATAATAGCTTTTGCCGCAATTTTTGTGATGATGACGACTGTGGTCATGGGCTATCAAATTGGCATTTTGGACAGAATTCGCGAGGCCGTGGGGGGTGCAGCCGGGGAAATTTTGCAGCCCGCAGAGGGTATTCCCGTGCCAAATCCCGCTTGGGGCGTAAGCGAAATTTTTCAGCATATTTGGGGCGAGCGCGCGCTGGACCGCGACGGCATAAAATTCGAAGTCGTGGCCATGGCAGTTTTTGACAATATTGTCGATATTTATTTTATATTGCAAGACCTGCGCTATGACAGGCTGGCGGAAGACCTGATGGTAATGGACTTTGTAAGCCTTAAAACCAACGATGGCGCGACTATTCTGCCCTTTTTTGAGATGGGCGGCCAATTCCTCACTCGCTTAGAAGACGGCAAAATCCTTATGCACAGCCGCGCCTTCTTTTACGCACCCGTAACCGAGGGCCGAATTTATCACGAAATCAGCTTTATTCGCTATAACCAAATTGACTTTCATACCCATGATTTCGGCATTGATTTAGCGGCGGGCGACAGCGAGGCCATGCATATAATCCTGCCCGATATTGATATTGCGAGTATTCGTATGCCCCTAGATGAGCGAATTTTGGCCAATAATGAGGTGTGGGTGGACGAGGAGCAGATGATGCTTGACATTATAGACGAATTTGTCAGCGAGGGCATAACCATCCTTCGGCCACACAGCCTTGACGCCGATTTTGTCGCAGAGGGCGTGGATGCGTGGATTTCTGCGGTTGGAATTGCGGGCGGCGCGCTTCATGTGCAAACATATATCCCCGGACTGGATTTTTTTAGCGGCGTTTCCAATATTTGGCTGACAAATCCCGATGGCGAGC
>JAITMQ010000126.1 GCA_031277225.1 Clostridiales bacterium | reverse complement strand
CAGGGATGATTCGCAAATAAATAATCCAAATTAGGCGTATAAGCCGCCAAAACGGCGTTTCCTTCGGAACTGTCGGACAGGGCAACGCCGTCCATTACAATCAAAGCTACAGCTTTCATAAAGCTCCCCCTTTGCAAAAAAAAGAGCAGGGAAATTCCCTGCTCTGCCGGATTTTACTAATTTGCTTTTGGCGCAGCCGCAGCCGGCTTTGGCTTGGGCTTTGCGGCAAAGGACAGGAATTTGGGAAGATGCAGGCCTATATGTATGCCTGTAAAATAGAAAGCTGCCCAAGAAGTGATTGTGTGCCAAAAAGCAATTGGAGAGCCGGATCCAAAGCCACCGGACAGGGTTATCACCGATTCAAACGCAGGACGCGCGCCTGTGGAAAGTCCCCAAACAATGCCCGTGATGATGGAAGCCGACATGAAGACACAAACGAGTATCATCATCCAAAACTTCGCTTTTGTAGCGGTATTCGATTTTGCCCAGCTTTTCATAACCCCTGTAAGCCACTTAAAATTAAGGGCAATATGGATTACGAACAAAACAGCCAGGATTATACCGAAAAGTTGATGCCATGAAGCCAGATGCCAGTTCCATCCGAGCAAATACCACGCCCTGCCAATAGGCTCCCAGCGCATCAAATAAGGTGTAAGCATAAGCATGATAAGGCAAATGAACATCAAAATATCCTTAATCAAGCTAAAACGCTTAATGAAGTTACTACTCATTAAAACTCCTCCATTTCGTTTTTAGGCCCAACGATATATATTGAGCCTACCCATTTTTTATTCGGTACATACATTTTAACAGATGAATCATTGCCCGTCAATACTTTTTTGAAAATCTTTCAAAATTCTTGATTTTATTTGCAATAAGGTGTATACTTGATAAATGGAGGTTATTATGATGCGTGAAAATGAGTGGACAAGCCACTATATTAAGGAAATTTCGAAAATTGATAAAGGAGTGCGCGCGCCGAAGGCGTTGGTGCGGACTTATGGTTGCCAAATGAATGTTCGCGATTCGGAGAAACTTTCGGGAATGTTGGCCAAAATGGGCTATGAATTGACCGACGACGAAGAAGTGGCCGATTTGGTGATTTTTAATACCTGCTGTGTGCGCGAAAACGCGGAAAATAAGCTTTATGGGCATTTGGGCAATTTTAAGGAGCGCAAGCGGAAAAAGCCGCATTTAAAGCTGGTTTTATGCGGCTGTATGATGCAGCAGGATATTGTGATTGAGCGGATTCGCGCGGCTTACAGCTATGTTGACGTTATTTTTGGAACGCATAATTTATATCGTTTTCCTGAACTTTTGCACAGCCATTTTGAAACGGGACAGACAATTATTGACATTTGGAGCGAAGCCCGCGAAATTGTCGAGGATTTGCCGTCTTTGCGGGAATTTCCCTTTAAGGCGGGGGTCAATATAATGTATGGATGTAATAATTTCTGCACTTTTTGTATAGTTCCGCATGTGCGCGGGCGCGAGCGCAGTCGCCGTCCTGCCGATATTTTGGCGGAAATTCGGGCAATGGCGGCGGATGGCGTAAGCGAGGTTTTGCTTTTGGGACAAAATGTAAATTCGTATGAATTTGGCTTTGCGCAACTTTTGCACGATGTTAGCGAAATTGGCGGAATTGAGCGGATTCGCTTCACTTCAAGCCATCCAAAAGATGTCAGCGACAATGTAATTGCCACCATGCGCGATTTGCCCAAGGTTTGTAAGCATTTGCATCTGCCTTTTCAGGCGGGTTCGGACAGGCTTTTGGGGCTTATGAATCGCAAACATTCCAAGAAATGGTATTTGGATTTGGTCGATAAAATTCGGGCCGAAATTCCCGAAATTGCGCTTACAACCGACATTATGGCGGGCTTTCCCGGTGAAACGGAGGAGGATTTTTTGGACACGCTGGATGTCGTGCGCCATGCGCGTTTTGCAAGTGCCTTTACATTTATTTACAGCCGTCGCCTCGGTACGCCCGCAGACCGTATGCCCGACCAAGTTGACGAGGCCGTGGTTGGCGAGCGTTTTAGCCGCCTCGTGGCTGAAATTAACAAAATATCGCTTGAAATAAATTTACAAAAAGTTGGTAAAACTCTTAAGATATTGACTGAAAGTGTAGGAAAAAATGATGTCTTAAACGGCAGGGCGGACGACAATTCGCTGGTGCATTTTAGCGGAGATTCGGGGCTTGTTGGGCATTATGTCGATATTAAAATCACGGGGGCGAAGACATTTTATTTGCAGGGAGAGATTGTATGACAATTCACGAAAAGGCGGCGCTGCTGGCGGAAGAAATTTTGGCTTCGGAGGCCTCGAAGGACTATGCGGATGCATGGGCCGCGGCGGAGGAAAGCCCGGAAAATAAGGAAATTCTCATGGAATTCGACAGGCTTCGAGCCGAATATAAGGAGCTAATCGATTCCACAATAGGAGTTTTGCTGATGAAACTAGGATTCGCAACCGGCGGTTGCGGGGGTTGCGGGGGTAGAAATGGTGGATTTTTCGCCGATGATTCGGCAATATTTGGAAATAAAGGCCAAGCATAAGGACGAATTGGTGTTTTTTCGGCTTGGTGATTTTTATGAGCTATTTTTCGAAGATGCGCAAGTGGCGGCGGAGCTTTTGGGCTTGACTTTAACCAGTCGTCAGGGCAAAATTCCCATGTGCGGAGTGCCTTTTCATGCGGTTTCAGGCTATATTGAGCGGCTGGTGGCGGCGGGGCATAGGGTGGCTTTATGTGAACAGACAGATGTAATTCAAGATGGACTGGTTGTGCGCAAGGTTACACGAATCTATACTCCCGGTACGCTCTTTAGTGATGACAATTCCGAGCGATTCATCATGTCGATTTATGTTGATAGTGATAGATTCTGCATGGAATACTGCAATATTTCCACAGGCGACTTTTATACAACAAATTCCGACAATATGGAGCGGCTTTTGGACGAAATTGAGAAAATTTCGCCCGCAGAAATCATTGTTTGCCCCGAATTTGCGAAGCTTAGCGGTAGTGGGCGTGTGTTTGACGGGGGCTTGCTTAACTATTTGAATTATGTCGGGCTAAACTCCGTGTCGCAAATCATTCGCATAAAACCCTATAAAATCAACGATTTCATGTCAATTGACAGGCTGGCGCGCCGCAATTTGGAGCTATTTGAATCCATTTTAGAGCGCGCGCCCGAAGGCAGTCTGTTTTGGGTGCTAAACGCCACTTTAACGCCGCCCGGCGGGCGTTTGCTTCGCAAATGGCTGGAACAGCCGCTACTTTCTGTTGATGAAATTAACATACGTTTAGAGGCCGTTGGCGAACTTAAGGAAAATGGCGCGACACGGCAGGCTTTGCGCGCGGCACTCGACAAAATCGGCGATTTAGAGCGGTTTTGCGCCAAAATTGTGCATAGGCGGACGAGTGGGCGGGACATTCTAACCCTAGCAAAATCGCTCAAGGCAATTTCCGAACTTCTTGCGGCGGCCAAACCGCTCAAAAGCCGCCTAAATTCATATTTCGCAAATGAAGTTGATTCGCTAAACGATATATACGAAAATATACAAGGAGTTGTTTTGCCAACCGCCCCGCCTGAAATTGACAGCGGTGGAATCTTCGCAAATGGCTACAATCCCGTACTTGATGCGGCTCGCGCACAAGCCCGGCATCTTGAGGCGCAACTTGAGGAATATGCCCAATCTCAACGCGAGGAAACGGGCATTAAATCCCTTAAAATCGGCCAAAACAAGGTGTTCGGATATTATATCGAAGTCCCGAATTCTCAGCGGGACAAGGTGCCCGCCGACTATTTGCCGCGCCAGTCGCTGGTCGGCAGTCAGCGTTATTCTAGCGAGGCCTTGAAACTTTTAGAGATGGAAATTTTGGCGACAAATCAGCAAGCTATAGACTTAGAGTATGATTTATTTATGGACTTGCGCAATGGCATAGCCGCAGAAAGCGGGCGAATTCTGGCCACGGCGCACGCCCTGGCGCATATGGACGCCCTGCAATCGCTGGCCGAAGTCGCCGCGCGCTATGGCTATGTTTCGCCACAAATCGACATTGGCGGCCAACTGGAAATTATTGGCGGGCGACATCCCGTTATAGAGCGGCTAAACCCCGATTTTGTGCCCAATGACCTAAGTCTAAATGATACTGACAGTAAAATTGCAATCATAACAGGCCCGAATATGGCCGGAAAATCAACATATATGCGGCAATCCGCGCTGATTGCGATAATGGCGCAAATGGGAGGTTTTGTGCCCGCAGAATCCGCCAAAATCCCTGTTTTTGACGCAATTTTCACCAGAGTCGGCGCGGCGGACGACCTTGCGGGCGGCCGCTCGACCTTCATGGTGGAAATGTCCGAATTGGCGCATATTTTGGGCAATGCCACCGCCGAAAGCCTGATTTTGCTGGACGAAGTGGGGCGCGGCACGGGCACGACCGACGGTTTGTCCATCGCCATGGCCACGATTGAGCATATTGCCGAAAAAATCGGCGCGAAGACGCTTTTTGCCACGCATTACCATGAATTGGTGGCGGCGGAGGGCTGGGTTGAAGGGGTTGTGAATCTTTCAATGCAGGTTGAAAAGTGTGCCGATAGTATTAAATTTCTGTGGAAAGTCGCTCCGGGCGGGACAAATAAAAGTCATGGAATTTTTGTGGCCGAGATGGCGGGCTTGCCGGCCGAGCTGGTTAAGCGTTCGGGCGAAATCCATGAAAAACTTGTTTTGCAGGGCTTTTTCGACGAAGATGTGCTTGCGCGAACCGAGGCGGTCAGCTATCAATTTATTCGCGAAAAAGTCCGCCGCTATCGCATTTTCTTGGAGGAATACGGTGATATTATTGAAGAATTGGGACTTAATTCAAATAATGGTAATTTGTGGGCCGACGGCCTGCGGCAAGAGCGCGGCGGCGATTGAGGCGGCGCAAAAGCTTGACGGAGAGGTGATTTCCGCCGATTCTGCGCAGATTTACAGGGGCATGGATATTGGCACGGCCAAAATTTTGCCGCATGAAATGGGCGGCGTGGCTCATCATCTTATTGACGAGCTTTGGCTCAACGAAGCCTATAATGCCGCCATTTTTGCGACCCGCGCCAAGTCGCTTATTGGCGAAATCGCGGCGCGCGGGCGGCTGCCGATTATTTGCGGCGGTACAGGTTTCTACATTAACGCATTGTTGTTTGGCAACGATTTTAACCTAGGCGCGCCCGACCCGATTTTGCGGAAAAATCTCTCGAATATCCCACCTGAGCGGCTTTTTCAGATGCTTGAAGCCGTTGACCCCGGTGCGGCGATTGCCATCGGCAAAAATAATACTAAGCGTATCATCCGCGCTTTGGAATTCTATGAAACAACAGGTCAGCAAATTTCAATTCACAATGAAAAGCAAAAGAACGCCCCGCCCGCTTATGATGCCCGAATTTACGTGCTTAGCGGAGATAGAGAGCGCATGTATGACAGGATTAACCGCCGTGTTGATGATATGATTGAAAAGGGGCTTGTTGCCGAAGTTTCGGGACTTTTGACGAAATATGACCTCGCGCTGCCCTCTTTGCAGGCATTGGGCTATAAAGAAATTATCCGCCATCTACGCGGCGAACTTACGCTTGATGAGGCCATAAACGCCGTAAAACAAGGCACACGCCGCTTTGCTAAGCGGCAAATTACTTGGTTCAAACATCAGCTGCCACAGGCCACTTGGGTTGATGTCGATTCATCATATGGAAATATACCGTTTTAATTCTTGATAAAAATTCTCCCGCGTTCCCGCTAAAATAACAACAACCGTTCGCCCACCTTTTTCAACAATTCGATAGGAAATCTCATAATTTGTTTTATTGCAATGCAAGTCCATGCAATAGATACCGGCAAGGTCGCCGACTTTAGCCTCTCCCGAATAAGGGCTGGCCGAAATTTTCTTCAGCGCATTACTATAGGCTTCTATTAATCTTTTATCCTTCAATTTTTTAAAATATTTCCTGGCAGCGGGCATGTAACTTAATTCATACACATTTATTCCGCCTTTCCAAATAGCTCATCCACGGAAACGCGCCCCTCGCCGCTTTCAGCCAAGGCATCTGCATCCTTAATCATCTTTTGAACCGCAGGTCGAATCGCTTGACTAATTTCCCTAAATCTCGCCAAAAGCCTCTGCCCTTCATACCCCTGCGAAATTAGGTCGTCCAAGATATATTCCGCAAACTCGTTAGTTCTTGTATGCCGAAATGGCCTGATAATGATTCTTTTGTGAGCACTTCTTGTCATCAACATTCCAATACCTCCAATCACAATCTTTTTATAAATTATATCATCTCTTGCATTCCCCGTCAAGCTTGTGATATAATGAGGGGGTTCGGGTCAAGCCCGCGATAAAGATTAGGAGGAATTTTATGACTACGCACAACATTTTAATTGAGCAATTCGGGATTCGGCAGGAGGTTTTGGATTTTTGCAATGGCGTGGAGGCGCAGGCCGCGCCGCGCTTTCGCGAGGTTGAAGAGATTGCGGAATACAATCAGGCCAAGGTGCTTGCCGCCTGCATTAAAAACCACCTGTCCGATGCGCATTTTGCGGGCACAACGGGCTATGGCTTTGACGACATCGGCCGCGACACATTAGAGCGGATTTATGCCGATACATTTAATGCCGACATGGCCATGGTGCGTATGCAGCTTATTTCCGGCACACATGCCCTTACAAAGGCGTTTTTCGGCAATTTGCGCTATGGGGACGAGCTGATTTATGCCACGGGGCAGCCCTATGACACGCTGCACCGCGTGATTGGCGTAACGCCGACAAAAGGCTCTTTAATCGAGCATGGCATAACCTACAAGCAGATTGACCTGCTTGAAGACGGCGGCGTTGACCTTAAGACCCTCGGCGAAAGTATTACGAGCAAGACCAAAGTCGTTGCGATTCAGCGGTCTAAGGGTTATAGCTTCGCCACCGGCTTTTGTGTTGCCGAAATTAAGAAAATGGTTGATTTTATACGTTCCGTCCGCAAGGATGTTATGATTATGATTGACAATTGCTACGGTGAGTTTGTAGAAAAACTTGAACCAACAGATGTTGGCGCGGACGCAATTGTCGGCTCGCTGATTAAGAATCCCGGCGGCGGCATTGCGACCACGGGCGGCTATGTCGTCGGCACGCATACTTTTGTCGAAAATTCTGCGCGCGGGCTGTTTACGCCCGGAATGGGCCTTGAAATGGGCGCGACGCTTGGGCAAAACAAGCCCATGCTTAAGGGCTTTTTCCTTGCTCCCTCCATGGTTTGCGCCTCGGTTAAAACGGCCATTTTTATGGACGAAATTTTTACAAAGCTGGGCTTTAAAACCACGCCGCCCGCCGGCGTTACGCGCACAGACACGCCGCAGCTTATCCGCCTTGGCTCTGCCGAGAAAATGACGGCTTTTTGCCGCGGAATCCAAAAGGCCTCGCCCGTGGACAGCTTTTTCGCGCCCGAGGCAAGCCATCTTCCCGGCTATGCAGACCCGATTATTTCCGCCTCGGGAAGCTTTACGCAAGGTTCGACAATCGAGCTGAGCGCAGACGGCCCAATCCGCCCGCCCTATGACATCTATGTGCAAGGCGGCCTAACCTGGCACCACGGCAGAAT
>JAITMQ010000080.1 GCA_031277225.1 Clostridiales bacterium | reverse complement strand
TGCTGAATATTTTTATAGCTGCCTATAATAAATTCGGCGAAGCCAAGAAAAGATTCCCAAGACTAAAGAATGCTTTGCATCTTATTCAGTTTGTTTAGCAACTTGTGATGGGCAGAGCCGCGGCCCGAAATGGGTTGACAAAAAATGAATGACGTGGTATTATGCAACTTGGAGGTGATAATAATGAGGAACAATCTAAAATTCTGGTTCATGAAACACAAGCGGAAGCTTTTGATTCCGGTGATTATTTTGCCCGTGCTGGCACTCGGAACTTGGCTTTTTATCGAAGTGGCCATGCCACCAATTGAACGCGCTGTTGAGGCGCGGCGGTTTAACAATCTAACCCGCGCGGACTTCGTGCAGGATTTTGACTTTATGGTTGAATTACTCAAGGAAAGCTTTCCCTTCGAGGAAGCGATTTATTATCGCCACAATATTAACATTTGGGAATTGGCCGCAGAAGTTCGCGAAATGCTGACAGACCCCGCCACCCAAATCAACGACCCCTACGACTTTTTCGAGCTTTTGCGAATAGAATTTTTTGACCCGATGGACGGAATAGGTCATCTTTTCGCCCTGCATGAAAGCGCGTTTAGGGGACGTTTCAGCCTTTTGCTGGCTCAGGCCAATCTAAACGATTGGGATCAGCGGCGCAGACACGGCCTTTTTGACGATTTTCCCGTGTTTGACCTTTGGGCCGATGTGTTTACCCAGCGGCGCGTGTTGTCCTTCTACGGCGAAGTTGCCGCGGCGCGACTGCGCGGCGAGCGCGTTGAGGGTAGCGTTATGCATCTAATTGAAACCGAAATTATCGAAGAAGGGCGAATTGCCTATGTTGCGCTAAATTTCTTGCCCCAGCACCTGCCTTGGGCGTATGGCGCGCGCGCAAATCGCTATCACGCCATGATGCAGAATTGGCATCAAGCCATTGCGGATTACGACCATCTTATTGTTGATATTCGCGGGATTTCCGGCGGATGGACTCTGGCCTATGATGTGCTTATTGTATCGACTTTGGGCGGGCAACGGCTTAGTATGCCGATTTATACATATTATAATCTAAACGACAATAGCGCGCCATGGGCAGAGGCCTATATTGCAGAGCGCTATAGTCGCGGAATTTGGCATGGCAGACCAAGCTCGCAAGCCCTTGTCGGCCACGAATTTGACAGGCGAATCGAGCATTTTTATCGGACTCCCTATTGCGGCACAAATGTAATCCCATTTGAGGGGCAAATTTGGCTGCTTGTTGACGACAGAACGGCCGTTGCCGCCGAATCCATTGCCGCAATTTCACAATATACAAATTTTGCGACCCTTGTCGGTGAAACCACGCGTGGTGTGGGGATTATGCAGAATCATGCCTATTTCTCCCTGCCCAATTCGGGTATCGTTATCCGTTACGACTACAGCATAACGATGGACTTGCAGGGCAATCAATTCGCAGGGCGCGGAATTGTGCCGGATTATTTTAACCGCCCGGGAATGGATGCGCTTGAAACGGTGATTGCGATTATTGGCGAAGATACTCACTCGATTACATTTTGGGAATGACGTATTCAGGCTTTGCGCAAGGAAGCAAAAAACTCCTTGACGAGGGCGGAACATTCTTCTTGCAGTACGCCCTCGACTATGCTCACTTTATGGTTGAACCGCCCATCATCCAACAAATTCAAAAGCGAACCCGCGGCTCCTGCCTTCGGGTTTTTTGCGCCAAAAACCAGGCGCGGCAGGCGCGCTTGCAAAATCGCCCCGGCGCACATGGGACAGGGCTCTAAAGTTACATAAATCGTGCAGTCGTCCAGCCGCCAATCGCCAAGGCGGCGGCAAGCGCGGTTTATCGCCAGAATTTCGGCATGATAGAGGGTATTGCCGCCCGTGTTGCGCAAATTATAGCCCGCGCCGATAATTTGCCCGGCGCGGACAATAACACAGCCCACGGGCACTTCGCCGCGGGCTTTAGCCCGCCGCGCCAGCCCAAGCGCGTGGCGCATAAATTTTTCATCGAAATTATCCATAAAACTATTTTATCACGCAAAAGCTTGCGGGTCAAGGCGGGTTGTGGTAAAATTAAAGAAAAACGAGGATGATTTTATGTATAAATTCGAATATATGCTGGACGACGGCGATTATCTTGAGTTCAATAAATTCCACCACTTTAGCTCGCAGGCCTTTAAGCGCAATTTGCTTGTGGCGCGCTATGGCGTGCCCGCCATTTGCGCCATGTTTATTTTTTATGCCGGAATGGGCATGGGCGGCCTTGTTTTTTGGGCGGCCGCCGTGGTTTTTGGCGCGGGCGGGCTGATATGGCTTTTTGGCTTTGAACGTCTGATTTTTAATCCCACGCTAAAGCGGCAGATTAAAAACCTGCGCAAAGAGGGCAAAATGCCCTATGACGAGCTTCAAACCATCACCTTTGGCGAGGAAAATTTTCACAAAACCACGCCAAGCGGCGAAATGACGCTGAATTATGACAGTTTCGACAAAATAGCCGAGGGCGAGGCCGCCGTCTATATCTATCTCTCAACCCTGCAGGCTATAATCATGCCCCTGCGAATCTTTGAAAGCCCCGCGCAAAGGCAGGAGTTCCTAAATTTTCTTGGCTCAAAGCGATGAGGGGGCTATTTTGCTAGATTAGCCTCGCGCATTGCTCCGTCGGACATTCTGTATACCACGTCTGCGACTTCGGCTATGTCAAGGTTGTGCGTAACCACGATTACGCAATAGCCTTGATTGTGCGCGAGATTGCGCAATATCTCGATAACAGCTTCGCCGTTGGCAACGTCAAGATTGCCTGTTGGCTCGTCCGCAAGGATGACTTT
>JAITMQ010000112.1 GCA_031277225.1 Clostridiales bacterium | reverse complement strand
ATCTTCATTATGGCCAATTCCGCGTCGGGCAATCTGCTCATAAAATCCCCTCCTTCTACAAATGTAAAATCAACATAATTCATTTTACACTTGTAAAACGAGTTTGTCAAGCCCTTTTTTCATAAAAATTTTTTGGCATATCAAAACGGCCGCTAATTTGACATCAAGAGTAGACTTAATAAAAATCTAAGGGATCAGTTTATCGATCAAAGTAATATAAAAATGGACTTCTTTTGGAAGCGGTCTGATCTTTAGCAACAAAGTAAATTTTAAGGAGGTGATCTGCATGAAGAAGCAGATCGGAACAATTTTGGCCGCATTGACGGTCGTGGCGGGCTGTTTTGCCCAAGTTGAAGTTGTGATGGCGGAAGTTTCGCCGACATTGGTGGTTTGTGAGTCTGTTGCGCCTTTGCACGGCAGGCCCGGCGGCGGTGGCCGCCCGCCGGAGAATTAGTCCGGCTTAAGCTGCAAGCCCGTATTTGCGGGCTTGCAGTTTTATTTTGTAGAAGGGCTGATTAATTCGACTCCGAACTCTTTGGCCAAGTCTTCTTCATAAGATGTATCATTTCCAAGGGCAAAGCTCAAATAATATGCCCTCTCTAAATAGGTTTTCGCCTCTTTCTTTCTGCCCAAATAGTACAGGCTGCAAGCTTTATTGTATAGAAGTTGCGGCAGAAAATAAAACTCATGGTATTGCTTGCACAATTTGATGGCCTCGTCCTCAATTTCAAGACTTTCTTCATATTTTTCCGACAATCCGAGGCTTTTGGACAAATTATAGAGCACAATAATATAAGTTTTGATTTTTTCACTAACACAAACATAGCTATTATCCATGGAAACTTTAAGTTTCAAATAGAGCTTCAGCGAATTTTCAAGCTCATTTTGATAAAGAAAGGACAGGGCATATTGATTAATCAGGCAAATTTCGTCGAAAGTCAGAACATATGTATCAATCTCGTCTTCATCGAAGTCGGGAAGGGTGATTTTTATGCCTTCCAGGGCAAATTCTTGCATTGCGGCATATTCGCCGCGGTTAAACGCCAAAAACGCCTTATTGCTCAGCAAAAACTGCATATTTCCTTTTTCTGTAAATGACTAATGACCCCCCCCCCTTAATTTTTGCATAAAATTTCCCATTAATTTTTCCGCCTCATCATTGCTTTCTGCGGTGTTTTCCCAAAGCAATCTTTCGATTTCGTCCCTTTGCCTAACAATTTGTCTATCTTCCAAAGTGGCAACGCCAAACCAATATTTCCCCGGATTTTCGCCAAGCCTCTGCATAAGCTGCTTAAAAACCCAAAAAGTCGGAACATGCTCGCCCCGCTCAATTTTTGAGAGAGTGGACAAGCTGCAAATGCCGCGACTAAGCCGTTCTTGCGTAAGCCCTCTTTCTTGGCGCAATCTTTTAATTAATAAATCACTCCGTATCTTTCTCATAACAGCCTCCCATTTTTTGGTAAAACTTTCGCGCATTTACTATTTACTGCCATTGATTATCGTGGTACGCTAAAAGGTATCGTAACACGATTAACAAGCTTTGTCAATTCAAAAATAAATGAGGTGTTCAAATGAAAATTAAAAGAAAAATGTTGTCGGTTTTGATTCTGTTCATATTTGTATTCGGCGCATTTACATCGGTCGCTATGGCGGATGATGTTGAAAAGTTGGAACCGCATCGCTTCAACTTCTCATTTTCCGTATTTGAGCAGCCCGACGCAAGCTCGCCTATTGTATCGTGGTTTAATCCTCAGACTGTAGCTGTGGTGGAGGCGCAGGAGGATGGGTGGTTACGAGTAGCCACTTATAGGGGCGATTATTGGGCGTTTGCCCATTGCGAAAGTACATTGGAATTTAATACTCATATACAGGGCATTGGGGATAGCGTAACAGTATATGGTACGGGCGTTACGATAAGTGATGGTTTGGTAAATATTTGGGCGGGCGGAACATATCTCATAAGTGGCGCTTTTAACGGACAAATTCGTGTAACCGCACCCGCAGGGGACGATGTTCGGCTGATATTACATGAGGCTTGGGTAACAAACCCCACAGGCGCGGCCCTTTATATTGTCAATGATGGGCTTAGGCACATAGAAACGTCCATTAACACAAGAAATTCCTTGAGAAGCGGCAATAATGCCGCCATACACGCCGGGGGTTCTGTAACTTTAGGCGGAGAGGGAAGTTTAGCGGCGCGCGGCGGTATTCGAGCAAACAGGGATGTAAATATTCGCGGCGGGGATATTTCGATTCGGACATATGAAACTTGGGCCATAGGAATTCGTTCCGGCCATAGCATAAATATTTATGGCGGCAATATAGACATAAATGCGGCTTATGAAGGGATGGAGGCCGATTTTATCAATATTCATGCCGGCAGCATCAACATCAATTCGGTTGATGACGGAATAAACATCACTTCCTTGAGCGGCGCGCTGGTCATCAACGGAGGCGAAATTTCCATCACCGCACAAGGGGATGGAATAGATTCAAACGGAACTATCACAATACGCGGAGGCAAAATTTCCATTTCCGCTTTTGGCGTTTGCGGCCAAACACAGGCCCTGGATTTAGAGGGTCATCATAATTTTCGGCTCTATGAAGGGGTTGTTTTTGTCGGAACAGGAAGGATTTTTAGCAATGTACCACAAGGACATACAGGGCAACCGACAATTAATATCCAGTTTAATAGGATTAGAAATGCGGGTATTGAGATAAGCCTGCGCACGGCAAGCGGTCAAGAGTTGATAAGCTTCACACCGGAGTTACGATTTAGCGCCTTTACTGTTTCCATTCCGGAGCTTGTTGTTAGGGAGGCATATCATATATATTTAGACGGCGTAAGGGCGGCAAGTGTTAATCTGAACAGGGATATTATCCATGTTTGGCGTTAGGTGTATATCAACGAAGGTGATATAAAAAATCTAGGGTGTGTTGCCACTATAAGAAAATGCAGATTTGCGAGGCGGTTTTTCGCCAATCGAAGTGATAAAATTCGCCGCGTGCCCCGTGCACGCAAGAATTTTATCACGAAGAGTGGCGGAAAACCGACCGCAAAGATGCGTTTTCGTTAGTGGCAACACGCCCTAAAGAAAAGAGGGATTCAAATGAAAAACAAAAGGAAAATTTTAATGGCTTTTATGTCGGCAATGGTTATGGCGGTTTTATTTACGGCTTGCGGCGGCAATGCGGCTGACGAGGCGGAAACAACACCTCAAGCCCCCATCACCACACCACAAACAACGCCGCAGACAACGCCCGAACCCACGCCCGAACCAACCCCGCCGCCCCATGTACATACATGGCAGGAGGCCAATTTTCAGCAAGCCCGAATCTGCCTTGAATGTGGCGATGAAGAAGGGCGGCCATTGCCCGCGGGCTTTGCGCAAAGTGGGTTGACATTAAGTGGGTTGGGTGTGGCTCATTCGTATGTAACCGCAACAAGCGGAGTCGGACGGACGGTTGGCAATTTAACCGTTGAATTAATCGACATTATCGAAGGTAATGAAAGGCTGGAAGCCGAAGAAGGTTACGAATGGCGCATTGTGCGCGCCACCAAAACATTTGGCGATAACAACGCTTGGCAGCATGGCGCGCGTTGGCATAGTAGAATGGGATGCTATTTTGATTTTGACTTGCTGGAAGCGCGAGAGCATGAAGGTTATGGCACGGGTTGGACAATAAATTTTTATGGTGAAGAGCGTGAAATATTGTTTGATTCAGAGGCTGTGCAGTCAGAATGGATAGGGCAAACTTTTCATCGTATTACCGATTTTATGGTTCGTGTGCCAATTGGCTATGATGGCTTGCTTCTTTATTATTTCAATGCGGCCAATTGGGATGGAATTGAAACCGGCGACTACATAACCATCGCAGACATCACCGACGAGGACACCTTGTGGTTTAGGTTAAATTAGTTTGGCAACTTGTTAAAGTTTTTGTGAGTAATTAAATTAAAATAAAAGGAGTGATTTACATGAAAATTAAAAGAAAATTGTTATCAATGGCGCTGGTGCTGGTTTTTGTTTTGGTGCTAAGCCCGATTACTGCTTTTGCGGGGGAAACTGAGGAGTTTTTTAGAGGCGATTGGGAAGAAGGGGGATGGGGCGGGGCAACCATCACAAATGTTGTAAACACAACTACAATATACACCTTTCCTGATGAATGGCTGGGGCTGGATTGGTTTCAGGATTCTGTAAATATCGACCCCAGCATAACGGATTGGGATTTTGGCGTGGGTGGCATACCTGTATTTCATGTTGACACTTATTCGGTAGTTGAATCTGAAATATGGACCGGTGGTGTTCTAAGCTTCCTTACAACTCCACGGCCACCACATAATCTTGGTCATTGGCGGGGGTTTGACGGGGGTACCTTTCATTTGATTGAACCGGGTGTTTACATTTTTTCGGATGTGCTATACCGACTCCAGATATACTTTGCTGTCGTTGTAGGCGGTACACCAACCGATTTTACATACACCCCCGATGGCGGAACTTATCGCATTACCGATAATACGAATTATCCCGATGAAGACTGGACATGGTTTCACGGCTCGGTTTTAGAACTTAGAACAAACACGCCATTTGAAAGTCTTGGGACAGTTAGAATTGATAGAATTGGTGATTTGTGGTGGTGGTACGGTTCATTACGTAACCATAATTTTACAGTTATTGTTGTAGATGATGGGGTTGAATGGTTTGATATTTCCCTTAGATGGCTGGAAAGAACTTTTGAATTTACAGAAGTACCGGGAACAGCCTCGCATCATACCATATTTCCAATGCCGGGTGTATCGGACGGGTCAACAAATTTAGGTCAACGAGGTTTGCCGCAATTTGGCTTTTATGTTGACAGCGATTTTTGGAGACCTCAAATTGTAGTAACGAATCGCTATACTTTCAACAATCATCCATCAACTGGAGAGGCAGGGTGGATGTCGTCGCATTGGTCTTACATTTTCTTCACACAATCCCAAATCGCCGAATTTCAGAGAACAGGCAATCTGCCGCCATTAAGCGGTCGATCAGGCGGCGAAGACTTATCATCACGTGTTGACCTCTCAGAACTTATAGCCCTACTTTCAACCGAACAACCATCCACCCAGCCCACCACCGCCACCCCATCATCCCACAATCTACAAATAAACGGCGCAGCTATTTCCCCAACGGCCTTTAATATTGATGGAAGCAATTTCTTCATGCTTCGTGATGTGGCATATATGCTTAACGGCACTTCCGCACAATTCGAGGTTACATGGGATGGCGGGCGCAACGCCATAAACTTGGTTACAGGCCGGGCCTATACCCCCGTTGGCGGCGAGATGGCGGCGGGCAATGCCGCAGGGCAGGCCGCCACGCCCACAACCGCCGCCGTCTACATAAACGGCGCACAGGCCAATCTAACAGCCTTTAACATAGGCGGCAATAACTTCTTCATGCTGCGCGACTTAGGCGAAGCCCTAGGCTTCTACGTAGGCTGGGACAACGCAACCTCAACAATCATAATCAACACCAATTAACCGCCAACTCTGCGCAAACGAGTAGATGAAACTAGAGGAAAGGGGAAACTTGATGCGAACGAAATCATTTCTTAAAAAATTTGGGGCGGTATTTTTGGCATTGGTGATGCTATTTGCGGTTTTGCCGCCAATGCCCATACACGCGACAACATTTAGCGATTTACCGGGAACACATTGGGCATATTCCCAAATTGTCAGCCTTGTAGAGCAGGGCGTAATCAACGGCTTTCCGGATGGCACATATCGCCCCGAAGACGCGGTAACGCGTGAGCAATTTGCCCGGCTTGTTGTGGCTTTGCTTGATGAACCTAGCGAGAGGGAAGACATATTCGAAGATGTGCCACTCGACCGCTGGTCAAACCCCTATATAACGACCGCCGTCCGCCGGGGCATCATCTTTACGAGCGAATATGGCGAAGAACTTGGCGCAAACGAAGCCATCACCCGCCAAGAGGCGGCGGTGTGGATGGTGCGCGCCATTGGTGTGTTTACGGAAGGAAGCCTTGATTTTAACGATATTGACGAAATCACATTCACGGACGAAATTGCCACCGCTGTGGAAATTGGCCTAATTATGGGGATGCCCGGCAATCTTTTCGCGCCCGGGGGCACAACAACCCGCGCGCAGGCCGCTGTGTTGGTAACGCGCATGGCTGCAATTTTAGAAGATAGGGCATGGAGCGGCGAAGAAGCGTTGCATTATGTATTTCGAAGCGGCGTTGTCGTTATTAGCGAGCCGCCCGATTACAGCTTTGTAGAAGTGCATGACAGCATTGTCATCACAATTTATAACGCAAATGATGCTGTAAGACAACTTTCCATAGGGGACACTTTTGCCTTTGAACCTACCCAACAACAAACCGGGGGCTTGTCCGGTCATATCACCGATATAACAAATCAAGGTGCGGGAATGACTATAACAGCCGATTTACCGGAATCTTTTGAAGAAATCTTCTATGAATTCCATTTTGCAAGCGAAATTGACTTGCTAAGCTATGCTGATTATATTATTCTTGATGAAAGATTACAAGGAATTGAGGGCACAAATATTGTCAGAAATCCTAACGATTTTATAACCATAGAGTTTAATGATGTAGCTATAGATGTTTCTCCAGAGGAGATAGAGATTAGGGAGCTTCTATCTATATCCATTAACGGCTCTTTAACGCTTAGAGAGCCCACCTTGCAGGTTAACATAGGAGCAGACCCATGGGCGCTTCTCCCCGGCGGAAACCCATTTATCGACATTAGACATCTTGTATTTACTGCACAAATGGAAAAAGAGCTTGTGTTTTCCCTAACGGCAGGGTTTAATGATGTACTCACCCTATTCAAGATTCCAATCAAAAAATTTGGGTTTGGAGGGGAAATCCCTATTGGCATCCGACTTGGCGTAGAGGGCACTATATCCGTTGGGGTTTCTCGAGAAATGGACATAGAATTCGGTATTATAAACAATAGTAGCCACAACAGAACCATAAGCCAAAGGCCTGAAGCTACGATTGATGTAAGCGCAACCCTGACAATCGGTGCCAATATCCGAATCAAGTTGCGCGCTATTTTCCGCCTTTATGGCGTGCAAGGGGATTTTGGCGTGGCTGTCGAATCCGGCATTGCGATGCAATCGTTATGTCCCCAAAACCGATGCTTCGTCATTAATGTCTTGCCTGTTATCCGAATAAGCACAGTAGATGACATAGGGATCGGGAGATTGGATTTTTTACAATTTGAGGTTGACCTTTTACTCCCGGATAGATTTTATCGTTTTTCTTTTGAGGGCAGTTGGCACGATGCCTGCCCACATACCCGAACTACTGACCCTCTGGCACCGCCGCCTACACCGCCGCCCGTAACGCCGCCACCAGTAGACCCCGATAATTTGCCGGAATTTATATGGATTAGGAATAGGCGGTTTAGTACGGAGGATGATAATTTGGTTTTGTGGCGCCTTGAGTATTACGGGCTAACATGTCAAGACATTGTACCGTTACGATATATGGTTAATTTGTGGAGCTTAAGTATTGCTGTTGGTAATCATATAAGCGACATTTCACCATTGGCCGGGCTAACGAATTTACAAAGTTTGGAGATAGGAGGAAGCCAAATAAGCGACATTTCACCGTTGGATGGTTTAACGAATTTGAATAGATTGCGGCTAGGAGGAAACCAAATAACTGATATTACACCATTGGCCGGGCTAACGAACTTGACCGAGTTGAGTTTGCAAGGTAATCAAATAAGCAATATTTCGGCACTATCCGGGTTGGTAAATTTGGTGAATCTAGATTTGCAGAATAACTATATAAGAGACATTTCTCCGCTTGCCAACCTAACCAGCTTAACTCGGGTAGAGCTGACACAAAACCCAGTCACAGATTGGTCACCCGTGTCGCATGTCGTTCAAGTAAGGGGTCGGCCACGCCCATAATCGCAACAACCAACCAAACCCCGCCAACCCACGGCGGGGTTTGTTTTGTTTTGTTACAATTTTAAGCCATTTGCAATAGGATGATAATGAGGAGGCGATGGGTTGTGTTTTATTATCTTCAGCGAAAGCGCAATGTGGGCGACATTGTTTTGGACGGCTCAATAATAAATTTTGACACGGCGGTTTCGGTTAGTCAAACGCCCGGAATAAGCCCCGCCGAGGATTTTGATTGCCCCGGCGACGGCTCTATTCACATAAGAAGGCCGGGCATTTATTTTATTTTTTGGAATATAACCCAAATGACAGGCATTATGGGCAGTCGCCCGCAATATTCGATTAAAAAATTTGACGGGCTGCAATGGCTTCCGTTTGCAAGCGCGGGCGGGCATTATGCAATTTGCCCTTTGACGGGCTTTTGCACCCTAATTGCGTCCGAAGCGGAAATAGATTTGCATGGCGAAATTATCATAGCTTTGTTCAACTCATCCGGCGCAGATGTAGTTCTCACCGATTCCGCGCACGAAAAGGCAAGCATCCTCATTTCCGGGGTCAATGCCGAGGCTTTGGAGAACAGGCTTCATAATATCGAAACTTTTATGATGGATTTATATGAACATATCACTACAATCGAAAATGCCCTGCGCCCTTCGGAAATTATATATATCGACAGCATACCCATTCCCAATATTCGCGTGGCCGTAACCCATATCGGCAATGTTTACGAATTTTGGGGCGTTGGCACTCTTGCCTCTGCGCAAACCTTTGCAAATGGCCAAACATATTGGCTAATCACAGGCGACCAATATCCGCCGCTTGCCGGCCATACGGGAGATGCGGCCATAAGCACGCTTTGGATTGAAGCCCCCGGCGGCAATATGTACAGTATGCCGATTCGCATGGACAATCGCGGCATCTTCTTTGTGCCGCAAAATCAGCTGAATAATCTTCCCGCAGGAACAACATTTAAGTTTAACAAGTCCCTGATTATTACGCAATAGTTGCGGAACCCATAATTTCGTCCTTCCATATGATGGAATATCGTATGGGAAGGGGTGGGATTATGGGTTATCGTGTTATTGGGGGCCGCAGGCTTTGTGGCGAGGTTGTTATCGGGGGCTGCAAAAACGCCGTTTTGCCCATTTTGGCGGCTACGGTGCTTACGGGCGGCAAGTCCGTCATTCATAATTGCCCCGATATTTTGGACACGCATACAAGCATTGAAATTTTGCGGCATTTGGGCTGTAAAGTTGAGTATGACGGAACTAGCATTATTGTGGATTCGGCGGCGGCGGCGGCGCGCGCGCTTCCCGCCGGGCCGGTTGGCAAAATGCGCTCGTCCATAATTTTTGCGGGCGCGCTATTGTCGCGCTTCGGCAGCTTTGAAACGGCAGAACCCGGCGGCTGTCGCCTTGGGCTTCGGCCTATAGACCTGCATTTGCAGGCTTTTCGCCGCATGGGTGTCAATTTTGACGGCGATTCGCAAACCATTTGCGGTAAGGCCGCCGAACTTACGGGGGCGAAGATAAATTTGGCCTTTCCCAGCGTCGGAGCTACGCAAAATGTGATTTTGGCGGCAACTTTGGCGCGCGGGCGCACAATTATTTCAAATGCGGCGCGCGAGCCGGAAATTGTTGATTTGCAGGGATTTTTGCAGGCGGCGGGCGCAGAAATTGCGGGTGCCGGCACTTCGACGATTGTTATTGACGGGGTTGAAAAATTACAAAATGTTGAGTATAAAATCATGCCTGATAGAATTGTTGCGGGAACTTATTTGGCGGCGGGGGCGATTGCCGGTGGGCATATTCGCCTAAAAAATGTCAAAGCCGCCGATATTATGCCAATTATCGACAGCCTTGAGGACATGGGCATAAATTTGCATACCGAGGGCGCGAGCGTGGTTTTGCGCGCGAAAAACAGGCCAAATCCCCTGCCGATTTTGGCCACGGGCCCGCATCCCGCCTTTCCGACCGATATGCAGCCCCAATTTACGGCACTTTTGGCCATCGCGGCGGGGCATAGCATTGTCATAGAAAATCTTTTCGAGGCCAGAGATGCCCATATTTCCGAGCTTGTGAGGATGGGCGCGGACATCAAGTCCGAAGGGCATCGCTTCTATATAAATGGCGTTGAACGGCTAAATGGCGCAAAAGTCGCGGCTAAAGACCTGCGCGGCGGCGCGGCCCTAATCCTGGCGGGCCTGGCCGCCAAAGGTGAAACAGAAATCCATGGCGCGGAATATATAAAACGAGGCTATACCGCCATAGACAAAGACCTAAAAGCCCTAAACGCCGAAATTTCCGTACTTAAAACAACCCCATAGGAGGCGCAACACGCGCCCCTATGGGGTTTCAAAAGCTCCGTCATTCATCCTAACCGGGTCGATGCCATCCGTATTCAACAACCCCAGTCGGCCATGTGAGCCTAAATTGGTTGGTTGGGCTGCCGTTTTCAAAGAGGTTTTCTAGTGTGTACAATATTAAAGCGGCTTATTCCGTTTCCGAATGCGCTGGGAGCAATCCTTAAAGACCAAATAGAATTTGAAATAAAAAAACACGCAGAACAAAACAAAGAGTTCGACCGCGAAAAAGGCTTAATATTTTCAAGCGAAGCATGCGGGTTTTTGGACAGCCGAAACTTAGGCCGCTCTTTCAAGAGGCTACTAAAGAGGCTTGATATAAATTACAAATCTTTCCATAAATTGCGCCACACCTATGCTACTAAACTTTTTGAGCAAGGCGTGCCCCTTGAAACTGTGAATGTCCTGCTCGGCCACAATGGAGATAAGGCCATAACAAAAATTTATATACATATAACCTCCGCCAATAAAAAGCAAGCCATAGAAAAAATCAACCATATATTTGAATCATAGTTTCCTTTGTGGTTAATTTGTGGTTAACAATCAAAAACCCCAAACAAAAACCCGCCTAAAACCGTGATTTTAGGCGGGTTTTATCGTGCGTATGAGGATTTGAACCCCAGACCTTCTGATCCGTAGTCAGACGCTCTATCCAGCTGAGCTATACGCACATATCTGGAAACTAGAAACTAGAGATTAGATACTAGAAATGATTATAGCATAGGGTTTGGAGAAATGCAAGGGGTTTTTTGAGAAAATTTTAGGAAGCTTAGGGCGAGGCAGATTTTGGCGGGGGCGTAGAAGAGCCAGATGGAATCTACGGCGAAATATGTTAGGGCGGGGCTTGAGAATACGCCCCTTAAGCCCATGTTGAAGATGGCGACGAAGATGTCGCATAGGACAAAGAGCGTCATGCCCGCAAAAATCAGGATTTGGTTTGGCGTTGGGTATTTTTTGGATTTTAGGGCTTTTAGCATGGCGGCATAGGAGATGACGAAAAGGCCCATATAGACCAGGGAGGCGGCGATTAGCAGGTCGCCGCCGACGAGGAGATAAATTAGCGGAATTGGCAGGGCGAGAGGGAAGACGCGCCAAATTTTGCCGCCGGCGAAGCGCAGGGCATAAAAAATGTGGGCGAACCAAAATATGCTTACGCCAATGGTGTAAAAGCGCACAACTACAAGGAAAAAGTCGGCGGCGAGGGCTGCGCCCAATCCTAAGAGCAGGAATAGAAAATCCCGCCGCGAGAGGGCGTCCTTATAGTTAAAAATTACCAATAAAAAGCATATGGCGATGAATGAAAATTTGATGATTCCGTATTCCATTGAGGCCTCCCAAATTGCGAAATAAGTTGCGAAATAAAAAGCGCAGCCTAGGCTACGCCGATATTTTAGTATAAGCTTTTTTACCAAAAATTATGCCATCAAGCTGATGACCAAGGCCAGCGCCATAAAAACCGCCGCCAAAATTTTGGTATATCTTTCTAATCTGCCTTCTAAGGTGCGCTTTCTGGCCTTGTCAAAATGTGATTTTTCCGCCGTTACGCTTGTCGCGCCAACGCCGCCCACAGACCCCGAAAAGCCCGCGTCGCGCTTTTTCTGCATCAAAATCGCCACTATCATAGTCAAACAAGCCAAAGTCAAAACCACGGTCAAGATTATATAGAGCGTGTCCATTTTATCATCTCCTTAAATTTCGCCATTTCTAAGCTAACCTACATATTGTAACATAGCCCGGAGAGTATGTCAAGACCAAATCGAAAAAAATTTTGCTTTACTTTGTCGAGCGATTCTGTTATCATATCCTTGTCGTTAACATATGGAGGAGATTAATGAAAAAAGTCATTACGATTATAATATTAACCTTTGCGGCCCTGGCGTTTTTTACGGCCTGCTTTGACATAGGCGAATTTAATTCCGAGCGTTATATCAACGTCGTTTCCCGCGAGGCGGGCAGCGGCACGCGCGGCGCATTTATTGAGCTTGTCGGCATGGTTGTTGATGGCGACGACATGACATTTCGCCGCGCCACAATTGCGCCCGGCACAAATCAAGTCATAACCTCTGTCGCCAATAATCGCTATGCCATAGGCTATATAACCATGGGTTCGCTAAGCGAGCGGGTTCGCGCCCTGCCCATAGACGGCATCTATCCGAATCCCGCAAATGTCCTAAATGGCAGCTATCCGATTTATCGCCCGTTTTACATTGCCGCCAGACGGGGCGAAAGCCCGCTGAGAGATGATTTTATCGACTTCATCCTCTCCTATGAAGGGCAGGCCATAGTTTCCGAAGATTATGTGGCAGCAATTACAAATCCGACCCCCTTTACAGGCGGCGGTTTAAATGGTACAATAGTTATTGTAGGCTCTACGGCGGTTGCCCCCGTGCTGACGCTTTTGGGCGAAGCCTTTGAGGCGCGCAATCCCGGCGTTGTCGTTGAGGTGCATCCGCAGGGAACAACGGCGGGCATTAACCAAGCGATTGACCGCCAAATTGACATCGGCATGTCCTCAAGGCCGTTAACGCCTGCAGAGCTTGCGGAAATTGAGGCCATCGCCATTGCTTATGACGGGCTGGCCGTTATTGTGAACAACGAAAATCCCGTTATGGGGCTGACCTTAGAAGATGTGCGGCGGATTTTTACCGCCGAGATTATGCATTGGAATCTTATTGCTGATTAAAGGACGAGTATGGACAAGAATTTTACTACGGAAAAGAAGTATTCGGGCGGAAAGATTGCCGAATTGTTGATGAACAAAGTGTTTTTAATTTGTGCCTGTTTTTCAATTGCGGCGCTGCTTTTAATAACCCTATTTCTAATTGCGGGCGGAATGCCCGCCATCGCAGAAATAGGCTTTTTAAATTTCATTCTCGGCACGGAATGGACGCCCGCCAATCGCAATCCGAATTTTGGCATTTTGCCCATGATAATGGGTTCAATTTACACCACGGCGGGCGCGATTTTAATCGGCGTGCCTATTGGCGTGTTTACCGCCATATTTTTGGCATTTATGTGTCCAAAGCCCGTCTATAATTTCCTAAAGCCCGCAATTCAGCTGTTGGCGGGGATTCCTTCTGTGGTTTACGGCTTTTTCGGGCTTATGGTTTTGGTGCCCATAATCCGCAATATAACCTGGCTTCTTAATATCGGCGGCACGGGCGAGGCAATCTTGACAGCGTCAATTCTCCTTGGTATAATGATTTTACCGACAATTATCGCCATTTCCGAATCGGCTTTAAAGGCCGCGCCAAAGGCCTATTACGAGGGCGCATTGGCCCTTGGCGCAAGTCATACGCGTTCTGTTTTTAAAGTCGTTGTTCCCGCCGCAAAATCGGGCATTTTTGCCTCGGTTATTTTGGGCGTGGGCCGCGCAATTGGTGAAACTATGGCCGTTGTTATGGTTGCGGGAAATCAGCCCGAAATGCCGCTTCGTCCCTTCTTTCTTGACGGATTGTTTGGCGGCGGCAGAACCATGACATCGAATTTGATTATGGAAATGGGCTATGCAACCGGCCTGCACCGCGAATCGCTGATTGCAACGGGCGTTGTGCTGATTATCTTTATCTTGATAATCAACCTAATCTTCAATTTCATTAATCGCAAAAAAGACCCCGGCAAAATCACCCTAAAAAACAAAATGCGCTATCAAATTTTCACAAAATGGGGATTTTCGCGGCTTTTCGACAAGCTAAAGCTTAGAGTGAATGTTAAGCGCGCATTTATCCGCACCGTGGACGGCCTCTTAAAATGGACGACATGGATTTTTGCGGCATTAACCCTGCTGGCCCTGCTATTCGTCATTTTCCACATATTGTCAAATGGCGTGGCGCATCTCACTCCCTCGCTGTTTGAATTCGTTTCAAACAGCCAAAATCAGTCCATGATGCCGTCAATCATCGCCACTTTGGCCATGGTTGTAATTACGCTGACTCTTGCCGTGCCAATAGGCGTTTTTACCAGCATTTACCTGGTGGAATATACCAAGCGCGGCTCCAAAATCGTGGCGGTTATACGCTCTGCCACGGAAATGCTGGCGGGAATTCCCTCAATAGTCTATGGCCTGTTCGGATTCCTGTTTTTCTTCGGATTTATGGGCTTGGGCTATTCGCTTATAGGCGGCGCGCTAACGCTTACAATCATGATTTTGCCGCTTGTAATCCGCGCCACAGAAGAAGCCCTTAAAGCCGTTCCCGACACCTATCGCGAAGGGGCTTTCGCCCTTGGAAGCGGCAAATTGCGCGCGGTTTTCCGCGTTGTTTTGCCCTCTGCCACGCCGGGAATTTTGGCGGGCGTAATTCTTGCGACGGGTCGAATTGTCGGTGAAACGGCCGCGCTGATTTTCACAGCCGGCACAATTGCCCGAATTCCCGAAGCCCTAACCGATTCTGTGCGCACTTTGGCTGTGCATATGTGGGTGCTGTCCGGCGAGGGGCATTTTGTCGACCAGGCCTATGCCACGGCCGTTGTGCTTTTGGTCATGGTTTTGTTGATTAACACAATTTCGGCTTTAATAGCCCGACGAATCAGGAAAGGAAATTAATATGGCTGATTTTTCCGTTAAAAATTTGAATCTGTATTATGACGGCGTGCAGGCCTTGCACGATATTAATATTGACATTCCCGAAAAGCGCATTGTTGCGTTTATAGGGCCGTCGGGCTGTGGCAAATCGACGTTTTTGCGCACTTTGAACCGTATGAATGACATTATTGAAAAATGCAAAATCACGGGCGAGGTTCTCTTAGACGGCGAAAATATATATGATAAAAAGGTGGATGTAAATCTTTTAAGAAAGCGTGTCGGCATGGTTTTTCAAAAGCCAAATCCCTGTCCCATGAGCATTTACGACAATGTGGCCTTTGGGCCGCGCACACACGGAATTCGCAAAAAGGCCGAATTGGACGAAATTGTTGAGCGTTCTCTGCAAAATGCAGCACTTTGGGAGGAAACGAAGGATAGGCTGAAAAAGTCGGCCTTTGGCCTGTCGGGCGGGCAACAGCAAAGGCTTTGCATTGCGCGCACGCTGGCTGTGGAGCCCGAGGTTTTGCTGCTGGACGAGCCAACAAGCGCATTAGACCCCATTTCAACCACAAAAATCGAGGAATTGCTTATGACCCTGCGCAAAACTTATAGCATAATAATCGTTACCCACAATATGCAGCAGGCCAATCGTATCAGCGATGATACCGCGTTTTTCTTAATGGGCGAATTAATTGAATTCAACAAAACGTCAACATTATTTTCCATACCAAGCGACAAGCGCACGGAGAATTATATTACGGGAAGATTTGGTTAGGAGGGAAGGCCATGACAACGAGAAGCAAATTGCATACGCAAATAGATAGGCTTAACGAAAGCCTGATTGACATCTGCAATACCGTGAAGGAGGCCATAGAGCTTGCGACGGCGGCATTTATCAATAAGGATATTGAGCTTGCGCATCAGGTTCTGGAGATTGAGCGCGAGATTAACCAGAAGGAAAAGGACATAGAAAGCCTATGTTTTAAGCTTTTGTTGCAACAGCAGCCCGTGGCGCGCGATTTTCGCTTTATCAGCGCGACTTTGAAGATGATTACGGATATGGAGCGCATTGGCGACCAGGCCTCGGATATTGCCGAAATTTGTATAGAACTGGCGAATGAGCCATATATCAAGCCGAATCTTGACCAAGTTAGCCAAATGGCCGAGGCCGCCATAAAAATGGTGCAAGACAGCATTTCGGCCGTTATTAACCACGACAAAACCCTGGCCAGGGCCGTCATAAAATATGACCAAGTTGTCGACGACCTCTTTGAATCCATGAAAGACGAGCTTTTCGCGCTTATTTTGGCGGATGTGCAAAATGGGCGGCAGGCGCTTGACTTGCTTATGATTGCCAAATATTACGAAAGAATCGGCGACCATGCCGTAAACATAGCCGAATGGGCGCTATACTCCATAACAGGCACAAAAAAGCCCGAAAAAAAGAAAAAACCCGCCCCGGTCGGCAATGGGGAGGTTAAATGATGAATCAAAGCATTTCGGAGCTTTTGGAAAATTTGCCGATGGCCGTGCATAATTTCGCCGACGCTAAACGGCTTTTGGAGAAATATAATTCTTATGACTTTTCGGTTCGGATGTTTAAAAAGGCATTGGAGCGCACAATTGCGCTTATTGAGCCGGGCGAACTTTTGTATTTTATTTATAATACTGCAACGATTAAGGCGACAGACCGCCGCACGGGGCATGTGCGGCACAGCGGCGGCGTGGCCTTCATTTCCGACCGCCGCATACTCTATCGCGAAGATTTTACGAATGAAATTCTAATTTTCCCGCTGACGGAAATTCGCTCCGTTGCCTCGCAAAAGCGGCTTTTGGGCGGCAATATTTCCTTTTGCACAAAGGAATTGAGCGTGGAATTCGGCCTGGCGGGCTTCACGCCCGAGGCCATAAGCCAAATTCGCGACGTTTTGCTGCATATAATCGGCTGTTGCAGCGTTGAAACCGCGGCCGCCACCGCCGCGCATGTTCAAGTTATAGAATGTCCCGGCTGCGCCGCCGCCGTAATCCTAATGCCCGGGCGAATTAATCATTGCGAATATTGCGACCGTCCCGTTAGCTAATTTGCTAGCGGGCTTTTTTGTTCTAGCTTGCCAAGCCCCGCATATAATGGTAATGCTAGGAGGTGGCGAGATGACCGAGGAAAGGCGCACGGGGCGGCATAAGCTGACGGTTGACCAGCGGGAGAATGTTACGGTTACGGGGGTTTTGGACGTCATTTCTTTTGACGAGGAGTCGGTTATTTGTGAGACGGATATGGGCGTTTTGGTTATGCGCGGGACGGATTTGCATTTGGCCGGGCTGAATTTGGAGAGCGGTTCTTTGTCGATTTTTGGCGAAATTGTTAGTGTGAATTATGAAAGTCAGGGCGTGCCGGGCGCGCGCAAAAAGTCGTCCGTATTTGGAAAAATCTTCAAGTAGGTGGTTAATATGACCGGAATTTCGTGGCAAGCCGCCACTTTCCTAATAATTTGTGCCGCGGGCTTCGCCCTTGGCATTTTTTACGATGTCTTCCGAATCCTGCGCAAAATCGTGCGGCATAATGCCGTCTTCATCTCCATAGAGGACATAATCTTCTGGCTTGCCGCCGCCGCCCTCACCTTCTTCCTACTGATGAGGATTAATTTTGGCGAATTACGATTCTTCATTTTCTTGGCCTTGGCCATTGGGCTGGCAATATATTTTTCCAGCTTAAGCCGCCCAATCCTGCACTTTGGCGGTCTGTTAAAAAAAGGCTTGCACAAAGGCGGAAAATATGTTAAAATCAAGGCCACTAAGGTTAGGGACGGGGTGGTGCGCCTTGCGAAAAAAAATGGGGAATCTGCTTAAAATTACGGCTTTGGCGGTCATTATCGTCGGGGCATTGTTAATTTTTGCGCAAATGCAGGAGCGAATTGACGACATGGCCGCGCAAACCGCGCAAATTCGCCTGCAAATTGAAAATGAGCATTATGTGCGGCAAGAAATTGAAAGCATGGCAGAATTTGCCACGCAAAGGCGCGAATATATCGAGGATTTGGCGCGGCGGCATTTGGGTTTGGTGCATAGGGACGAAATAATTTTTAGGATGGTGGACTAGTTGGAATTTATTAGGGACCACACCATGTATATGGCCATTTTCGGGCTTTTCAGCTTTGTGTGGTTTGGATGGGCGCAAGAGCGTCCCCGCCCGAAATGGCGGCTTCCGCTGGGAATCGCCTCCGGCGCGGCTCTGCTGGCCTGCGGCTTCGGCATTTATTTAAGCGTCATAAATTGGAACGCGCCCTCCGCTCTAAATGAGCAAGCCCCGTTTTTGGTCTATTTAATCACATTCTGGGCGCAATTCGTCATAATAGGCGCGGGTTCATTCATCCTAATCCGCAGGAAAAAAAGCGGCCTCGTCGCCCCATGGGTGCTATTCATAGTCGGCTTGCATTTCATAAGCCTGGTATTCGTATTCAACGACCCTCTCCTATTCTTGCTGGCCGCACTCCTAACGGGCGCGGCCGTGGCTTCGATATTTGTCGCACCAAAGCTTGCCGTGGCCAACAGCGCAATTGCGGGCATTGGCGCGGGTACTATCCTGCTGGGCTTCGCGCTTTTGGGCTTGGGAAGATATTTGCTGACATAAAAACTAAGAACCGCAGGTTCTAAAAGGAGTTGCATTATGATTGAACTTAAGAGAAATGAAGAGATTGCCGAAAATTATCGGCTTTTGGGCGCGGCAATTACGGAGCATTTGGCGGACGAGCCCGATTTGATTGCGAATTTGGCAAATATTTCCTCAATGATTCGCTATTCGCTGCCACATGTGAATTGGGCGGGATTTTATTTGCTTCAAGGCGACACGCTTGTGCTGGGGCCCTTTTGCGGCAAGCCCGCCTGCACGCGAATTACGCTGGACCGCGGCGTTGTCGGCTATACGGCGCGCAAGGGCGAGATTGTGATTGTGCCGAATGTGCATGAATTCGACGGCTATATCACCTGCGACCCTGCCACAAATTCCCAAATGGTTTCGCCGCTATACAAAAACGGCGAGCTTTTTGGCGTGTTGGACTTGGACAGCCCCGTTTTTGACCGCTTTACACAAGATGATGCGGCGGGTTTGGCCGAAATTGTCAAAAGTATTCACGAGTTTCTTGAGAGGTGCTAATGATGAATGGTTTACAAACGCTGAAACAGCGCGGTTTTGTTGCGCAAATTACGCATGAGGCCGAGTTGGATGAATTATTTGAAAAGGAACAAATAGTTTTCTACACGGGATTTGACCCAACGGCCGACTCGCTCCATATCGGCCATTATTTGCAATTTATGGCAATGGCCTGGCTTCAGCGGCTGGGGCATATGCCAATTGTGCTTATGGGCGGCGGAACGGGCATGGTTGGCGACCCCGACAAGGCCGATGAAATGCGGCCTTTGATTACTGTCGAGGAAATTGACCGCCGCATTGAACGCTTTAAAGAGCAGGCCGCAAAATTCGTTGATTTAAGCGAGGGCAAGGCCATTTTGGCAAATAATGCCGACTGGCTTCGTCGGCTTAATTATGCCGACTTTATTCGTGAGTATGGCATACATTTTTCTGTAAACAGAATGTTGGCCGCCGACAAATATAAGACAAAATTCGAGGGCAGCGGCCTTAATTTTTTCGAGCTGAACTATGTGGTTATGCAGGCCTATGACTTTTTGGAGCTTAATCGCCGCTTTGGCTGCGCGCTTCAGACGGGCGGAAATGACCAATGGTCGAATATTATTGCGGGCGTGGAATTGATTCGCAGGGTTGACCAAAAGGCCGCTTTTGGCCTGACTTTTAATCTTTTGCCGCGCGCCGACGGCGCAAAAATGGGCAAGACCATGGGCGGCACAATTTGGCTGGACGAAAATAAAACCACGCCGCACGAGCTTTATCAATATTTGCGCAATGTGCAAGATGAGATGGTTAAGCAATTTTTGTCAATGCTTACATTTTTGCCCATGGAGGAAATTGACGCGCTTACGGCCGCAGACGGCGAGGCTCTAAACCCCGCCAAAGCGCGCCTTGCCTATGAGGTTACGAAAATTGTGCATGGCGAGGAGGCGGCGAAGGCCGCGCAAGATACCATGCCCGAATTTACAATTAGCGCACAAGATTTTGGCGACGGAATGAATGTCCTTGACCTTATGGTGCTGACGGGTCTTGTGCCGTCTAAGGCCGAGGCGCGGCGCAATATTCAGCAGGGCGGCGTTATCGTTGCGGGTGAAAAAATCGGCGAAATCGGGCATATAATCACCCTGCGCGAATTCGTTATCCAAAAGGGCAAAAAGACCTTCCTTAAGATTAGCGTAAATTCTCAATAGTTTCAATGAAATTTTTATTGCGGGCCATCATAAAGCGAAAAAATGTATAGCCAAAAAGGGTTACAACAACGAATTGACCCAGGGCAACCGTGGCGGCAATGCCGAGATATGCGCCCCATGTCAGCCCCGCAAGCCCGACGCCGGGAATTAAAATAACCAGCGGAATTATCGCCGCATTAACAATTGTCGGCCAAAATGAAGCCACAAGCAAATTATTTGTGGTTTTTTTGGTTGCGCGAATGGCCAAAAGCGCGATTATTGTCGCCAAAGTGCCAAAAACCATGTCGATAACGCCATAAGGCGAGGCTATATTGGTAATTAACACGCCAAGAGCCACGGCAGGCGCGAAAATGGGATTAAAAAAGGCCAGCAAATTCAAGCTTTCGGCCACGCGAAATTGAATGGGGCCAAAGCCGATTGCCGCCTGTGAAATTGTAACCGCAGCATAAACCGCCGCAACCAAGGCCATAAGGCAAATGGCCCGAATAGAAATTTTCATAAAATCAGCTCCTGTTTTGATATAGGTGGTTATCAGGCACACCTTAATCCCATTATAAATCACCATTTGCGCCCCGTCAACAATTTCTTAAAATTTTTTAAAAACTCTTGTATGTATATCGCATATATGATATAATATAAAAAAGAGCAACCGCAAAGCGGTTGGCTCAGAGGATTTTTATAGAAAAATGTGTTGACGGCCGCCTACCTTTGCCGAGGGGCGGTTGTTTTTTTGCCGGCAATGAGATATGTTAGCAGATTGCTTAAGGCCAAAGTATCGCTGGCCAGGGCAAATAGCACCGCTAAGAAAAAGTCGTAATTCACCACGCGCATCACCTCCTTCCGAAGGTGAGCCAACCGCCTTGCTCTTCGATTGCTCTTTTAGAGCCCAAAATCACGCTCCAAAGTAAGTATAGCACAAAATGAATCATTAATCAACAATTTTTCCCAAAAAATTTTTTTAAAAAAGGTATTGACAAATCCCAAAAAAGGTGTATAATGGATAGAAATTGATAGGCGATGAATGGATGAGTAGGCGGAAGTTCGGATTACAGAGAGTCCCCCGAGGCAGCGAAGCTGCCGGGCTGAGAAGGGATGTCAATGAAGCCGCCGAATATGGTCCGGGAGCTTTTGAGGTTCGAGGGGCTTTGCGCGCTAAGGGCTTCACGTGTTCGCACGTAACAGCGATAGAATGTGTTTGCATTCGATGAGGTTTTGGCGGCGACGTCAAGATGAACTAGGGTGGTACCACGGGTGTTTTCTCGTCCCTAGAAAGCGTGTTTTTGCGCTTTCTAGGGGCTTTTTGGTTATATGCCATTTGGGGGTGATAATATGATTGAACTACGGAATGTCAGCAAAATTTATACAACAGGCGAGCGTGCGCTTGAGGATGTAACCCTTACGGTCGAAGAAGGCGACATTTTCGGCATTGTCGGCAAAAGCGGCGCGGGCAAATCTACCATGCTTAAGCTTATGGGCCTTTTAGAGATGCCAACCACCGGCGAAGTTGTAATTTTTGGCGAAAATGCGGGGGCTTATAGGGGTGCTAAGGCCAATGCCATCAAAAAAAATATTGGCACGGTTTTCCAGGGGTTTAATTTGCTCATGCAACGCTCTGTCGCCGGAAATATCGCCTTTCCGCTTGAAATTACGGGCAAAAGGCGGCATGAAATCAAGACCCGTTGCGAAGAATTGGCCGAACTTGTCGGCCTTTCCGACAAACTCAGGGCCTATCCCGCAAGTCTTTCCGGCGGGCAAAAGCAGCGCGTGGCCATAGCGCGCGCGCTGGCGACAAATCCTAAAATACTGCTTTGCGACGAACCAACCTCGGCCCTTGACAGCTTTACCGCTAAGGAAATTCTGCGGCTGATTAAGGATATTAACGCCAAATTGGGCATGACGACAGTCATTATAACCCACGATATTCACGTCGTTAAGGCCGTTTGCAATCGCATGGCGGTTGTGGACGAGGCGCATATTGTCGAAATTGGCAAGACTGCCGAAATTCTGGCGAATCCGCAGAGTGCAAAGACTAAGGAATTGCTAAACTTTGACATTTAGGAGGTGGATTATGGAATACATAGAAACGGGCTTCTTTCGCCACCACTTAGAGGTTTTCTTGGAGTTTCGCAGCGTTTTATGGGAATCAACGCTGGAAACCCTCTATATGACCTTCGCCACCGTAACAATGGCCTATGCAATCGGCCTGCCGCTGGGAATGTTTCTCGTCTGCCTCGGCAAGGGCGGCCTTTTCCCAAATCGCGCCGTTCACGCCCCGCTCAGCTTTGTTATCAATACCACGCGCTCCATTCCATTTTTGATTTTGCTGGTCGCGCTTATTCCGTTTTCGCGGCTGATTGTGGGCTCGGGAATCGGCAATAATGCCGCCATAGTTGCGCTTGTGGTCGCCGCCGCTCCATTCATTGCGCGAATGGTTGAAACCGCGCTAAATGAGGTGGATGTGGGGGTTGTGGACGCGGCAAAGTCCATGGGGGCAAATAATTTCCAAATAATGTTTAAAGTGCTGCTGCCTGAAAGCATACCCTCACTAATCCGCGGCTTTTCGATTACAACCATCAATATCATGAGCTTTTCGGCCATGGCGGGCGTAATTGGCGCGGGCGGGCTTGGGCGGCTGGCCATTCGATATGGCATAAACTTTTGGCGTTATGACATCATGCTTATTATCATAATTGTTATAGTAATCATAGTAACAATTATCCAATTTCTATTCAATCTTCTGGCGACAAAAATCGACAGGAGAATATAAAAAGGAGGAAGGATTATGAAAAAATTATTTTTGGTAGTATTGGTATTATTGGGGCTTTTCGCCCTTGCGGCCTGCGGCAATCGCGGCGGCGAGGTTACACGAATTGGTGCTACGGCCATGCCGCATATGGTTATATTGGAGCAAATTGCGCCTATTTTAGAGGAGCAGGGCTTTAGCATCGAATTGGTCGAATTTGACGACTTTCAAACCCCAAATATCGCCCTTAACGACGGCGACATCGACATCAATTTTTTCCAACACAGGCCATTTCTAAACGGCTTTAACGCCGCAAATAACACAGATTTGATTCCCGTTTTCGGCGTGCATTTTGAGCCGCTGCGCGTATATGCCGGCCGCCTTAACAGCCTTGAAAACCTGCCAAACGGCGCAAGCATCGCCATTCCCGAAGACGCAACGAATCAGGCGCGCGCGCTGCAACTTCTTGAAAGCATCGGGCTTATAAGCCTCTATCCCGGCCTTGGCCTTACAGCCACCGTAACCACGGGCATTGCCGAAAATCCACATAATTTGGACATTCAAACCATGACGGCGCAGGTTTTGCCGCGCATTTTGCCCGATGTGGATTTTGCGGTGGTGAACGGCAATGTGGCGTTGCAGGGCAATATAATTGACCTCTATGTCGGCGGCGCGTCCGAAAATCCGCAATATCCGACGGGCGACGAGTTCGGAAATCTCGGCAATCGCTTCACAAATTTTGTCGTCGTGCGCAATGGCGAGCAAAACGAGCCCGTAGTCGCCGCCCTAATCGAGGCCATAAATTCCCCGCCAATCCGCGACTTCATCAACGCCCAATACCAAGGTTCAGTAGTGCCAATGATGATTCTGCCGTAATAAAAAAACCTGCCTTTATGTCTTGCCTATGAGCTATAGAGATAGCGAAGAATAAGACGAAAAATGGGGCGGCCTAACCGCCGCCCCAATCCAAAATCGAAGGGAGAGTTGCGATATGAAGAAATTCTTTATTGGCAGTTGTGATGATTGCGGCGGCGATGACAAGGTTATCGTAAGCGCAATTGGTGGGTGGACGGACGAAGGTTTTGAATGGGCGGACTATCATTCGTGGCAAAGTTGTTTTGAGTGCCATATGAGAGAGAAGAAATTAGCTATACAATGTGAAGCAGGGGCGGCCTAACCGCCGCCCCGAATTTTTTTCAAGGGGTGATTGCATGGCTAGAAATTTTGCCAAAGAGTACGCCAAAGAGCGAGAAAGTAAAGATAAGATAGTACTGAATATCCCTAAAGAGCTTCACGGGGATTTTATTCAAAAGCTGGATGGCAAGCCGAAAGCGACTTGGATTTTAGACAAAATAAGGGAATTCGTAAATGAGCAAAAAGAAAGCCCCGCATAGGGGGCTTTCTTTTATTCTCTTTCAAGCACCATACCGAACAACCCACCAACAAAAATATATTTTGGGGTGTTCGGATTTAAAAGTGTAAAGTGGGGCTTGGTTCACTTCAGACGAACCCCCGCCAATCCCCAAATCATCAAGCAAATCCACAGTAACCTCAATCGGGCTTTTGTCTGTTTTGAATAGAATTGTTGCCTTGTCGTCAAATAGATACACTCGGTCAATAAAGATGCTGATTAGGGCTTTGCGATATTTGGGGTCGTTTATATCGCCGTCTTTAAGGTTATAAAGCATGGCCTTAACCTTGCCAATGTCAAAGTTCTTGTAAATCAGTTCCTCTTTTGAAATAAGCTTTTTAAGTTCCTGCGCTTCTTTTTGTCGCTTGACAAGCTGGCTTGTGATGATGTCGGCGGCTTGGCCTTGCTCCAAGGCTTTTAATAGATTTTGCGTTGCGGCTTCGCAATCTCGCAATTGTTTTCTTAGGCGCATCAAGTTGCTGTTATCCTGCTCGGACTTATATACCTTTTCGGCTTCGGTGATTATGATGCTTATATTTTCGTCTGTTAGTTGCTCCCTTGCTATATTAACAACAAAATCTTCGATAAGCTTTTTCTTAACCGCCTTTTTATCACATTTCTTTTTCTTTGCGAAATTGCATTTGTAGTATAAATGTAGCTTTGATGTTTTAGAAGTTCCCGACCATCCCGTCATATTCTGTTGACATTTCCCGCAAAAAAGCTTGGGGGTCAAAATATATTCCTCTCTGGCTTTGCCTTTAGATGACACTTTTTTCTTTTCGCCCATTTTTGCTTGCACCCGCTCCCATAATTCGTCCGAAATTATTCGAGGTATTCCATTTGGGGGAGGCAGGCGCAATCCGCAGAGGAAGCCGCCGCCGCCGCCGTTGTATCCTATGAAGACGCTGTAAGCCGCGCAATCGGTGCAGTTTCTTCCGAACTTGGAAATCCTAGCGGCAAGATATAATGAGGCTTTCGATAGTGCGAATCGGAGCATTTCGGGGCAATTTAGGCTTTGGGATACAGCGGCCGAGGTATTGCCAAAAAACATAGGTGAGGTTACGGCTGCAATGGAAAGTCAGATTAAGCATTGGCAAGATTACAACAACAATTTGGCCATGCTGACAGAACGTAGCGGCGATTTTGAAGGTCTTGCCGACATGGTTAACACTTTTGCCGATGGCAGCACACAAAGTATTGCTATGGTGGCAGGAATTACCAGAGCTTTAGAAGAAGAAAACTACGACGCCGTTAGCGAAATGATCAAAACATGGCAATCATTACAAGTGGCACAAAGGAAGCGGAAACGGTGCGGCTGATATACAGCCTTTTCTTGGAGGGCGGCACATATTCCGGAATTGCAAGGATTCTGACGGAAAAAGGCATCCCGACCCCGATGGGGAAAGCGGTG
>JAITMQ010000006.1 GCA_031277225.1 Clostridiales bacterium | reverse complement strand
CCCCCAGCCGGTGTTTGCGCCCCGGGGGCGCCCGCCGGGGGGGGGGGGGGGGTGGAAAGCAGGGCGCGCGCCCGCGCAGGGCGGCCTTTAGGCCGCCCTTGCGCCCCTACGAATCCTATAAGTGCGCAATTTCTGTTGTAGGGCGCGCATTGCGCGCCCGTTTTCTCAGGTTTGTCCTCACTCCGGGGCGGCCTAAAGGCCGCCCTTGTGCCCGGAGTTTGTTGGCGGTAATTTGCGAGGGGATTCCCGCTTTCGCGGGCATGACGTAATGCGTACCGCCTGCCATTGGCTTGCGCTTTGCCAATATGCCCGCTAGAGCTCCCGTCATTCCGCGCTTGACGCGGAATCCCCTCATTTTGGCTAGGGATTTCCCCTTGGCAAAAGCAGGGGGTTCCCGCTTTCGCGGGAATGACGGGGTCTAAGCTCCATCGCCCTGGAAATGTAGGTTTGGTTGTTGCACAACATAAGGGCGCGCGCCGAATGGGGTGGGCGGGCGGGAATGATGGCGCGCGCCCGCACAGGGCGGCCTTAAGGCCGCCCTGTGCGGGGGTCGCTAGCTCTTAAGTTTAAACTCCGAAACCATCGCCCGGAAAATGTCGGCTTGGTTGTTGATTTCTTCGCTTACGGACACGCCTTCTTCCGTTACGGACGCATTTGCGGCGGTTATGTCGGAAATTTGGTTCACCAATTGGTTAATGCCGTTGATAAGCTGCGCCTGCTCTGTCGATGAAAGGGACACATCGGCTATAATATTGCTTATATCGTTCACACGGACAACGATTTCTTGCAGAGTATTCGCCGTTTTGTCCGCAACTTTTGAGCCCAGGCGCGCCTTTTCAACCGAGGTTTCAATTAGGCCCGCGGTTTCGTTTAGGGCCTGCTGGCTTCGAGAGGCCAGCGCGCGCACTTCTTCGGCAACCACGGCAAAACCCGCGCCATGAACGCCCGCCCGCGCGGCTTCGACGGCGGCATTAAGAGCCAGCAAATTTGTCTGGAAGGCAATGCCCTCGATTACTTTAACGACCTTGGCAATATTGTCGGATGACTGATTTATGGCATTCATTGCGCCAAGCAGCTCCTCCATGTCCTTACTGCCCATATCCGCGCTCTTTCTGGACAAAAGCGCCAAATTATCAGCTTCGGCGGCGGAATCCGACTGCTTCTTGGTTTTTTCGAGCATTTCGGACATTAAATTATTAAGGCTGCCCAAAGCCTCGCTTTGCTCACCGGCACCCATGGCCAAATCCAAATTAATTTGCGAAATGCGGGAAACCCCGTCGGAAATTTGCAATGACGAGCTGTCAATTTCGCTTAAAATCGAATTTAAGTCCTTCGCAATATTGTTCAAAGAATTCTTCATTTCCGAAAAATCGCCCAAATATTCGCGGTTTATGCCCGTGGTGAGGTCTTTTGCGGCAATGGCCGACAAAGCGCGGCTAACCTCGCTGATATAGCTGTTAAGTATGGCCACGGTGGAATTAATCGCCCCTGCAATAATCGCAAAATCGCCCTGGAAGTCGCCCTTGACCTCGACTGACAAATTACCGCCGGAAATTTCTTGAAGAGCGTCTTTTGCCGCAGAAATCGGGATTGTAAAGGATTCGAGCAATTGATTCAGACCCGTTACTAAAGTTTTCCAGTCGCCTTCATGTTTTGTGGGGTCAAGACGGTCATGCAAATCGCCGCTGTTAACAACTTGAAGCACGGCCTGATAGATATTCTTAAGCTCTTTTTGCATTTCGTCGGCGGTATGGTTAAACACGGCGCTTTCGCCTTGAAGCGGCGGCAGGGTCATATTAAAATCGCCCTTCGCATAGCTTTCAAAAACGCTTAAAAATGCCATGGTATTGTCGACAAAAATATTCAAAACGCGGTTAAGCCCCTCGGCGGCCTCGGCATATGCGCCGATATAATTGCCCGTATCCACGCGCATACTAAGCCCGCCCGCCTCGGCGGTCCTTTTAATGTGCTCCAAGTCCCCAATCAAGCGATTCATGGGCTCTGCCATATCCGCAATGAGGTTTTGCAGCTGACTAATTTCGTCCCTATTATTCGAGCGAACCGACGCCCTAAAATTGCCTCGGGACATTTCAAGCGCGAATTCGGAAAGTTGCTTGACGGGCTTGGCTATAGAACTTGTCGTTACGATTGCGATAATTACGGCGACGACTGCGTTGAGAATCACGGCTAAGCCGATGATGGTATATGTAAGAGTTTCATTGCGCTGATTGCCTTCTTCGATGCCCGCAATCCATCTGTCCGAAATGCTGTTAAGATAGTCGTTTACGGCATAAAGGTGGTTCGCTATGGCCTCGCCATCGTGGATTGCGGCAACGCCTGCGGCCACATTGCCCGCCATTGCGTAATCAAAAACGGAGCGGATTACGGCTACGTAATATTCGCTCAAAATTTCGGCGACATTGGCGGAAGTGGCCCATCTCTGCTCCCTTTCGTGCTGCGGAATATCATCGTCTGTACGCACAAGCGCATTATAGGCCTCAAGAGATGCCAAAGCGTCGTTAAATGCGCGATTTGCGGAATTTGCGGAATTTTGAATACGCGCATTGTCGCCCACGGCGGCATACATCAACATGGCATTGGTATGGCCCTGCATGGCCTCGAAGGCGTGGCGATAGTCATAGCGGGTGTCGCGGCGAATAAAATGCCCCGCCGCCAAATTTTCATGCGAGCGAATAATTCCCTGCAGGCCAAAAATTGTGTAAATAACCATGGCCAACATGATGACAATAACGACAATAAAACCAAATAAAATCTTGGTTTGGATTTTTAAATTGGCAAAATAATTCTTCATAAAATGGCCTCCCTTACTCATCCAGCATCAACGGCTTTTTGGACTCACGCAATTTGCGAATTTCTTCTCTTTCTATGGTCTGCACGCTTGCATTTGGTGTTGGCATATTTTCCGGTAAAGTCGTGCCCATATCGACCATGGCTTTGCGGATTTTTTCGGCTACGTCATAATGGGTCATATTGGCCTCTTGCGGGCTTGAAACCTCGTCTTTCTTGAGTTTTTCTTCCGTTTGGGATATTCGGAATAAATTTGCAATAAGCTCCGTAGAGCCCATGTAGTCAAGGATTCGCTCGTTTTCCTTCAGGCCCTTGCGAATGTGAATGTCCTCGACCGTTAAACCGCCGTATAAGCCCATATATCCCGAATTTTGAAAAATGGCAAATTCTTCATTTGTTATTACGCCGGCATTATAGGCGGCCTCGGCCAGCAATTGATTCCATTGTTTAATGCTGTTGCGCACGACAATTCTTTTGTTGTTTTCGTCCAACTCGCTTAAATTTTCCAAGTCAGCAATTTCGGCGCGGCGAGTTTGCACGGCAAAATATGTTTGACCCAAAGCAATGATTTCCTTGCGCGGGTCGGCGTTTTGAACTATGAGATAGCAGGCATAACGAGTGAGTTTATAGTCGACTATTTGTTTTGTCGCTGAATTGGGCATTTCTAGCGTTTTCCTGACGTCAGGAAAATGTTCAAACACCGTATTTCCGCTGTTTTTGCAAGCCAGCATAGCGCGCTCCAAAACTTTCTTAAAATTCTCCCATTTTTTGTATTGCAAAACTTCCGACAATTCCCGCGCAAACCAATATTCTGCGCCATTTTCGTCAATGCGCTTAATGCCTTCAAAGGTTCTATATTCTTCCAAAATCAAATCTTTCATGCCTTCCCCCCTTGCGTCCTCATTGTCAAAGCGATTCGCTTTTTAGGAATGTCTATACTCATCACCGTAATGTCCACAACATCCCCCACAGCCACAATCTCAAAGGGATGTTTTACAAATTTGTCGGCCATTTGCGAGATATGGACGAGGCCGTCTTGATGCACGCCAATGTCCACAAAAGCCCCAAAATCCATAATATTGCGCACAATGCCTTGAAGCCTCATGCCCTCCTCCAAGTCTTCCATGGTCAGCACATCCGAGCGCAAAACCGGGGCTCCTGCGTCCTCGCGGGGGTCGCGGCCGGGTTTTTCCAGCTCCGAAATTATATCGCGCAGGGTTGGCTCGCCTATTTCAAGGGCTTTTGACAGGGTTCTGATGTCTTTAGTCGCTTCAAAGTCCAAAGCCAAAATCTTTTCGGCAACGGGATAGCTTTCCGGATGCACAGCCGTCGCATCAAGCGGATTGTCGCCGTCCATAATGCGCAAAAAGCCGGCACATTGCTCAAAGGCCTTAGGGCCAAGACCCTTGACCTTAAGCAATTGGCGGCGATTTTTAAATTTGCCGTTCTCCTCGCGATGCTTTAGGATATTTTTGGAAACTGCGGCAGAAATGCCCGCAATATAGGACAAAAGCGCGGGCGAAGCGGTATTGAGGTCAACACCGACGCTGTTAACACAATCTTCAACAACCCCGCCCAAAGCCTCACTCAGCCGCTTTTGATTCATATCATGCTGATATTGCCCAACGCCAATACTCTTGGGGTCAATTTTAACCAATTCGGCCAACGGGTCTTGAAGTCTGCGCCCAATGGACACGGCCGAGCGCAAAGCCACGTCAAAATCGGGGAATTCCTCGGCCGCCAGCTTTGAGGCCGAGTAGACAGACGCGCCCGATTCGTTTACAATTGTATACAAAACCTTGCGGTCAATGTCCTTAAGCATGTCCGCCACAAAGGCCTCGGTTTCGCGCGAGGCCGTGCCATTGCCTATGGCAACAATATCCACCTTATGCCGCAGAATTTGCGGCATAAGCTCGCGCTTGGCGGCCTCGATTTTTTTAAGCGGCGGCGTTGGATAAACCACGCCCGTATACAGCACATTGCCGATTCCGTCGATAATACAGGCCTTGCAGCCCGTGCGATAGCCGGGGTCAAGCGCAAGCACAACCTTGTCCTTAATCGGGGCTTGCAAAAGCAATTGGCGCAAATTGCCCGCAAAAAGCTTAATTGCGCCCTCTTCGCCCGCTTCGGTCATGGCATTACGAATTTCGCGCTCAATAGACGGCTCAATCAGCCGCTTAAACGAGTCCCTAACAGTTTTTTCCATGAGTTCCTTTGTATACGGATTCTTTTTAATAATTTGTCTGCCCAATCTCTCGGCGGCCTCGTCTGGGCAAATTTCCAAAGAAATCTTTAAAAAGCCCTCTTTTTCGCCGCGATTCATGGCCAAAATCCTATGACCGGGCTGTTTCCGCGCAAGGCCTTTAAAATCATAATAAGTTTCGTAAACCGATTCGTTTTCAAGGTCTGCCGCGGTGCAGACAAGTTGCGCTTTTTCGTGAAAAATCCGCCGAACCAGCGCGCGGCTATTCGGGTCGTCGGAAATAATTTCGGCGATAATATCGGCCGCACCCGCTAAGGCCTCGTCAATGTCGGCCACGCCCAATTCCTCGTTCACGAATTCCGCCGCCAAATCCTCAATCGGCGCGGACAAATCCTGCTCAAAAATGGCCAAAGCCAGCGGTTCCAGACCTTTTTCCTTGGCAATTGTCGCCCTTGTGCGGCGTTTTGGCCTAAAGGGACGATAAATATCCTCTAAAACGGCCAAAGTTTCGGCTTTGTCAAGGGCGGCGGCGATTTCTTCCGTCATTTTGTCCATTTCGGTGATTAAATTGCGATAGCTTTCGCGGGTTTCGTCAAGCTTGCGTAAATAGGCCAGTCTGTCGGCCAATTCGCGCAAAACCTGGTCGTCCAGCGAGCCTGTAATTTCCTTGCGATAGCGCGCGATAAAGGGAATTGTGTTGCCCTCGTCAATCAGCGCAATTGTCGCCTTAATGCGTTCTGCGGGAATGTCGAATTCCCGTGCCAGAATCTCTATAATATTCATAGAACCTCCGAAAATATATTTTTTAAAGATTATAGCATATCTTGGTTTAAATTGCAATTGAAATTTAGTTTCATTTATGTTATGATAAAAACGAAATGGGGGAGTATTATGACGAAAATGCTGCGTCGCCATGTTGTTAAGTTGATTTTTCGGCTGTCTTTGCTGATTGCGGCCGTGTTTTTCTATTTTCGCCGCCCCGAAATGCTTGAGGGGGGCATATTTTTGTGGATTATTTGGCTTCCATTGGTTGCCGAGATGCTTTTTCGCCTAGTCCCCAACAAGAAAATTGCCATGGGCGCAAGAAAGCATTTTCGCGGGTCTTTTGCGGAGGGGAAGCTAGTGCGTAGCACCGCGCATATGCACCGGGGCGCAATTTTAAGCGGTTTGGGCTGGCTAACCATCACCGCCGCAATTTTGCTCGGTTTGCATCTAACAAGCCATCTAAGTTTTGCCGCTGTCCTGCTACTAATGCTACTCTACTCCATTTTGGACTTAATTTTCATAATATTTTTCTGCCCGCTAAGAGTACTTTTTATGCGCAATTTTTGCTGCACAACCTGTCGTATCTATAATTGGGATTATTTCATGATGTGCGCCCCGCTAATCCTTTTCCCAAGCCCATTCTCCCTAAGTTTAGTCCTGCTGTCCGCCGCCGTTGTTATTCGTTGGGAAATCTCTCTAAAAAGAAATCCGGAATTCTTCTCGAATAAAACTAACGCAAATCTGCGTTGCGACGCTTGTTCTGATAAATTATGCCACCTTCGGTTAAAATAATCAAAAACCAAAGGGGGCATTTTCTTGAAAAGATTTGCCACAGGCCTAGTTTCCGGGCTGTTAAACGGCCTTTTAGGTTCCGGCGGCGGAGCTGTCGTTGTGCTCGCCTTACAAAAATTCCTAAAAGTCGACACGCATAAATCCCATGCCACGGCGGTTGCCATCATGCTGCCGCTTACTTTGGTTTCGGCGGCAATCTATCTTATGCTCTACGAAACAAATATCATGATGGCGCTTTGGGTTACATTGGGCGGCGTTTTTGGCGGCATTTTGGGCGCGAAATTTTTGCGAAAAATCTCGGCAAAATGGCTGCATAAACTTTTTGGCGCGGTTATGATTTTTGCGGCGGTGAGGATGCTTATATGAATGTGATTTTCTTGATTTTAATCGGCGTGGCGGCGGGCGCGCTAAGCGGCATGGGAATCGGCGGGGGTGCCGTTCTAATTCCCGCGCTTACTTTAATTTTCGGCCAAAGCCAACATGCCGCCCAAAATATAAACCTGGTCTATTTCATCCCCACGGCGGCCTTCGCTGTGGCGATTCATGCGAAGGGCGGGCAAATCCAAAAGGAAATCCTTCCGAAACTAATCATGGGCGGAATTATCGGCGCGGTGGCGGGCGCGCTAATCGCCCTAAACCTAGAAGCCGATACTCTGCGGCAAATTTTCGCAATATTCCTACTCGTCATGGGCTTTTCGGAATTTTTCAAAAAAGTTGAGAAAAGGGGTTAAGTTTTAGCAAATTTTGGACGATATAGAATTGTAGTAAATAAATGTAGGGGAGTTGATGATATGGATGTCAACACAAGTTTGAATTTGCTCAATGCTGTGGCGGGCGTTAACCAAGTTAATCAGCCGCAAAATACGCAAAACACGCCCGGCGCGCCGCAAAATTCGGGGCTTATCGGCGGACAGAGTATTCCGCAGGATATTTTGGACCTCAGCGGATGGCGGCCGCGCGCCGAAGTCAATATGACCGATATTAACGCCATTTTGCAACAGCATCGCCAGCAAGTGGACGCGTTTAGAACTATGATTCAGCAGCTTTTGCTGCGGCAGGGCCATACGGCCACCATTGTAGACGGCCAAACCATGATTGAAATTGACGACACCACCCGCGCGCAGGCGCAGCGCGACATTGCCGAGGATGGCTATTTTGGCGTTGCGCAAACCTCCGAGCGGATTTTGAGTTTTGCCCGCGCCTTCGCCGGCGAGGACACCGCGCGTATCGAAATTATGCGCGATGCCTTTGTGGCGGGATTTAGGGCGGCCGAAAATGTTTGGGGCGGCGAATTGCCCGAAATTTCACAGCAGACCTTCGCGGCGGTTATGCGCGGTTTTGATGAAATGTTGGGCATTACACCCGAGGCCGAGTAATGGCTCGTAAGGTTGAGAACACGGGCTTTGACTGCCTAAATTGTGGTGAAACGGTCGCCGCTATTGAAAAAGGGACAATTCGCAATCATTGTCCCTTTTGTTTGTATTCCCTTCATTTGGACATTTTGCCCGGCGACCGCGCCTGTGATTGCCGCGGAATAATGCGGCCGATTGCCATAGAGCCGCATAGCCAAAAAGGCCTGCAAATTTTGCATGAATGTGAGAAATGCGGGCTTAGAGGGCGGAATATTGTGGCGGATGACGATTGTAGGGAAGAAATTGCGGAAATTATGCGGCGGGCGGCATTTGGTTAAAAACGCCGGTTGAAACCGGCTAAAGATTCCGACTGAAAGTCGGGTTCTTTAGCCGACTTTCAGTCGGAACCTTCAGCCGGTTTTAACCGGCGCTATCTCCCGGTCAGTCGCTTGAACAAAAACCGCAGATTTATTTTTGTGCCAAAAAGCATGATACACATTCTATAAATTCGGGCGGAAAGCAAGGCCGCTCCGACGGCGTAAATCATATTCAGCCCGATTATCAGCAGAATTTCAGCGGTTGGCAGCAGCATGGTGTTTAGCCGCGCAATCATGGCAAAAGGTGAAACAAAGGGAATAAAGGAGATTACCCGCACAAAAGTTTCGCTGATAAAGCTTGGATTGCCCAACATGCCCATGCCGAGATAGAACGCGCCAAGGACGATAAACATTGGCATTACGGCCAAAGTCGAGGATTCTTGTGTGTCGGAAACGGTGGCGGCAAGGCCCGCATAAATGAAGGACAGCGAAATAAATGCCAGAATTATAAATATTATAATATACACAAAAAGTATGGGCGGATAGGCATAGAGAATCCCGGCATCAATCACCACTTCGCCCATGTCCGTAAATTGCACAATGACCATGGTGGCCGTAATTAAAACAATGCCCGTGGTGAGCGCGACAAGTGCCGAGGCTATGACCTTGCCCAGCATTATGGCCGTCGGCGACGCGCTTGTAAACAGCAATTCCACGATTTTTGAGGTTTTTTCTTTCATGACGCTGGCCATAATTGTGCCGCCGCTGGACATGACGGCGATAATCCCGATTATTAGGGCAAAATTGCCGACAATTGAGCCTGCGGGACCAATCAGCATGTCGGGGTCAATTCCCGCGAGGGGTTCGTCCTGCGCCAAGGCCACGAATTCGTGATTAATAGTCATGTCCATGTCTGCAAGCGACAAATGAATGTCGCTAATATGCCGATTCGCCACTTCGCGCATTAAAAGCTCCAGCAAATGAGGCGAGGGCGCGAAGGCCGCGTCTGTTGTAAGCATTTGGACATTGTTAACATCCGTAAAACGCAGGCCGAAGGCGGCTTGACCCGAAATTACGGCCTCTTCAAGCTGTTGCGCATTGTGCACTTGCGCCCAATTGTATTCCGGAAAAAATTCTGCCAGAAGTGCCGGGTCGAAATTATGTGCGGGTGCTTCGTCGAGAATTACGGCATGGTTTGCGACTATGCCGACGGGAGCGTCGTCCCGCGAAAAAAAGTCGATAATCGCGGGGATAAAGTTTATGGCAAGAATTATCACAACATAAAAGGCAAGCGAAATTATATAGGACTTGCGCTTTACAATATTTGTATATTCAAATGAAATTACAGATTTAAGCCCCTTCATCGCCTTCACCCACCTTTTCCAAGAAAATCTCCAACAGCGACGGCTTTAACACCGAAATCGATTCAATTCCCACGCCCTTTTGCCGAAATTCCGCGATAATTTGCGATAAATCGCCATCTTGCGGCGCGTCCATCTTTAGCTCCTCGCCCGCCTCGGTAATCACCAAAATCTTGTCCTTGGGATAAGAATTTTTAATTTCGCGCAAATTTCCCGTAAGCTTAACCTCGCCATGCTTAATCAGGCACACATCTTGACAAAATTCCTCAACCTGCGCCATTTGGTGGCTGGAAAAAATAATTAGCTTGGATTTTTCAACGCTCTCCAGAATCAGATTTTGCAAAATTTTGGAATTTACGGGGTCAAGGCCGGAAAAAGGCTCGTCCAGGATGATTATGTCGGGGTCGTTTAGCAGGGCAATGCCCAGCTGAATCTTCTGCTGATTGCCCTTCGACAGGCTGTCGGCCTTTTTCTTCGTATATTCGGTCATGCCCAGCTTTTCAAGCAGGCCTGCGGCGGAGGCGCGCGCCGCCGCAGCACTCATGCCACGCAATTTGCCAAAATAAACCATTTGTTCAAGAATTTGGACTTTTTGATAAAGCCCGCGCTCCTCCGGCAAATAACCAAGCTTCACGCCGCTATTTTTAAGCGGCGCGCCATTCAGCAAAACCTCGCCCGAATCGCCGTAAATTATGCCCATGATGATTTTCATGCATGTGGTCTTGCCGTGGCCGTTGCGCCCCAAAAGCCCCAAAGTGCGGCTTGACGATGCCGTAAAGCTGACATCTTTCAGCACATGGTTGTCGCCATAAAATTTATTAATATTTTTAATTTCTAGTAGCATATTTTCTCTCCATAAGTTATAATTAGATGAGCATTATATCATAACCCGCGCCATTGCGCAAGAGGAGGAATTTTATGTATCCATTCACTTTAAAGCCGCTACCCTATGGCTACGATGCCCTTGAGCCTCATATTGACGCCAAAACCATGGAAATTCACCATGGAAAGCACTTGCAAACTTATGTGGACAATTTGAACAAGGCCCTTGAAAACAAGCCCGAATATCAGGATTGGCCCCTGCCGCGCCTGCTATTTAATCTTGACAAATTGCCGCAGGACATTCAAACCCCCGTGCGAAATCACGGCGGCGGGGTCTATAATCATAATTTGTTTTTTGAAATTATGGCCGAAAATGGCAGGCCTTTGGGCGATGGGCCTCTTAAGGCGGCAATTGAGAAGGTTTGGGGTTCGCTTGAGGCGTTTTTGGCGGAATTTAAGGCCGCCGGGCTATCGGTTTTCGGGTCTGGCTGGGCTTGGCTTGTTTCCGACAATCAAGGCAATTTAAGCATTTACAAAACGCCGAATCAAGACACGCAAATCCCCGCGAATTTGACTCCCGTCATCAATCTTGACGTGTGGGAACATGCCTATTATCTTCTGCGCCAAAACCGCCGCCCCGAGTATATCGACAATTTCTTTAATGTAATTAATTGGGAAAAGGCCGAGGAATATTATGCCAAATATCCAGAAACGGATTTTTCTAAGGTTTAATTGACGAGATTCGGGCGCGCGCGAAGCGCGC
>JAITMQ010000132.1 GCA_031277225.1 Clostridiales bacterium | reverse complement strand
AGAAAAATAATTGTAAGAAATAAGGCCGGCCGGTCTGGTCTGAAGTTGAATGTAAATATTTAGAAATGGGCTAAACCCGTGATGGATTTAGCTGATGACTTTATTATACAAGGAGGAATTATGAAATTACAAGCTATTATTGAAATGGAAAATGGCGGGACTATGACTTTTGAGCTTTTTCCCGAAATTGCGCCGATTACGGTGGCGAATTTTATTGATTTGGCGCGGCAGAATTTTTATGACGGGCTGATTTTTCACCGCGTGATTCCCGGCTTTATGATTCAGGGCGGCTGCCCCAACGGCAGCGGCACGGGCGGGCCCGGCTATGGCATTAAGGGCGAATTTGCCAAAAATGGCGTGGAAAACAACCTAATTCACCGCGCGGGCGTGCTGTCCATGGCGCGTTCAGGCGACCCCGACTCCGCCGGAAGTCAATTTTTTATTATGCACAACGATGCGCCGCATTTGGACGGTTCTTATGCCGCCTTTGGCGAAATTCTAAGCGGGCTTGAAGTCGTTGACGAAATCGCAAGTACCGAAACCGACCACAATGACCGCCCTTTAGCCGAACAGCGCATAAAGGCCATAACAATTAGTAATTCGTAATTAGAAATTAGTAATTATATTTTGTCCCTCTGACGAATAGGCTGTATAGACAAGCTTAGAGTTAGGGGGATTTTTATGCAAATGGATGAGAGCAAGATGGAGATTTTGGGAGCGCAGGCGCGGCCGCGGGTGCGTACGCAGGCGCGGGTTCGTTATAATAAATCCGCGCCCTACAGGCGCGCGAAACCCACGCAACAAAAATCGGAAAAAACCTGGCGCGAGCGCATCGTTGTCCAAGCCATAATTTGCGGCGGTTTTTTGGCGGTGCTTTTGGCTTTTAATATTGTGGATTCGGCCTTTACAAATGGGGTTACGAATTGGGTTGAGCGGAATTTGGCCTTTGATATTTTTGCCGACGAGGATGGCGTGGGTTCGTGGACGGATCGGGTTTTAAGCATTTTTGAGAATGACGACGCGCCGACAATCGAACATGCGGAGGGACATGACCCCATGCAGACAATCCCCGAAGGAAGCCTCGCGCCGGGGGATTCTTGGATTGATGAGAGTATTTTGGATGACTTGACGAATTAGCGACATGAAATGCCGGTTGAAACCGGCTAAAGTAACGCTTGGAAAGCATTAGTCTAGCCGACTTTCAGCCGGAACCTTTAGCCGGTTTCAACCGGCGTTACTTATCCAGCCGAACAATCTCATCAAAAAGCCCCTGAAAACGCTCGTCATTTTCATGCGTGATGGCGATTACGGTCAGGTCTTTATCGGCAAAAAGGTCGGACAGGATGTCGCAGGCGGTGTCCAAATCCACGCCGGAGGTAATTTCATCCAAAATCAAAACCTGCGGCCCATGCAGCAGGGCGCGCGCCAGCACAATCCGCTGTTTTTGCCCGCCTGACAGGCCCGAAGTGTTGGAAATATGGCGGTTAAGAGCCTCCTCGTCGTTGAGGAAGTCGGCTACGCGGGTTAGATTTAGAGCATGGGCTAAATCGCTTAAATTGGGCGCATCGCCAAAAAATGTAAGATTATTAAAGGCCGTATCGCTGAAAAGATAGGGGTCTTGCCGCACATAACGCACAATTTTATTATAATCCCGCGCTTCCACATCCCGAATATCCTGCCCGTCAATCTCAATCGAGCCGTCAAATTCCAAAAATTCCAAGGCCAGAGCGCGAGCCACGCTGGTCTTGCCATAACCCGAGGGCGCAAAAATCGCGTATTTGCCGCCCTTTTTAAAGCTGAGATTCAGCCCCTGCACAACATATGTATCGTCGTCATATTTAAGGCCGAGATTTCGGATTTCAATGGAATCATTGAAGCCGGGGAGCGGGCGACCGAGGGCGGTCGCCCCTACGCGCTCCTTCGCCTTCTCAACCAGCCCCTTGGCCGCGCGCATTCCGTTTAGCCCCTCAACGAAATGCGTAACCGGCCAGGCCACATTTTGCACCAATTGTATAACAATTATCATCTCGGCAAAATTCATATCGCCGCGAATTATAAAATATGCCGACACGGCCAAAACCACCATAAACATCAAAAAATTTGAATATCCCGCCACAAAATTCGCCAAAACCTCGAAAAACTCGGCCTTCATGCGCCTGCCTTCGACTTTGGCGTTTTCTTTTTCGTGCCGCTGCAGGAAAATTTCTTGCTTGTCATAGGCGATAATTTCGCGCTGGCCTTGAATACATTCCCGCGCCACATCCACATATTCGGCCGCCGCGTCGGAATATGCCTTGGTTCGCCGATTTAAACCCTTGCCAAAAGGTGCTGTAATTCCAACCAAAAACAGCATAAGACCCACAATTGCAAGCGTCAGCCACGGATTTACAAGAACAAGCGCCACGCCCGAAAATACAATGGTCGCAATGCGAAAGGCCATAAGCGCCTGATGGCGATAATATTTGTCGCGCAAAACGTCAATATCGGCCGTAAAAAAGCTTAAATCCTTGTTATTATCCTCGGCGGGCGTTTTAAGGCGGCGGCCGAATAAAAATGCCATGCGACTGCGCCGCGCCAAAAACAGCATCTCAAAGGTATAAATCAGGCGAAAGCGCACGGCAATCAAATTCGTTGCAAATTCGGCAATCCACACGCCCAAAGTCAGCCAAATTGCGGGCCAAAGCGCGGCCAAGTCGCGATTTTCGGCGGCAGACATAATCTGCCCCATGACAAAGGCCACGGCCACGCCAACCGCCGCCGAAATTATGGAAAAAATAATTGCCAATCCCAAATTAATCTTAGATTTCCTAGATGTCATAATATCCCCCACTTCACAAATAATTGCAATCATAACATGCCCTGCCAATGGTGTCAATCAACCAAAGGTTGAATTTTGGTTGAGGGTTGAATTCGTTGTTGACAGCGGGGCGAATTTTGAGTATAATATGAGTATGGCAATCTTAAGATAGTGAGGTGATTTGCGGGTATGAGGGATAAATTATGGAATCTTTTGGATAAGATGAGATTTGAGTACCACTATTATCAAGAATATCGGCAGAGCCTTGAAAGAGTTAGAATTGGTATAAGAATCTTTGCGAGCATTGCCGCTTTGTTATTGGTGGGCGGCCTATCGGCTATAATTAACATCCCTGCCATCGGGCAATTGTTTGCGCTGGCTGCGGGTATTTTGGCTTTGATTTATGAGCAAACCATGATTGATAAGAAGCTTAATGTTTTTAGATATTTCATTCCCGATATCAACAGCCAATTGAATCTATTGCAAGAGGATTGGTTAAAAGTAAATGATGTCTATGAGTATTCGGAAGAGGACATTGCAAAGATATTTACGGCGCATTTTAATGCTTTTAACAAAATAAGCGAGAGATATGTTGATGAAATTGCGATACCTGACCGAGGAAAATTACGAAACAAGGCTTCTAAAACAACAGAAATGTTTGCTCAGCGACTTTCATAGTTGCTGAGCATGATTGGAGAGGACAATATGAACAGAGAAAAGACAGGTGATAATCCGGTAATTAACAGAAAGGGCCCTCCCATTTTTGAAATAAATGGAAGGACACCTAGTGTAAATCCAAAACCAAATCCCGCTCCGCCACAGCCGGACAAACCAAAACCTCCGCCGCCGGAAACAGGAAAGTAGTACATAGTCTATATCTGCAGAGTTCCAAAGGCTCTGCATTTTTGTTGCAAAATTTTAATTTTGGGCTTGATTATACTGCTTGGATGTGGTATAATGCTTAATTGGAATTAAATACACACGCGGCCTGCCTTCCGGATGTGGAAAGAGCTTGGCCGCAGAGGGAAAATCCGGAGGTGCCTATGGGCGTAGTATCAATGAAGCAATTGCTTGAAGCAGGGGTGCATTTTGGCCATCAAACAAGGCGTTGGAACCCCAAAATGGCGGAATATATTTTCGCCGAACGTAACGGAATTTACATCATCGACTTGCAAAAGACGGTGAAAAAAGTGGACGAGGCATATAGGGCCGTTGCCGAAATTTTAAAAGACGGCGGAACTATGCTTTTTGTCGGCACGAAAAAGCAGGCGCAGGACTCCATTCGTGAAGAGGCCGTGCGCTGCGGCATGTATTATGTAAACGAACGCTGGCTTGGCGGGATGCTTACGAATTTTAAGACCATTCAAAGCCGCATCAAGCGTTTAAAAGAGCTTGAAATTATGGAGCAAGACGGCACTTTTGACGTGTTGACCAAAAAAGAGGTCGCTAAACTTCTGCACGAAAAGTCAAAACTTGACAAGAATTTGGGCGGCATTAAGGAAATGACAAAGATACCGGATGTTATCTTTATTGTTGACACTCGTAAAGAGCATATCGCCATTAAAGAGGCCATGACGCTGGGAATTCCCGTCGTCGCCATTGTTGACACAAATTGCGACCCCGACGAAGTTGATTATGTAATTCCCGGCAATGACGACGCAATCCGCGCCGTTAAGCTGATTGCGGGGCTTTTGGCCGATGCCGTCATCGAAACGCGTCAGGGCGAAATGGAAGAAGACGAATATGACGACGAGCTTGAATATGACGAAAGCTATGAAATTGGCGATGAAGAGCTCATTAACGAGGAGGTGGCATAATGGTTACACCTGCGATGATTAGAGAATTGCGCGAAATTTCGGGCGCGGGAATGTCCGACTGCAAAAAGGCTCTTACAGAGGTTGGCGGCGACATAAAAAAGGCCGTGGAATTTCTGCGTGAAAAGGGGCTGGCGGCGGCCGAGAAAAAGGCCGGGCGCATTGCGGCCGAGGGTCTTGTGGCACTAAAAGTAGCTCCCGATTTTGCACAGGCTGTTATTGTTGAAGTCAACACAGAAACCGATTTTGCCGCTAAAAGCGACAATTTTAAGGGCTTTTTGGCCGACGTTGTCGGGCAGCTGGCCGACACCGATGTTGCCGATTTAGAGGCCTTTATGACCGCTCCATGGGCGAAGGGCGAAGGTTATGCCAGCGTTCAAGAGGCGCTTAAGGGCAAAATCGCCACAATCGGCGAGAATCTCAATATCCGCCGTTTTGCGCGCATAAACCGCGCCGCCCCCGGCATTATCTCGAATTATGTCCACGGCGGCGGCTCTATAGGCGTTTTGCTTGAAATTCACAGCGAAAACCAGGGCGAGCTTTTGCAAGAAATGGGTTATAACCTGTGTATGCAAATTGCGGCACTTATGCCGAAATATCTTAAGGTTGACGATGTTGACCAAGAATATTTGGATTCGGAGCGCAAGATTTTGACAAGTGTTGCGCAAAACGACCCCGCAAATGCCGAAAAGCCCGCGGCAGTCATTGAAAAAATGATTGAGGGCCGCCTAAATAAGCAGCTTAAAGAAATCTGCCTTATGGAGCAACAATATGTGCGCGACACCTCAATGACGGTCAAGGCCTATGTTGAAAGCGTCGCGAAGGAAGTCGGCGCGGCTATCACCCTAAACCAATTCGTGTGCTATGAAAAGGGCGAAGGAATCGAAAAAAAGCAGGAAGATTTTGCCGAGGAAGTTGCAAAAGCCATGCAGGGATAGAGGTCAGAAATCAGAGGTCAGAGGTCAGAGATTTTTCTGACATCTGACCTCTGACTTCTTTTTATGGAGGATATTATGAAAAGATTGTTTTTGCTTGTAATTTTAGCCTTCGGCGTGATTTTCGCGGCCTGCGGCAGGGAAGAAACGCCCATTGCGCAAATTCATCTTTATGGCGAGCGCCACGGCAGTTCCGCGCATTTGGACAAACAATTCGAGCTTTGGTACAATTATTATCACAATCACAATATGCGCCATCTATTTCTGGAATCGCCATTTTTCACCGCCGAATTCCTAAATATTTGGATGAGCGAAGACGATGACGAAATCTTAAACGCCGTATTTAGGGATTTAAGGGGAACGGCCATGGACAATCGTTATACGCGCGCGTTTTTGCGCAGGATTAAGGCCGAATTGCCCGAAACGATTTTTCACGGCACGGACATCGGGCATCAATATAGGACAACCGGCCCGCGATTTTCGCAGCATTTGCGCGACAATGGGCTTGAAAGCGGCGAAGCCTATCTTTTGACCCTCGAAAATATCGAGCAGGGGCGGCTGTTTTACAACGAGCTTGAACAAAACCACTCTTTGCGCGCCAATATGATGGTGGAAAATTTTGTTAGGACATTCGATTCTCTGGACGGCGAAAGCATAATGTCCGCATTTTACGGCAATGCCCATGTCGAGCTTGGCTATTATCACCCATTTTTTGGCGGCGGCCCGACCATGGCCGCCCAATTGCGCGAAATTTACGGCGAAATCGTGCATACAACGGATTTGCGCGCGCTTATTGCCTCTGCAATTCCCGACACGCTCACAATCGAAGGCAGGGAATATGCCGCCGCATTTTATGGCGAAGAAACGCGCGTCGGCAATATCGTCGCCGTGGCGTTTTGGCGGCTTGAAAACGCCTTTGATGACTTTAAAAACCACCCCGCCGCGTCCGAAGACGGCGTAATGTGGCATTTTGACCACTTTCCCATCCCCGGAGAGGCGAATCAAATCTATGTCCTGCGCGAAACCATGTGGGATGGCAACATTGTAACAAGATTTTTCCGCAC
>JAITMQ010000101.1 GCA_031277225.1 Clostridiales bacterium | reverse complement strand
AGGGGATTCCCGCTTTCGCGGGAATGACGGGAAGCAGTTCACAAGAACGTCATTCCGCACTTAGGTTCAGCCACGGCTGAAGCCTTGGATGAAATGATGAATAAAAAGCCCAAAACCACAAGCTTTTGAACTTAATTCGTAATTCGTAATTCGTAATTCCGCCCTGCAGGGTCGGACAAGTTGGGGATTCCTGCTTTCGCGGGAATGACGGCCCTCTAGTTTCTAGTTTCTAGTTCCCCTCCTCGCCCGAACCTCATCCAACTCCCCCAACAACCCTTCCGCCAGCTTCTTCCCATCCAGCTCCACCACAACTTTTTGTGAGCCACTCTTGCCGCCGGCTGCCACCGCGTCGGCCAGCATATTCGCCAAATCCACCATCCAGCCCGTGTTATTCTCCAAAGGCAGCACCGCCTCGCGCCCTCTTTCGCCAACCAGCGCAAGCGTTGGCGCTTGCACAATTCCGCCCTTGGCAAGTGCGGGAATATTCGGAATTGTCGGCACATTAAAGCCCAAAGTTCCGCCGCCCAGCCAGCGCGGAATGTCCAGACTTATGCGGTTTATGCCGCCAATCATGGCGTTTAGGCCGTCAATAATCCGATTAATAAATCCCGCAAAACTTATGCTTATGCCCTGCCAAACATTATTCCAGCCCGCCGCCATCCCCGCGGCCATATTGCCCCAATTCGTCAAAATCCCCTGACTCACACGCCCGACGCTGCTGCCCAAACCCTCGCTGTCCCGCCTTGCGCCCGAAAATATATTCCGAAAAACATTGCCAAAATTCCGCACGCCGGTCATCAGCCTGTCAATATTGCCCCTCACGCCGTTTGTGCCCTCGTTAATGGACGCAAAAGTCGCCATTGCGGGCGCAAAACTCTCCGCCGAAAAAATCCTTTGCATATTTTGGCTTTTCTGCAAAAAATCCCCCTCAAGCCCCTTTAAAAGCCCGCCAACGCCCTTAAAGCCACTTTCAACCTGCGAAATATCCAATTTAAAATCCAAATAAACAGAACCAACATTAGTACCCGCCAAATCATCCACCTCCAAAAGCCAAAGCCAGCTCGTTTTGCAATTTAACCAAATCGTCATCCCCGCGAAAGCGGGAACCCCCCATTGACCGAGAAGCCCATTCGGCCCGAATTTTCCGCTCATGCGCCCCGAAATTCTTGATAATTTCCCGATTGGTTTCCGCCCGCACACAAACCAGCCGTCCAAGGGGCGTGTCGGGCATAATGCCCGACAACAGCCGCAAAAACTCGCCCAAGGGCATGTCTTCCTTCGCCAGTCTAATCCCATATTGCATTGCAAAACTCGCCTCTATGGCCATATGGTCAAATTCCAAATCATAATAGACCGCTTCCCGACTCGCCTCCTGCGCCGCGAAATCGCCGCCTCGCTTCCTCCACGGGCAAGTCCTGAATCGCCGCCAGCACGATAATAATCAAATCCTGCATAATGCCATAGGGCAAGTCCATGCCGAGAATCTCTTCAAGTGCCGCGCCTCCCAAGGCCTCGCCGACTATAATTTCAAATTCGTCGCCGCCCCCTTCGCCAAGCCGCGCGGAAATCCTGCGGAAAACCGATAGGCGGTTGTCAATCTTGAAAATTCTGTCAGCCAGTCGAAGTTCCGGCTGATAGTTCAGCTTATCGTTATCAATTTGATACATCTAAAGCAACCCCCTCCGATAAAGCAATCCCCTCCGACAAATTCGTTATAACCGTTCCACCGCGCCTATAAAACGGCCGCCCATTGGAAAGGCAGTCAAATTCCAAAACCGCCACATCCGAAGCACCTCCGCCGCCGCAGGCCGTTACATTGACAACACAGTCCATCTGCAAAAAGCCGCCATCGGGAAAATTCACCTGAAGCACGCTATTTGTCCCTTCGCCATTCCTAAAGGCCAGCCCCGACACATAATTATTGCCATCGCAATCCATAACCCTCTTGCCCGCCAAAGAAATTGACAAAGACTTGGTTGTAACCATGCGCCTTGCCCAGCCGCCCTGGTCAAGCGGATTCCATTCGTCAATCCCATTGTCAAAAGTAACGGCAAAGCTCTCCATGCCGCCTATTGCGCGAAAACAATTGTCGTTAATCGGCGCGGCACCTCTGGTTGAAATTCTGAATTCAACATCTCTTACAGGAAATATATTCGCCATAATAAGTCCTCCTTAATTCAATTCGCAATAAAAGTCTAAATCGACGGCATACTCGAATACCCCGCGGCTGTCCATTCCAAGCCACACGGGCGCGTCATATGCCGCCATTACAAAGCCTTTGCGGCCGTCAAACTCAAAAGTCGCCCTGCTTAAGGCTTTGTAAAGCTGCGCGGCCTTGTCTTCGGCCTGCACGCCGTCGCGCCCCAGGCGCAAAAGCAGGGTTACGGAGCAAATTTCATAGGCGCGATTGCTGTCTGCGCCTATAATTTCGCGCTTTGCGCGATTGCCCCTGCGGGGATAAATTCCCAAAGTTTCCTCGCGATTGCGCGAAATGCTGTGCAATTGAATATCAATGCCGGAAAATTCCGAAACAATCGCTTTTACTGCCGTTAAATTCATTTCAAGTCCCCCTTAAATGCCTCTGCAAAGGCTTTGGCGGCCAAATTCCGCCTGTCGCCCGTGGTATAGGCATCAAACCAACGCCCGCCCGCCCGACGGTTAACGCTTTGGTCAAATTCAAATTCGGGATGGAAAAATTTGCGCCGCGCATAGACCGTGTCGCTTACAACCGCGACTTTATTGTCCCGAATCCGCCCCGCATCGACATAAGTCGCCGAATTTTGCAAATGCCCGCTTTCAAAGGGCATTGTTCCCGAATTCTTTAAATCCTCGCAAATTGCTTGCGCTGTCGCCACGAGAGCGCGGCGCGCCGCCGCCTTAATTACCCCTATTTTCAAGCGAACACCCCCGGTCTAACAGCCCAAACCGCAAATGATGAAAACTCCCATTAGGATTGAAATGCGGCCGAAATTCCATAACTAAAAAAGGCCGCCATTGGCCGCCCTTCTTCACTAAAAATTCTAATTCGCCATGCTCATAGTCATCCAGCTTGCAGGCGATGTTTTGGTCGGTTGTCGCGCCTGCGTTAATCTCCAAGCCCTGTCCGTCGCCTTCCTGCCGCCCGCGAATTCGCCGCCAAAAATGGCATCGCCCGGCCCAAATCTTGCGCCCGCGCCCCAAAATGCGACATTCGTCATTCTCCATAAACTTGGGATAAAACAACTTTCCCCAATTTAAAGTTTTTGCGTGCATCCAATCCCCCCTTATTTCTACAATCTTCCAAGTACTAAAATCATCACCATCACGGCATAGCCTAATAGTGCGCCAAAGGCAATAATCAAAAGTAAGCCAACGATAACCCCAACAATAACCCAAATCCGAGATTTTCGCCTGTTCATGCCAACACCCCCGCAAGTTAATTTCGATTCCTAATCCGCCATGTGTTAAAGTCGTCTTCGAAATAATACCACCCCGGCAGCCATAAAGGTTCGATATGCGTTAAGTAGGTGAAGGTTTCTTCGCCGGGGGTTTGCCCGCGGAATGAATAGACGACACCCCTGCCTATATCCAAGCCCGAAAATCTCACAAAGATTACGGAATTTTGCCGCATGGATATTGAGGAATATCCCCGCCGAAAAAGCAGCCGAACGGCATCCGCAACTTGCGGGTCGGAAATTTGCACATTCCCCCGCCCTTGCACATGCATGGTATACGCTCCGTTTATTTCGTGGATGGTGATGGTTCTTGGCCTTGCTCTTGCAAGATAGTCCCTAACAATGATAATGGCCTCATAATCACGGCTAAAATGCCTCTCCGCCAGCCATTGCCCCTGCCATGGCATGGGCGCAAACATGCTTAAAAACGAAAAAACGGGAATGACAACAAGCGCATAAATTAAGCCAATGCTAACCGCAATAATAACCCAAATCCGAGATTTCCGCCTGTTCATGCCGCACCCCCAAGCCTAATTCCGATTCCTCAGCCGCCATTCGTTAAAATCTTCCCGGAAGAAATACCACCCCGGCACGGACAGCGGCTCAATATGAACCAAATATTCCAAAGTTTCTTCGCCCGGAGTTTGGCCATTTATGGAATAAACAGCCCCCGCCCTCGCGCCACGCCCTGCCCACCGAAAAAACACAATGGCGTCGGCATTTTTGCGAATCAGGGAATATCCGCGCTGCCCAAGGCGCACTACCGCCCTTTCAACCCTGCGATTATTAATTTGCGGATGGCCATGAGGATTGGCAAAATCTTGCCCCGGCCAAATTCGCACTCGGTCATAATCCGAGCGAACAAGATAATCCACAATTAACTCAATGCGTCTTTGATTGCGAGCAAAATCGGCCCGCATCTCATCAACGCCTTGAGAAGACGCGTCCGCATTGCGCAAAAAGGGGATGAATGGGAGAGCTATAATCCAAATTCCCACCAATAGCGCCGGTATAATTAAAATGGACAAGCTATAAGGCCTCCAAAAATCCCTTTTCATATCCGCCCCTCATTTATCGTTGGCTATTAAATGCAAAATATCCCCTTAGTATATGCGCCCAATCGCTAAACTCGTTCATGAACTCCGGCGTATTTCCCGGCGGCGTGAAGCCATCATCACTCCATGAACCTGCGATTAATTCCGCCCACGTCAGCCCTAAAGCTGCGCCAATAAAACCATAATTGAAATTACCCAATTGCTCAGGTGTCATTAATGCCCCCAAAAAAGATACTCGTGTACCGTCTCCGGGGAATGTGTTTCTGCCAATAGTCCTATTCCAAGAATCCGGAAGCTTTATATCCCAGTACCTCCCACGGTTCACCTGCCCCTCAAACCAAGAATATTTTGCGCCTCGCATTACTGCGGCTCCTAGCCCGGTTCTTGGAAACTCCGCCATTTGACGCATAATATTAGCCTGCTGGGCTGTTTGCTCAAGTGCATTTGACAGCGGCACGCTTACATCTTTGTAGAAACGACCCGTATTTGAATCCCTATGCAAAGTGATTCCGGCTTTGCGGTCATAGGAGCTTAACAAATGCCGACTAAACATTCTATCAAGCTCATTTTTGTTAAACACCATTCTGTCATTTACCATACGCCCGGCGATAACTTCTGTATTGCCATTAATTGTAACTTCAGCATGGGCATAGCTTATTCCGCCCACATAATAAATTGCCAAGCCACCTAACCTGAGCACCGCCGCGCTCCAAATATTCCCTGGCGGCGACATAGGGATAACTAATCTCATCAGCCGCCCTAGCCCACTCCGCCGCCCCCGCAGGAATTACAGCAAACACATTCCCACGCGCGTCCAAAATTTCTACATAACACCGACAATTCGGATGAAATGGCGGGGCGGTTTTGCCTTGCGCAAATCGCGAAATCGGCAGAATTCGCCCCGCGCGGGATTTGCAAAGGTCGCAAGTTGTCGGGATTTTGTCCAAATTCACACGAAAATGCGTTGGCTGCCCTGTTCTAATTATATCTCTACTTGCCAAATTAGTCAACTCCAATCGTTACAATCCGTCATTCCCGCGCAAGCGGGAATCCCCTCCTAGCACTTCCGCTGCATAAGCCCTGTAGAAAGTAGCTCCATCCAAGCCCACATCCCACAACCCGCCACTTCCCAAGGCCTTTCCCTGCGCTTGCGGTTATAAACCCGCATATCCGCCACGCTATAAGACTGCACATCCGCGCTGGGCTGGCCGTCGACATTCGTGAAATAATCCACCATAAGGCAGCAGGCTCTCTTTACCGCCGCCTTTTGGAATTTCGTAAGATTCTCAAAGCCCGCGGCCCGAATTCGCCCATATGTTAGTGCATCGGCAAGCCCTTCCGCCCGCAAAATCAGGGCTTTAAGCCCCGCTCCATCATAAGTTCCGCCATGCTTGTTGCGATAAAAATCCTCGTTAATATATCTCATAAAATCCCCCCTTAGGGTAGGGGCGACCGCCTCGGTCGCCCCAATTATCAGCGTCTATCCCGCGTTAATTGCAATTCCGCCAACGCGCGTATCAATCACGAACAAATCGCCATATTGACGATTTTGGTATAAATAACCATCGCCAACGGTATGTGTGCCCGGCGCCCAAAGCTTGATATAGCTGTGCTTATTGACAGCAATCACACTCGAAGGATGCACAAGCATCATATGAATTTGCCCCGACCCCGCCGCCGGCACAAAGCCGTCGCTAAAATCATAAGCAGACCTCATGCGGCTTGTCGGCACAACAACAACCTGCACCTCGTCAAGCATCCGCACACTGCGCTTAATCCTCGCGTCTTGGTCAATCACATTCATAATGCGATTAAGCTCCGCCGACTGGCTTAAAAGCTTGTTAACGGCCGGCGTAACGAATAAAATGCGCCCTTCTTGCGGCACTTCTTCTTCGTCCATCTGCTGCATATAGCCGTCGAAAATCTCAAGGATATTTTCGCGATTAAGCGCGCTATTGTCAACTTCGCCGCCCGCCGCCTTAAAATCCTGATAGATTTTGGAAAGCCTGTAAGCGTCAACTTCGGGAATTGCGTGCTCGGTTTCAAAAACATTTGTGAGATTCACAGCCGCAAGCACCTGATTGGTTTCATCCACATCCATGGAGTCCACAAAAAACTCCACATCGCGGTCATGCGTAAGCACCCTTGTCAAATTGCGATTTCTGACATTTTGGCGATTAAAGCCGCCGTCGCGGCTGTGATTTCTATAGCCGTTAAGCGTTAAAAACGGAATCTTAATTGTGTTGCCGCCCAAAAAGTTTACATTGGGCGTGGTTAGCCCGCCCGTTAACAATTCTCTCGAATATTTCTGCGCCAGCTGCCCCTCAAAAATTGTTGCATAATTCACATTATTACCCATAAAAACCCCTCCTTAAATTCGTCATTCCCGCGAAAGCGGGAATCCCCCGCCTAAGCATTCCCAAAAGCCCTCGCAATCGCATCTTCCTGCAACTTTGCTTCTCCTAAGTCTGCCCCAATCTTAAAGGCCGGAATCTCCGATTTCTGCTCTTTCTCTGACCTCTGACCTCTTTCCTCCAACCTCTGCTCCAAAAGCTTCCCCAAAATGTCGCCAATCCCCTCCAGGGCGTGGAGAATACCCTCCAACTTCTCCCCCATTTCCATGGCTTCATAGGCCTTTTCATAAAGCCCTTCGTACTCCTCGTAATACTTGTTCATGCCATCATCTCCTTAAAAAAATATATTAAAAAAACCGCCGAAGCTTCAGCTTCAACGGTTAATTTTAAGTTAGTTAGATTTTAATTCTCAAATAATTCAAGCATTGCCTCCGACTGGCTTGCCAGCTCTTGCGAGGCCGCCGCCGCTTCTTCACTAACCGCCGCATTAGAATGAACGGTATCGGAAATTTGCATAATGCCTGCGCCGATATGTTTAATCGAATCCACCTGCTCTGCCGAGTCTGCGGCAATTTCGTCAATCATTTTGGAAACGGACTCAAAATCACCAACAATGGCTTCAAAGGCCGCCGCCGTCTTTAAGGCGATTTCAGAACCTTCTCCAACCCTTTGAATCGTATCCATAATAAAATCATTCGTTTCCTTAGCCGACAATTGCGAACGCCCGGCCAAAGTGCGCACCTCATCCGCAACCACGGCAAAGCCCTTGCCATGCTCGCCCGCGCGCGCCGCCTCTACAGACGCGTTTAAAGCAAGCAAATTCGTCTGGAAGGCAATGTCTTCAATGGTTTTTATAATTTTTGCAATATTATCGGATGCGTCCTTAATCCTTTCCATAGAAGACAACATGGCCTGCACATCTTCATTGCCCAAAAGCGCGTTTTTCCCCGCCGTTTTAGACAATTTGCTGGCTTCATAGGCATTTTGAGCGGTCGCCTGCGTTTTATTGCTGATAATATCAACGCTGGCATTAAGCTCTTGAATTGCGCTTGCTTGCGAAGATGCGCCCTGCGCCAAGTCTTGACTGCTTGTTGAAACATGCCTGGCCCCCGTCGCCACCTGCTCGCTTATAAGCTCAATATTCTCCATCAAATCGCGCATACGCTTCGTCGCGCTCTCAATCTTTGTAATATCTTGCACAACTTCCAAATATCCGACTTTCTCGCCGGAAAGATTCTTCAGTTCAGCCACGTCAACTTGGAAATGCATGTCCGCATGTTCAAAAGTTGTCTGCGGCACGCCGCGCCTAAAGCAAGTTATGCCGCAATTTTCCGTGCCACAAATCTTCGCGCCCCAATTTCTGCAATGCTGCCCAATAACATCGGCGCGCCTTTTGCCCAAAAAGTTTTCTGTGGCCTTGTTGATAAATGTCCAATTCATATTGGAATCCGTAACAGAAATGGGCATTGGGAAGGAATCCAAAATAGACTCATACCAATGCGCCTTTTCCTGGAATTCCTTGGTTTTGTCGGTCAATTCCGTAATATCGCGAACAGCCTCAACATGGCCCGCAAGCTCGCCATTCTCGTCATAAATATAATGACCCGTAACCGTAAATTCGCGCCCAAGCTGGCTGAAATAACTCTGCCCCACGCCCTTGCGCAAAAGTGCCACGCCACATTTGTCCGTTCCGCAAATATTCGCGCCCCAATTGCTGCAATGCTGCCCTACGACTTTCTTTCTGTCCAGGCCAAGCATGTCCTCAACAATCTTGTTAATGAAGGTCCAATTCATATCTTTATCGGTAACGGAAAGTGGCATGGGCAGAACATCTAAAATAGAAGTAAGCCAATGAACCTCGCTTTTAAGCTTGGCAACCTGCTCTTGCAGGGCCGCCTGCTTCTTTTGGTCAACACCGCTTTGCCGGACGGCCTCTTCGGCCGCAGCAACTTCGCCAACGAGCACAAAAACGCGTTTTCGCGTAACTATCAAAAATCCCGCCAGCACAACAACCGCCATAGCCAAAATGCCGATAATCAGGTACAGCATAAAGTCATCTCCATTCATAGTTTATTTTGTTAAAATGTGCTTTAATCATACCACGAAACATACATCTTTGTCAACGACAAATTAATCCGAGATTAATTTGTTTTGGCGCAAAGCCGCGCGACCTCCTCATCCTTCATCTCCTGCGTCCAAGTATCCCCATAAAGCTGGTCTACAGCCGTTTTATGGCTGATAATCCCCGCCGCAACGCCCCGCCCGACAATTTCAATTTGCGAGCCGAAATCCGGCGCGGCATAGTCCCCAAATTCCACTTGAACCTGATAATCGCCCGCCGCGCGCCCGTGCAGCGCGTCATAGGCTGCAAGAGTAACCGAAACCAATTTGCAAATGCAGGAACGAAGCCCGTCGATAATTTTCCCGCGAGTGTAGAGCGTCGCCTTCTCCTTTTCTCGCTGCGCCGCCGCATTGTCGTTGCGCTTAAGGTCGAGGCCAAGCGTCGCCGGGGCCAAAATTCCCTGCAAAGCCAGGTTTAAAAAGCCCGCATAGCTGTCCGCAAGGGCATCGGTATCGATTTGCGGTTGGATGATTTTGACGCTATTATCCGCCCCTTCCGCCAAATCCATTTCGGTTTGAATAAAGCGGCTTTCAAAGGAGCTAAGCCCCTGAACCTGCCCATTATTCGGATTCCTCGGCAAAAGCCCCAGCGGAATATATTTCTGCACACGTCCATCCCGAAGCGCGTCAACCCATTGGCTAATAACCTCGTCCAGCGCGTCAAAAGCCCCGATTTTCCCGTCAAAAATGGACTTGCCCCGCCCCTCAAATTTGGGATTTTCGTCAAAAATCAGCGGAACGGCCAGCATAATCCCAAGATTATGCTCAATGTCGGGCGGCCTTTCGCCCGCAATTTCCTCGCCTTTGGCGTTCGTAAGGCGGTATTTGATTCCGCCGCGGTGGTAAATCTCTTCCAAAGTCATGTCTTCCAGATTTTGTATGAAGACAATTTCATCGACTCGGCCGCGGGAGTAGTTGAACCTAACCCGATCGCCGCCAAAATACTCAACAATGGGATATTCCGACATTTCACCATCAAAACTAATTTTAAAAGCCCCATCCCCAAGCGCAAGCGTTGTGCGCACCGCCTTGGCCAAAAGCCGTGTAAAGCCGTTTTCCTCGGCAATCCTATCCCACATCGTCATCCCCGCGAAAGCGGGGACCCCCTCGCCGTCCTGCTGCACCCTTACGCCCAAAAAATCGCCAAGCGCAATATCCGACAATACATCCACGATTAATGCCGGCAGCCCGCTATGAATCTTGCGAATCCGCAAATTCCGCCCGCCTTCCGCCCAAAAGCTGCGATTGCCGATTAAATCGTCCTGCCCGCCATAAAACCCCGCCAATTCCGCCGCATTCCCCCGATACCAAAGCTTGTTCCGAAAAATCTCCTTCTCAAAATCCGCATCCGAAAGCACCGAAACCCCGCGCCCATCCACAGGCACAATCTCCAACCAATCCCGAACCTTCCTCTTAAACCAACCCATAAAATCCCCTCCAACCATCAATTATTCCTTATTCATTATTAATTATTAACTGCCTTTTAAAAGGCACAGTAGCATATTCCGCCGAATCCAGGCAATCTACGGCATAACTCCCATCATCCACACGCTCCCAAATCCCCTTTTCCCGCGCCTTTTCATCCCAGCGCGCCGCATAAAGCGCGTCAATCCACGGCGAAAGATGCCCCGCCACAACAAGCCGCCCCTGCCCGATAAGCAAACAAAAAAGGCGGATTCTTTCGAGAATTCCGTCCTTTTTGTAAGAGGGATAGACCATGATATTAAGGCCGCGCCGCTTTAGCTCGCCGGAAAGAGCCGCCCTAAACATTTTTTCGGCCGACTCGCAAAAGATTGCGCCGCCAAAGCATAGCGCGGGATATTGCCTAATCCAGCCCTCAATTTTTTCCCCGATTTCTCTAACATACTTTTCGTGGGTCATATAATTTTCGTCGCCCTGCTTGTGATAGTAGCCGTCAATAAGGGCCAAATTGCCGCCCGTGTCAATCCCCGCAAGCGTTGCAACCGTAGCGTCGCGCCCGCCCACGTCGATTCCGACCGACATTTTAACGTAATTGCGCTCACTCAATTCCTTGATTGGCAAAATCATTTCACGACCAAAGCCCATGTAAATGGATTCCGCCCCCGCGCTTCTAAGCCCCAAAATATCACGTTTATACCATGCCGAGGCCTTGTCATAGCTCTTAAGGGCTTCCTCCAGAGCCTCCGGCGTGATTGCTTTGTTGTTGAAAATTGTGAAATGGCCGTAATTCAAGCCATAGCCCGCGTCTTCTTTTAGTAGCTTCTCTTGTAATGAAAGGAACTCGCGATAAAACCAATGCCCCTGCGGCTTCGCATTTAAATCCAGAAAAATTTTGCGCTTGCGGCTGGCCAGCGTTCTGTCTAAGGCCTCAAAGAAGAAGCTTTTGTGTATTTCATTCGCCTCGCTTATGTAAATCGAGCCAAACGAAGCCCCTTTAATCCGCGCCGCGTCGTTGGATTTTCCACCGCCTTCAATTATAACCACCTTGTCGTCAACAAAAAGTGCGTCCTTGCCCTCATAACGCCCTTCATGGCAACGCCCGCCGAAGAAGTGGCGCAGCCCGAAGCCATTGCAATCAATGATATTCATCCGCGCACATGCCTTGGTTACCCCCGCCACCAAATGCAATTTCTCCGGGCTTTGCTCCAATGCCATGGCAAAAGCGACCACATTAATCACATTTTTCCCGGCCCTTTTGCCCCCTTCCGCCACATTCAGCCAACAATCAACAGAACGCCGCAAATACTCCCTTTGCCCCCTGCTAAACCCCTTATAATCCATTTAATCACCCTTAATCATCTCGGCCAACATTTCATAATTTGCGCCGCTGTCGCCGGAAGCCGCCTCAGTTCGGAAGTATTTTGCCCAAAGCTCCGCCGCCTTCAAATCCCCCTCGCGCGCCTTCTCCAACACAGCCTCTTCCACCATCCGAGAATTATCCAAAAAACCACCCCATCAAAAAAGGACACCCGCCGTCATTCCCGCGAAAGCGGGAATCCCCCAAGCATCCTCAATTTTCCATACTAGCATTATAGCACACAATGGACTAACATTCAATCTCATGTTTCCGCAACCGCCGCATTTCCCGCAAAATCATTAACATGGCCACCGTAAACGCCGTCAAATCCGCCGCCGGTGTTGCCCACCATATCCCGAAAATGCCGAAAAATTGCGGTAGGATGAAATATAGCGGAATCAGGACAATTCCTTGACGCATGACAGACAGCAAAATTGAGATTTTTGCGCGGCCAATGGACATAAAGAATGTTGACGCATTCATAACAAAGGCCGCCGCGGGCAGGGTTATGGCCATGATTCTAATGCCGACCGCGCCAATTTCAATAATTTCCGGCTCTGCCGCGAAAAGCCCCACAATTTGCGTCGGCAAACTCACCATTAAAATCATGCCCAAAACACAAATCGACACGGCATAAAGTGCCGACCAAAAATAGGCCGTTCGCACCCTTTTCATATTCCCCGCCCCATAATTAAAGCCCAAAATCGGCTGACTGCCCTGCGTAATCCCGAAAATCGGCATGACAAAAAGCGAGAACACCGCAATAATCGCGCCATATGCCCCGATTGCATGGCCGCCGCCCAAATATCCCAAGAAATTATTGGCAATCCCTTGAATGGCCGAGCTTAGAAGCTGCATAAAAAACGGAGCTACGCCGATTGAGCATATCGCCACAATATATTTCGGGTCAAGCCTAAAATTGCGCCGCCGCAGGCGAATGGCGGGCTGCCCCCTAAAATAATAGGACATAACCCAGGCCGCCGAGGCCGCCTGCGCCACAACGGTAGACCAGCCCGCGCCGTGAATTCCCATGTCGAAGGTGAAGATGAACAGCGGATTCAAGAAAATATTGAGAATTGCGCCCAAAAGTTGCGCCGAAGCAAAGCGTTTTGCATTGCCCGCCGCGCGGATGGGGTGATTCATGGCGAAAGACAGGAACATGAGAACTATGCCGAAAATTTTGATTTGTGTGTAGATATAGGCGAAGGGAAGGGTGTTTTCGTCTGCGCCGAAAATCATTAGGAGCGGTTCGAGGAAGATTAGGGCCAGAGTGCCCATGGTAATCGATACTATTAGGATTAGGATGAAGGCATTGCCCAGGATTTTTTCCGCGCCTGCTCTGTCGCCTTTGCCTAACCGTATAGATATATTTGCGGCAGAACCTACGCCGATTAGGAGCGAGAAGGCCTGTAGGATTAGCATTACGGGCGAGGCGAGTGTAACCCCCGCCAGCGCGTCCGCCCCCACGCCCTCAATTCGCGCCACAAAAAAGCGGTCAACCACCACATACATGGCCGAAACCAACATTCCGATAATCGTCGGAATAGAATACCGCAGCACCATCCCGGGAATTTTGGCCGTGCCCATTTCCCGCTCGCGCGCCGTCATAAACTCCTTGCCCTTCCCCTGTTCATCCTTCTCCACGATAAACCCCCCATTAATTTAAAAAATCTCTTGCATAATTCTAATATATATGATACAATAATATTATCAAAAAGAAAAGAGCAATCGCAAAGCGGTTGGCTCATTTAGTTGGTATAATGTTTCTTACCGCCTACCTGGTCCGTGGGCGGTTGTTTTTTATGGAAAGAATGACATGACACAGCAGATTGCTAAATGCTTGCAGCTCACTTGCCGCTGCAAACATTACCGCCAAACAATCAAACCCACGTCGTCATTCCCGCGAAAGCGGGAATCCCCAAAAGCACGCCGTCATTCCCGCGAAAGCGTATCCCTTCTCAATATACAATTAACACCTTTCTTTATAACATATTTCCTAACATTGCGCAATACTTATTTGTAGCACTAGCTTGTGAAAAATTATATTGACATCCCATTTCAACTATGTTACAATTGCAATCATAGAAATGTAGAGCGGAAATTTGTTACGGAGGGGGGTGATAGGGCATGAAAAGGATTTGGGCGCTTTTGATTGCTTTGGTTTTGATTTTGGTTGTGGTGATTGTAAGCACGCCGAGTATCAGCGACGGAGATTACTACGGTTCGGGCTATTCTTCCTATCATTTTGGCTTAACCGACACGGGTTAGGCTCTGAGAAGGTTTAACCACATTTTGAGCAAAAGGAGGCAGTTATATGCCAATATTGTTTTTCATTTTTTGGATTGCTCTAAACTCCCGCATCACTGTCGAGGTGGTGGTTTTGGGCGTTATCGTTTCTGTACTCGTAAGCCTATTCGCCTATCGTCTTCTGGGGCTAAGTTTCAAAGGCCAATTGGCCACCTTTAAAATGCACGGAAAATACTTGCCCTCTTACATATTTACATTGATAGTAGAAGTCATAAAGGCCAATGCGCAAATGATTCGCATAATCCTTTCCCCCAAAATGGATATAGACCCAACCATTGTCTATTTTGAATCTCCCGTCAAACACTCTTTTTCCAAAATCATGCTGGCATATACGATTGCTTTAACGCCGGGAACCATCTTGTTTGAACTTGATGGCGACAGAATTGGCATACACGCAATAAAATTTGCCAATGCCGAAGTTATTAAAGACTGGAAACAAGTCAAAAAACTTAAAAAAAGCGAGGGGAGCTAATGTTTGAAGATTTCAGTTTTGTTGAACTGCTTATGTTTTCGGGCATGATATTTTTGGCCGTCGCAATCTTTTTTTGCCTTTATAAGGCCGTGAGAGGGCCAAAGCTCGCAGACAGAATTATCGCGACAAATATGATTGCGATAAAAATTATGCTTATGATAGTTGTAGTCGGCGTGTTTATGGGCGAAGATTACCTGATTGACATTGCTATAGTTTACGCGCTTTTAAGCTTTTTGGCCGTGATAATTTTCTCGCGGCATTTGCTTCAGCTTAAGCTTAAAGAACAAAGACTGGCAGAACTTAAGCAAAAACAATTAGAAGAAGCCCAAAAAACTACAATATCACAAGCCGCTGAAGAGGAGGTAGATAAAGATGTGGGAGATAATTAGATATATTTTTGTTTCCATATTTTTCTTTGGCGGTCTGTTTATATTAGGGGTTGCAACTCTTGGTTTATACCGGTTAAACACGCCCCTTAAAAAACTGCATGCCTCTGCAAAATGCGAAACCATGGGAACTTTTATGGTGATGGTGGGTTTGGCAATTTTGTCCGGCCTTTCTCTAATCACCCTTAAACTATTTGTCTTAATTATTTTTGTCTGGATAACAGCCCCCGTCGCCACATATATGATTGGCCGCGAAGAAGTGCTGACAAATCCTGACATTGAAAAAGAGTGCGAGGTGAGGGAGATATAATGTTAATTTTTGAGTATATACTATTAATATTTTTAATTGTTTGCGCCATCGCCGTTTCCGCCACAAAAAAGCTCATTTCGGCCGTAATTGTCTTCATGTCCTTTAGTATTGTCATGTCCGTAATTTGGATATTGCTCGAGTCGCCCGACGTAGCGCTTACAGAGGCCGCAATCGGCGCGGGAATAACATCTGTGCTTTTCTTTTTGGTGATAAACCGAATTAATCGCACAATTGTGGAAAAGCCCGCCAGAATCGAAACCTCGGAAGAAAGGGCGGAAAAACGCCCGAAAATTGCAAAATTAAACAAACTTTATATTGCCGTGGGCGTGGTTTTGGCGGTAAATATTATTGGGGTGCTGCTTGTAACCCTGTCGCATCTTGGCGACTTCGGCTCGCCTTACAGAGCGCCCGCCAACGAAGTCTACAGGCTATATATCGAAGGCGCCCGTTATGACACGGGGGCCCTAAATGTGGTTGCCTCAATATTATATGGCTATCGCTCCTTTGATACATTAGGAGAGGCCTTCGTGCTTTTCGCCGCAATAATCGCCATTATAATCTTGCTAAAAGACCCCAAACCCGACACGCCCGTAGTCGTAACCGAATCCGCGTCCATAGTATATGACGAGGAGGACAACGAAATTATAGACCTGGGGGATCTTGAAACCGAAGGAGGTGCCGAAGACCGATGAAAGAGCAAGCTAAAATTTACAGAGATAATTTATCCAAAGAGCGTCCCATCTTTTTAAAGCAGGTTATTGGCGCGCTGGTTCCATTTGTAATGGTTTATGGAATCTATATACTTTTTAACGGAGCTTTGTCGCCCGGCGGCGGCTTTTCCGGCGGCGCAATTTTGGGGGTCAGCCTTGTGCTTGCTTCTGTTGCTTATGGGCCAAAGGCTGTGCGCAAATTCTTCCCATATAAGACCCTTTCCATATTTAGGGTTGTCGCCTTCAGCGCCTATGTTATCTTGCTGGCATATGCCTTTATCATGTATAATCAAGACCTTTACACGATATTCCGGCCGGGCAATCCTGAAAGTCTTTTTGGCGCGGGAATGATTTTGCCGCTAAATTTAAGCGTCGGCATTATCAAAACTTGCACCATATACGCGCTTTACGCGCTTTTTGCGGATGGGGAGGTGTAATGTAAATGGATTTTATTCACAATACCTTCATAACGAACCATTTTGAAGCGGCGGCCATGATATTATTCGGCATAGGCATAGTAACCCTTTTGGTTCACAGAAATCTAATTAAAAAGATTATCGGCCTTGGCATTATGGATGCGTCCATTTTCCTGTTTTTGGTTTCCCAAGGCTATATTTCGGACAGAAGGGCAACCATTGTCCCGGCGGAAGGGCCAATTTATTACGAAAGATTTATTAATCCATTGCCCGGTGCTTTGGTAATCACGGGCATTGTCGTTTCCGTAAGCCTTACGGCCTTCGCCCTGGCCCTCACCCTTAGGTTATACAAAAAATACGGCACATTGGATATTAACGAAATTTACCTAATGCGGGGAGGGGAAGAATAATGGGAACAGCATTACATTTTCCAAGCCTGCTCATATTTACGCCCTTGCTTACGGCTGTAACATTGATATTAATGGTTAAAAGGCCCGACATTGCAAGAATTGTAACCCTTGTAATGCATGGCGTTTTGATTGCAATTTCTCTTGCCCTGGCAATTTCTTTGTGGAATTATGACGGGGGCTATTTTACCTATCAAATGGGTTCTGCGCCCGGCCCCTTCGGCAACGAAATGAGAGCCGGCGCATTTGAAGCAACTTTGGCCGTCGTCTTCCCTTCCGTGATGTTTTTAATCATTTTGGGCACCAAAAAAGACATCACGAAAGACCTTAGAGAAAACAGGCGCACGCTCTATCACGTCATGCTAAGCCTAATTTCGGCCTCTCTAATGGCGCTCACTTTCACAAACGATATTTTCACCGCCTTTGTATTCATAGAGGTTACAACAATTGCGGCCTGCACCATAGTCGCCATAAAAGAAAACCGAGCAACTTTAAAAGCCACCATAAAATACTTATTCTTGAGTATTGTCGGTTCGGGCTTATTCCTGCTTGCCGTTTCAATGCTCTATTCCATAACGGGTCATTTGGAAATGGCTTCCATCCATATTGTCATAAGCGAATTAATCGCAACAGGACAATATGAATTCCCGCTTATCGTAACTTTGGTGCTTTTCATAGTCGGCCTGGCCGTAAAAGGCGCGCTTTTCCCATTCCACACATGGCTGCCCGATGCGCATGGCTCTGCAACAACGCCCTCGTCCGCCGTACTTTCCGCCCTCGTGCTAAAAGGCTATCTTATGATTTTGCTTAAGATTCTCTTTAGAATGTATGGCATTGACAATATATTCGACATGGGAATTTTGCCCGTATTGTTCATGCTTGGCGTAACGGGCATGATTGCAGGCTCGGTCATGGCTTTATTCCAAAAAAATCTAAAGCGAATGGTGGCATATTCTTCCGTGGCGCAAATCGGCTATATTTACATGGGAATGGGACTTGCGCACCAAGCCGGCTTCGTCGCCTCAAGCTACCATATAATCGCACACGCGGCCACAAAGGCCTTGCTATTCGTGGCGGCAGGGGCATTAATTGCCGCTGCCGGAACCTATAATATTGACGAAATGCGCGGCGTGGCAAGAAAGAATAAGCTTGTGGGCGCGGCCTTTGTTGTCGGCGCGCTCTCAATGGCGGGAATTCCGCTGTTTGCAGGCTTTGTTTCTAAATTTTACCTGGCCGGTGCCGCCGTGCAGGCGCAAAACAATATGTTGCTGGTCTTCGCCGTTTTGGGCATTTCGGCCTTCCTAAACGCCGTCTATTACTTTAATGCCATCGTCAAAATGTATTCCAAAGAAAATGAAGGCGCGGTAATCACCACAAACAAATTAGGCCCCGCCGCCAAAATCGCCTTCGTATGCTTCATACTGGCCAATATAGCCCTAGGCATATTCTTCGGCCCGCTCTTAAGGGCATTAGAAGCCGGTTTCGGAGTCTTAGGATAGAGGTCAGAAATCAGAAGTCAGATGTCAGAAGTCAGAAGTCAGAAGTTCTGACCTCTGAAAGGGCGAAGCCCGTCTGACCTCTGACATCTAGTTAAGGAGATGGATTATGTTACCAATACTAATAATTTCCATATTATTGATAAGCGCCGTCTGTCTGTGCTTTATCAAAAATGTTGCCCATGCGAAAATTTTCGCCATGGCCACTTATGGTGCGGCGCTTGCGCTTGCCGTGGTCATGGCCGCAACTATTGTCAGCGACGGATATATTTCCCTAATAATCGGAAGCGCGCCATGGAATATTGAAATTTTGGCCGGCCCCGTCGACGCTATAATAGTCCTAATTTTCACGGGCATAAGCTTCTTTATAATGTGGGCGTCGCTGTCCATGCTGGGGCACGATTTAGAACCTAAGCGAATTCCATATTATTACGCCCTAATGAGCGCGCTAATCGCGGCTCTGTGCGGCGTGGTGATGTTTAACAGCTTCTTTAATATCTTCATATGGATTGAAATAGGCTCATTCGCCGCCGCGGGCATTGTTATAATCAAAAACAAGCCCGAAACCCTCAAGGCCGGTCTAAAATACCTAAGCCTGTCAATAATGGGCTCGGGCTTCATGCTAATGGGCATTGTAACGCTGTTTTTCATGGCGGGAACAACCACATTCTCAATGACCGATTTGGGCGTCTATATAGCCAATAATTTCGCAGGAAACGAGTCCTCGGTGCATATAGCCCTGGTATTTTTAACCATAGGACTTGCACTAAAGGCCGCGCTTTTCCCGCTGCATATATGGCTGCCCGACGCGCATGGTTCTGCCGTTTCGCCGTCTTCCGCCGTCCTTTCCGCCCTCGTGCTAAAGGCCCCCATAATTTTCTATATCAAAATCCTGCACAGGGTAATCGGCATAGAAAATATGCTAAATGACCCATTTTTAAGCACAATGCTTATGGTTGTCATGATTGCGGGCGTTTCGGCCATGATGTTCGGCTCAATGATGGCCCTTCTCCAAAAGGACATAAAGCGCATGATTGCCTATTCCTCCGTCGCGCAAATCGGCTATATTTTCATGGGAATCGGCATGGGGACAACGCTTGGCCTTCTCGCCGCAATTTTCCATATTTTGGCCCATGCCGTCGCAAAGTCTACGCTCTTTTTGGTGGCCGGTTCAACAATAGAGCAGACGGGCGAAAAATACATCTCAAAAATGGCGGGGCTTGGCAAAAAAATGCCCATAACAATGGCATTGTTTACGCTGGGCGCGCTCTCCATGATTGGAATCCCGCTGTTTATAGGCTTTAACAGCAAATGGTTCTTCGGCATGGCAATTGTGGATTCACAGCATATTTGGCTTATGATAGTTTTGGCGCTTTCCGCCATGCTAAACGGCCTGTATTATCTGCCAATTGTTGTCAGGGCATATTTGGGTAAAGAGGCCAAAGAAGCCGCGGCGGCCAAAATAAATATAGAACGCCCGGTCAAAAACCTAATGCCCATAATGATATTGGCGGGGCTGATTATCATAATAGCCCTGGCCTCAAGCCCAATTTACAACTATATCGATTACGCCATTGGCAGAATTTAACAAGGGAGGCTATGTGAATGAATATACTTTTGGTATTACCCATATTACTCCCAATTTTGGCGGGAGCCATTTTGCCAAAACTAAAAGGAGTTAATCTTAAAACATTTGTAACCGCCGTAATGGCCATAAATACCGCCCTTGTGGTTTTAATCGTAAGTCTGGGCGATATAAGCATAAGGCTACTCTCCATAACGCCGCAACTAAGCCTGTTTCTGCAAGTCGACAATCTCTCGCGCTTCTTCATTTTGCTGGCGGCCGGCCTCTGGCTTTTGGTTACATTTTACACCTTTGGCTATATAAAGGCCGACGACAGACAGGCGGGCTTTTATCGCTATTATCTGCTAAGCTATGGCGTAATCATAGGCGCAACCCTGTCCGGAAACTTGGTTACTCTATATCTTTTCTACGAATTTATGACGCTGTTCACCTATCCGCTGGTTACATATAATGGCGACAAGGCGGCAATAAAGGCCGGCAACAAGGTTTTGGTCTATTCCTTCTTCGGCGCGGGTCTAACCCTTGCGGCAATGTTCTTCGCCGCCCGCTTCGGCATGACCTTTGACTTTGTGGCAGGCGGAACATTGGACATGGCCGCCGTCGCCGGAAGCGAAAGTCTGGCACTTTTCCTATTCTTCGTGGCCTTTATAGGCTTCGGCGTAAAGGCCTATATTTTCCCGCTGTTTGACTGGGTTCCCTCGGCCTATCCCGAAGTTCCCTCACCCGCCGCCGCCCTTTTCTCCGGCGTCGTGTCCAAAGTCGCAATTTTGGCCATTTTGCGCCTAACTCTATATGTCTTCGGCGCAGACTTCATCATGGGCACATGGGTTCAAAATGTCCTGCTGGTATTGACGATAACCACGGTATTTTTAGGCTCTATGTCCGCCTTTAGGGAAAAATTATTCAAACGGCGGCTGGCCTATTCTTCAGTAAGCCAGCTCTCGTATATAATGTTCGGCATAGTCCTGTTAAGCCCCGTCGCCCTGCTTGGCTCAATGCTGCATGTGGTGGCCCACGGCGTAATAAAAGTCGTGCTCTTCCTTGCGGCGGGCGCAATGATTCAGCAGACGGGCAAAACCATGGTGGATGACTTTAAGGGTGCCGGAAAATCCATGCCCATAACCCTATGGTGCTTCACCCTGGGCTCAATCGCGCTAATCGGAATCCCGCCGACCTTGGGCTTTTTAAGCAAATGGTATCTGGCCGTGGGCGGCCTAGCGACGACTGCGCCCGCCCTAGGAATGTTGGGCGCGGGAATGTTGCTAATCTCCGCATTGCTAACGGGCGGCTATCTAATACCAATTTTTGCCGGGGCCTTCTTCCCGGGCTATAAATTCGACTATACAAAACTTGTAAAAAACGAACCTAAGAAATTCATAACAATCCCCCTTATAATCCTTGCCGCACTCGCGCTGCTTTTCGGAATTTTCCCGGGGATATTAATGAATTTTATTGACAGCATTAGTGCTATGCTATTTTAAGGGGGGCGGCGCATATGACAATATATGGAAATATAGCACTTTTGGCACCAATATTTTGGCCGATAATCGGGGCGTTTATAGCGTTTCTTATAGGCAAAAAATCCAAAAACGCCCGCGACTATTTCGTTAAATTCGTTGCCGTATCAACATTTGGCATAATGTTTGCCTTGGTTTTTGGCGCAACGACAGGCGAAGGCGCGCCCTATTTCATGATAAGCGGCTTTATGGGCGACAGAATTCATTTTAGGCTGGACGGCCTGCGCGCCGTCTATGGCTTAATTGCGTCCTTTATGTGGATGATGACCACATTGGTTTCGCGCGAATATTTCGCCGAATATCGCAATCGCAACCGATATTACCTATTCTCGCTCTTAACATTGGGCGGCACAATGGGCGTATTCTTCTCCGCCGACTTGTTCACAACATTCGTATTCTTCGAGCTTATGTCAATAGCCTCCTATGTAATGGTTATTCACGACGAAAAGCCCGCAACTCTGGACGCGGCGCGGACATATATGGCCGTTGCCGTAATCGGCGGTCTGGCTCTGCTCTTTGGTATACTAATTGTCAATTCAACCCTCGGCACAACAGAAATCGCCGCAATTTTCCCCGCCATGCAGGCCTATGACGGCTCTATGGGCATATTATATCTTGCAGGCGTGTTTATGCTGGTTGGCTTCGGTGGCAAGGCGGGTATGTATCCGCTGCATATATGGCTGCCAAATGCGCATCCCGTCGCACCCGCGCCCGCCAGCGCGCTGCTTTCCGGCGTGTTGACAAAAACGGGCGTGTTCGGGCTGATAATCGTGAGTTTGCTGTTGTTTAACAGCGACACGGGCTGGGGCTTTTTAATGCTGAATATCGGCATTATTGGTATGATAACGGGCGCAATGCTCGCCCTATTCTCAACAGACCTAAAGCGAACTCTGGCCTATTCCTCCGTCTCCCAAATCGGCTTTATAATCCTCGGTCTTGGCATGGCGAATATCTTGGTGGCGTTTAGAGATGCTTATTACCACTCTTTGGCCATCCACGGTACAATGCTGCATATGGTGAACCACTCCTTAATCAAGCTGTTGCTGTTTATGGCGGCGGGCGTGGTCTATCTTAATGTGCATCATCTTGACCTTAACAAAATTCGCGGCTTTGGACGCGGAAAACCGATTTTTACCATTGTCTTCCTTATGGGTGCTTTGGCAATAATCGGTATGCCCCTATGGAGCGGCTATATAAGCAAAACCCTGCTCCATGACACCCTTGTCTACTATATCATGTATGGCGATTTTGAAGGCAGGATGGCCGTGTTGCGCTATTTCCAAATTCTGGAGGGCGTATTCACGATAACCGGCGGCCTAACCACGGCATATATGACCAAGCTGTTCATCTGCATTTGCGTCGAGAAAAACCAATTCGACCAAGCCAAAATGGACGGCAAAAACAAGAAATATATGGGCAAGCTTACGGCCGGTGTGCTGATTGTCTGCGCCGCCCTGTTGCCAATTTTGGGGCTTAACCCCGACTGGTTCATGATTCCAATAGCCTCCTTCGGCCATGACTTCATGATGCTGGCCTATTATCCCTATGCCCTCAATTTCTGGGCATGGATGCCAATAAGCGGCGTTTTGGCCTCCTTCGCAATCGGCGCAATCCTCTATATTTTCGTTGTGCGAATGATTCTGACGCGCAAGGACGAGGAAGGCCGAAGCATCTATGTCAATCTCTGGCCAAGCTGGCTTGACATCGAGCATAGAATATACCGTCCCCTGCTTAAGACGGTTCTGCCGGCCATTGGCGGCTTTTTCGCCAAGGTTGCAACAAGCATTGTGCCCGTGATTACAGGCGCAATCCACAAAGGCCTCGTGGGCTTCCGCGGCTTCTGGCACAAAAAAACCTCGGACAGACCCGAAAGAAGCTTCCTGCAAACCATCGGCCTGAGCGGCCAACGCGGCGAATTCGTGCGAATAATATTCGGTTCGCTGCTCTACGCCCTGCTAATAGTCTTCATAGGCTTTACGGTAGTACAACTACTCATACTCTTCGGCTAAAATAAAAGGCGCGCGCGCCATCGTTCCCGCCCACCCACCCCACTCGGCGCGCGCCCGTTTGGCAATAGCACGGCTTGGGGGATGCGGGGTGGTTTCGGGGTACCTCAAGCCCGCCTTGCGCCCGAACACGCCATTCCTGCGAAAGCGGGAATCCCTCAACAATTACCGCCAACAAACCCCGCGCAGGGGCGGCCTTTAGGCCGCCCTACGCGGGTGCGCACCTTCAATGCCCCGCACAAGCAACCTCAAACCAACGCAAAGCAACAGTTCGGCCCGGGGATGCGGGGCGGGGTCTAGCCGCTTAAGTCGTCAGTCTGTTTCGGGGGTGGGCATCCCCGGGCCGAACGGCCCAAGGCTGACAATCCGAGTAGTTGCCACGCTTTGCAAGCGTTACTTTAGCCGACTTTAGTCGGCACCCACCGACACACCCCTCAAACCTTCGAAAAATCTTAAACTTCTCCACCCCCTCACTTCGATTTTCTTTTGTAGAATCAAAACAAAAGGAGGGAGCAAAATGAGGAGATTAAGATTTGGATTCAAGCTATTCATTGCCGGAATAGCCACTGCTCTTGTTGTGATTTCGGCAAAAATTTTGCCACAAACCCCGCCTGCACCAATCGAACCCATCATCACCCAACCTACACAACCCGCCACCACACAGCCCACCACCACACAACCCGCCCCCGACACAGGCTATTTGGTGCTGGTAAATCGCGACCACGCCGTTTCCGCCGAGGATTTTCAGGATTTTTTGGTGCGCGCCTGGCCAACCGTCCCCGTTAGCGCAATTTACGACGTTTATCTACACAAAACCGCCCTACAAGCCATCGCAGAAATGTTCGATTCCGCTCGCACAGCCGGAATTAGCGGCCTTTTTGTGTCCAGCGGCTTTAGGGGCTATGACCATCAGCGCGAACTCTACGAAAATCCCGCAAACCAAGGCTTCGCGCTGCCGCCCGGCCATAGCGAGCATCACACGGGTCTGGCCGCCGATATTCTAATCGCAGGCATTGGTATGCACGAAATGGCCGACACTCAAGAGGGGCGCTGGCTGGCCGAAAATTCCCATAGATATGGCCTGATTTTGCGCTATCCGCGCGGGGCGGAAGCCCTTACGGGGATAGGGTTCGAGCCATGGCATTTCCGCTATGTCGGGCGCGAGGCGGCCTACTATATGTTTAAAAATAATCTTGTACTGGAAGAATATATTGAGCTATTAATGAGGTGAATATGGAATATACAATTTTAATTTGCGATGATGACGAGGATATTTTGAATGCGCTGGAAATTTATTTGCGGCAGGAAAACTACGCGGTTTTGCGGGCTGTGAATGGGCGTGAAGCGGTCGAAATTGTTCGCGACAAAGGGGCGCATTTGGTGATTTTGGATGTGATGATGCCCGAAATGGACGGCATCCGCGCCGCCGTGAAAATCCGCGAATTCAGCAATCTGCCCATAATCTTCTTATCGGCCAAATCCGAGGATACGGACAGGATTTTGGGGTTAAATATGGGCGGGGACGACTATATCGCTAAGCCCTTCAATCCCGTGGAGCTGGCGGCTAGGGTTAGGGCTGCGCTTAGGCGTTATGCAAGGCTTGGGGGGATTCCGGGTCAAGCCCGGAATGACGGCAATGTTTTTCGCACGGGCGGGCTTGTGCTGGATGATGATAGGAAGCTGGTTACGGTGGACGGCGACGAGGTCGGGCTTACCGCGATTGAGTATAATATTCTGCGCCTGCTCATTTCCAACCAAGACAGGGTTTTTAGCTCCGACCAAATTTATGAGGCCGTGTGGAATGAGCCCGCTTTTCATGTCGCAAAGACCGTAAGCGTGCATATTCGGCATATTCGCAAGAAAATCGAAATAAATCCCAAAGAGCCGCGCTATCTCAAGGTAGTCTATGGCCTGGGCTATAAGGTGGTGAGTTTGGAATGAAAAATTCGGCATTGCTAAATCTTGCTAAATGGCTTTCATTCATTTTTGGCTTTTTCGGCGCGCTTTCGCTTGTTCGGGCGGCTTTTCCGCTGTTTAACCGCGCCGCACAGCCTCTATACGGCCAATGGCTGAATTTTCCGTTTGTATTGTCAATTTTCTGGCTTGCCATCTGCCTGGGATTATTTGCCTTTTCCACATTCTATTCAAAGCCAAAAACGCGGCCAATATGGCGCAAAATGGACTATATGCTTCTCGTCCTGCTGTGCGCGGCGGTCTTTTATGCCGGAGCCCTAACCCTGCGCCATTTCTTTTTTCATTTAATTTTTATGATAATAATTCCCATAGTCGCCTATGGCGCGGCAATGCTGGCTTTTGGCGAACTTTTTGCACGGCTTCGCGACAAAACATTAAAACCAACCCTGTATTGGATTGGCTTTTTTCGAAACTATAAAATTTGGCGGCCAATGGGCTTTTCCGCGCTGATTTTGCTGGCCGCGCAACTCTATTTGCTGATTTTTGATTTCGGAACGCCGGTTCGTATTTTTTCGCTTGTAACAATTTGTGCAATGACATATTTTGCCGCGTATTTGCTAAATCTTTCCAATGAATACGCAAAGGCAAATGAGGAGAAGATTCGCGCCGAACGCTTTAAAACAGAGCTTATTACCAATGTTTCCCATGATATTAAAACGCCTCTGACCTCTATTATAAACTATGTGGATTTGCTTAAAGCCGAAAGCCTTAGCGGAAAATCCGCCGAATATGTGAGCGTGCTTGACAAAAAATCGGCCCGGCTAAAGACCTTGATTGACGACCTCATGGAAGCGTCAAAGGCCGGTACGGGCAATTTGCGGGTGGAAATTCAAAAAATTAATCTCAATGAAATTTTGGGGCAGGCGGCGGCCGAATTCGAGGATTCCTTCGCGGAAAGGGAATTGGCTTTGGTGATTCGTGAGCCGGAAAGTCCCGTAATAATCGACACGGACAGCCGACATTTTTTTCGTATTCTGGAGAATCTTTTCTCGAATATTGCCAAATATTCCCTGCCCGGCACGCGCGTTTTCGCCGAAATTGCGCCCGGCGGCCTAAAATTGCAAAACACGGCGCAAAACCCCTTAGAACTTCACGGCGAAAACCTTACCGAGCAATTTATAAGAGGCGACACATCCCGCCATGGCGAAGGCAGCGGCCTTGGCCTCTACATCGCCAAAAGCCTGACAGAACTAACAAACCACAGGCTGAAAATCAATATCCAAGGCGACCTTTTCACCGCGGAAATCCACTTCTAAAGCCTATTATCCTGCCGAGAATCCAATATGTATTTGATATTTACGGTGCCCTTTTTCTCATCAACCGAAAAAATAAGCTGATACCGCCCGTCGACGATTAGTCGCCTATGGACTTGTTTCGTTTCATAGGGATAGCAAACAGGGCAGCGATTGGGGAAAAATCTTAAAGATGCGGCACCATTATGGATTTTTTCCCTTAAATTCTTTGAAGCTGCCGGGCTAACATTTGCTAAAAAATTTACATGCTTTTCAAGCATTGCTTCGGCTCTTTTCTGGAAAATGACCCTATATTCTTTTTGCTCATAAAGCATAAGCCATGACCCCCGCTTTTTGCCTGGCTTCTGCTTCTTCGATTATGCGATCCAGCTTGGCAAAAACCTCTTCCATGGGGATATACTCTGCAATCCCCGCCTCTTCCTCCGCCTCAATCTCAAGCAAAGCCGCCAAAACCTCGTCATATCTGTCGACAAAAGGTTTGGCTTCCTCTCGAGTCATTTCCGGATAAAGAAGATATTTCTCTTCTTCACTCATTCTTTCAGCAACTAAAGTCATTTCAACACCTCCATTCCCAATTATATCCTGTTGTTTTGCCGGGAATCCAGTATTTGCTGAATTTCCACGGTACTGCTTTCTTCATAAACCGAAAAAATAATTTGATAACGCCTGTCAACAATTAAACGCCTGTAGACATCCTCGGTTTCATAGGCATAGCAAACAGGACATCTATATGGCATAAGTCGCAATGATTTGATGCCTGCATCAAGTTTCCTTTGCAATTTTTTGGCAGCGGTAGGGCTAACATTTGTTAAAAATCGTATATGTCTTCGCATCATTAATTTAGCCTTTTCACTAACATTGACTTTATATCTTTTTTGCGACGCGCTCATAGACCCTTGCCTCCCTAACCTCCGCCTCTCTAATTATTTCATCAAGCTCGGCCATGAAATCTTCCCAAGGCGTATATTCGGCAATTCCCGCCGCTTTTTCCGCCTCAATCTCAAGCAAAGCCGCCAAAACCTCGTCATATCTGTCGACAAAAGGTTTGGCTTCCTCTCGAGTCATTTCCGGGTAAAGAAGATATTTCTCATCTTCACTCATTCTTCCAGCAACTAAAGTCATTTCAACACCTCCACTCCCAATTATAACACAAACAGATTCCTAAAGCAACTTCAGCAATTTCATCGCAATATCGGTATAGGGCTGATAGCGCAGGGGGATGTCTATATGCCTGGATTTATGCAGGATGGAGCTATAATGCGTGAAAGCGTCAAAGCCCGCTTTTCCGTGGTGGCTGCCCATGCCGCTTTCGCCAACGCCGCCAAAGGGCAGGCGCGGCACGGAAAGATGCACAATCGTGTCATTTACACAGCCGCCGCCAAAACTCACGGTATCAATAAAAAATTTGGCATTAGCTTTTTTTGAAGTGAAGACATAGAATGCAAGCGGTTTTGGGCGGGCATTGACGAATTCCGCGGCTTCCCAAGGCGTGGAATAGGTCATCACGGGCAGAATCGGGCCGAAAATTTCTTCATTCATCAGTTCGCCGGCCGGATAGGGGCCGTCGATTATGGTCGGCTCAATTTGCAGGGTCTTCGCGTTAAATCCGCCGCCAAATGCGATATTTTCGCCTTTAAGCAAGTCAAGCAGGCGATTAAAATGCAATTTATTTATAATCTTCGGATATTCATTATTATTGGCAGGCTCAGCCCCCAACTGCTTGCAGATTTCGGCCGAAAGCTCGTGAATCAGCTGCTCTTTTACGGATTCGTGCACAAGCAAATAATCGGGCGCAACACAAGTTTGCCCGGCATTTAGGGTTTTGCCCCAAATTATGCGCCTGGCCGCAAGCTTTAAATTCGCGGTTTCGTCCACAATGCAGGGGCTTTTTCCGCCCAGCTCCAGCGTTATCGGCGTTAAATTTTTGGCCGCCGCCGCCATAACAACCCGCCCGACATTTGTGCTTCCCGTGAAGAAAATCTTGTCAAAACGCTGATTTAACAGGCCTTCGTTCTCCTTGCGCCCGCCCTCAACCACGGCCACAAAGCATGGATGGAATAATTCCTCGCACATTCGGGCGATTAGCGACGACGTTGCGGGCGCATATGCCGAGGGTTTGACGACGGCGCAATTGCCCGCCGCAATTGCCGATAAAAGCGGCACTAAAGTCAGCATAAACGGGTAATTCCAGGGCGACATTATGAGAGCTAGCCCGTAGGGCCGCGCATGGATGCGCCCATAGGACGGAAAATTCTTGAGATTCGACATAACGAATTTTGGGCGCGTCCAATTGCGAATATTCAGCAAAATATGGCGCAATTCGTCCAAAACCAAGCCCGATTCGGTCGCCAGCGATTCAAAGGGGGCCTTGTTCAAATCCGTGCGCAAGGCCGCCTTAATCGCCCAATCATTCTCCAAAATCCAGCGACGAATCCGCCGCAGCTGCCTAATGCGAAAATCCACGCAAAGCGTGCGCCCCGAAGCAAAAAACCGCCTTTGTAAATCAACAATTGCCGTAAAATCCATAATATTCCTCCTTCATTCGTGTCAA
>JAITMQ010000092.1 GCA_031277225.1 Clostridiales bacterium | reverse complement strand
GCTGTTATGCTGTATTGCCTTGGATTATCCTTGACGACCATAGGTAAAATCCTTCATGTCCATGCTTCTACAGTTATGAGATGGATAAGAAAGTATACAGAAAAAAACTGCAAGAAGCCAAAACCAACAGGTAAAATAATCATAGAATTAGACGAGATGCATCACTTTATCGTGTCAATATAAGTATCTAAACGTGCAAAGAACGCACGTTTAGCGAGAATAGATGTTGGATTTGGAAAGCTTTTTGCAGAAATACAGGAGAGTTGATAGATTGGGAGCTTGGCAACAATTACTTTTAAGCGGGATAAGGTGTGCGCCATGGAAATATGGTGCGAGGTTTTCGGAGGCAATCCAAAAGACCTAAGCCGTGCGGCATCCCTTGAAATATCCAATATACTTCGCAAGATTGAGGGTTGGAAGGAGGCAAATCTCGCGACAGGGTCAGTCTGTACGGGGTGCAAAAATGTTATTACCGAACAGGTCCGTAACCGAGATTGTTACCGACCTGTAACTGACGTGTAACCGAGGCATGCCCGGCGTGGATTTGTCGCGGGAGAGGATTGCGCAAAACCGCCCGCGCGACGCTGTGGCCAATAATGCCGTGCGCATGGCTTTCGACCTTGCATTACGCGCGAGGATATTCCACAGCTGATTGGACTTAGGACGAATGTTGCGGGATATTTCTTTGACGCATTTTTAAAGCTGGACCACGAAAGGCGGCTGACCATGACCGACCATCCCGTAGAGGAAGGGGCGGCCATAACAGACCATGCCTTTATGGAACCAAAGGCCGTATCGATTGAAATCGGCATGAGTGATGCCTGTTTTAGCATGATAGATGGGCAATTTACACAGCGTTTTTCCCGCTCGGTTTCGGCCTATGATGTGCTGGAGCGGCTGCAGAGGGAGCGAGTGCCGATTAGCATACATACAAAGCTCGCCACATATCACAATATGCTAATCGAAAATATTACCGCCTCGGATGACTTTAAAACCCGCCACGGCCTAAAGGCCACGGTATTTTTTCGGGAGATTATTGTAGTACAGACTGATACGGTTACGCTTCCCAACCGCACAAGCACCGCGCCGCATACCACGGGCAATACAAACAGGGGCGCGGTTCAGCCTACGGCAGAGGATAATCGTTCGGCATTGCGCCGGGCGACGGACGCTTTACGAGGGGGGTCGGCAGATGCAACTAATACCGCTAACTAGCGAACCCAATCAAAATTTTAGATGTGTCATCCCCGTTAACGGCCAAAACATGCCCTTTGACTTCACCCTGCGCTATAATTGGGTTGCCGAGTATTGGATTATGTCGGTGGCGGACGCTGTAAGCGGGCAAATGCTTGTAAGTGATATTCCGCTGATTGCGGGGGAGTTTCCCGCCGCAAACTTGCTTGAGCAATATGAGCATTTGCGCATAGGCGCGGCGGTGCTGGTTAAAACAAATCCCGACAATACAGACCATGCGCCGAATGGGAAAAATCTCGGAACAGACTTTCAGCTGGTTTGGGGCGATAATCTATAAAGCAAAAGAGGGCTATTCGCCCTCTTTTTGTGCCAACTTGATAACGATTTGCCCGTTTGCTTCATCAATGATTTTAATGATGGGTTTTGGGGTGTTGTCGGAATTTAGAAAGCCAACGCTTCGGACTTCGGCAATGCCGACAGAAATAGCAAAGCTTGTTACATGTCCATGCCCGCCTTTTTGCGGGCGCAAGCGCGCGGGCCTCATTGTCTTTTACCCCGTTTTGTAACAATAAGGTTTAAAACAAGGCATAAAGCGAGCAAAACCAAGTTGACAATGCCGATAATTGACGGGTTTTGGAAGTTGCCGTCAATAATATTCAGCACAACCAAGGCAACCAGCAAAATACTAATAAAATTGTTCTTCACTTTTTGCGGTATGTGTGATATGATAGATACAAGCCCCCGAAGGGGGCGGAAGGGGGATTTCCCCCTTCCGTAAAAGACTTAGCTACTTTTCGTTTTTGTCCTTCTTTAGTGCTTTTATCAGCGTCGCGGCTGTTAGTGCTAGGACAACGGTTTGGGCTAGGTCTTTTATTGTTGCTATACATTCTGACATACCTTTCACCTCCTTCTTGATTTAATTATAACATAGCTTTAAGCTATTGTCAAGCACTTTTTTCAAAAAAATCAAAAAAATTTTAGGCAGAAGGGGGCGAGAGGATGGCTGAAATTCTTTATGGGCGGCGTTATCGAATTATGACGGCTAATCTTGATGTATCCCGCCTGCGCTGCACATTCTATATCGAGAAGAATATGACGGAAACGCCGAATTACAGCGAAATATCAATATTCAATTTGTCGGCCGCAAGCGAGAATCAAATCATAGAAACGGGCAGCCGCATTGTGCTTGAGGCGGGATATGAGGGCAGTCAATACGGGTTGATTTTTGACGGCGAAATTGTCCAGCCCCTGCGAAGCAAGCAGGAGGGCACAACATACGCCCTAAGCAGAGCAGCAACACCTGTGAGAACTTCGCTAAATAGAGCCGCGCCGCTTTTCGATAGCGGAAGAGGGGGCGGAACGACAATAGTTCAGGTTCAAGATTGGACGATATAGAATGCTTACCGGACACATCGGGCGTATAGATGGAACAGGCATGATGGACGCAACATTTAGTTTTATTGGCGACGGGAGATTGCTGCAATCATTTGATATAAGGGCGGGGGATTTGCCCGGGGAAATTTCAGTATTTGTTGAAGATGTTCATTTGCTTAGAGTCGAGGTTTCTACGCCGCCTCCCGGCAGGAGAAGCAATTTAGGTTATGCTTTCGTTGGGTTTGTTGAATAGTTTTGCGTTCAAAAAGAACCGCTACATGAAGCGGTTCTTTTTTATTTGCACTAGGGTCGTCGACAGACCCTAGCCGCCCCGCTTGTTGGCTAGCTGCCCTTATTTTTCCCCCGCATAAAGCGGCGCATTGCTGCGAAGGCTATTTTTAGGGGGAGTTTTTCGAAGCGTTTGCTTACTTTTTTTAGTTCGGCGCGGATTGGGATGTTTTGCGGGCATTGCGGTTCGCATTTGCCGCAATTATTGCAATTTCTTGGGCTGTGCGGCTTTTCGGCCATGACCGAGGCGCTTGTGGCATAAAGCGTTATTCCCGTGAAAAAGCCATGCGCATAGCTTGTGTTATATGCCGAAAAGCAGGCCGGGATATTTATGCCCTGTGGGCAGGGAATACAGTAATTACAGCCCGTGCAGGGCACTTTATAGGACTTCTTAAAAATTTCGACAACTTTCGGATAGGCCTCGGCTTCGGCCTCGGTTAGCGGCCTAAAATCAGCCACGGACTGCAAATTCTCCTCCATAATCGCCACAGAATTCATGCCGCTTAAAGTCATTGTAACTTCGGGCTGATTCCAAAGCCACCAAAACGCCCATTGCGCCGCGCTTCGCGCAGGCTCAATCTTCGCAAATTCCGCAATGGCCTCCTTCGGCAGCCCCGTCGCCAGCCGCCCGCCAAGTAGCGGCTCCATAATAAACACGGGAATCCCCTTCTCATTCGCCTTTTCAAGACCTTTTCGCCCTGCCTGATAATTTTCGTCATAATAATTGTATTGAATCAGGCAAAATTCCCAATCATAATGCCCTAAAATCTTGATAAAGTCATCATATGTCGAATGGAAGGAAAAACCCACCTGCCGAATTTGCCCCGCCTCTTTTTTCGCGGCAATCCATTCTCTGATGCCCATTTCGCAAAGCTTTTCCCATTGGGCAAAACTGCTCATTGCGTGCATAAAATAATAGTCAATATAGTCCGTTTGCAGCCTCTCCAGCTGTTCGTTAAAATATCTGTCGAAATCTGCCGCAGTTCTGCAACGCGTAAGCGGCAATTTCGTCGCTATGTAAACATCTTTGCGTTTGTCATGCTTTGCCAAAATTTCTCCAAGCGTAATTTCGCTGCCGGGATAGATATATGCCGTGTCAAAAAAATTTACGCCGCCCTCAATTGCGCGCAAAATCATTCTTTCGGTTTCGCCCTTGTCCTTAAAGCGCATACATCCAAGCCCCAAAATCGAAATTTCATTGCCCGCCTTGTCCTTTCTGTATTTCATTTCGCCACCTCCGGTTTTTTAATTTTATTATAGCACAACGCTTTGTGTATAGCAAATAATTGTCTTGACACCCTCGTTGCAATCCTGTTATAATACTGTCATGTTTAAACAAACAACAAATCTTGGAAAGAGGGTAGATTTAATGAACAAAACAAGGGGTTTTAAACTCAAAAGCAAAATTTTGGTGCCAACCGCCATACTATTCTTCTTGCTTCTTTCCGTAATCATTTTCTTTTCAATTATGCGCTTCAATAATTTTGCACAAAATCTTATGGACGCCCGTATCGAGGCCGCCGCAAACGGAATTCGGGACATTGTAGACGAAAAAAGGCGGGCAACTATTGACATTGGCTTGCAATTGGCCGCCGACCAAAGAATTATCCAAGGGATTATCAACGAAGACAGGCCGGCCCTTCTTGCCGCCGCCAACGAATTAATAGTCGCGCATAATCTCGTATTTTCAACGATAATGAATCAAGATGCCGTGGCCTTAGTGCGCACGCAAGACCCCGACAATTGGGGCGATATTTTGCCCACGCCCTCTTTGCGCCTGGCAGCACAGGGCATAGTTTCCGTGGCCTATGGGCCCATGTTTGCATGGCAGTCTACAATTCGCTCCAGCGTGCCAATTATCCACGAAGGCGAAATTATCGGCGCATTAATCGCCGCAATGGCCCTTGATACAGACTATGTTGTAGACAATTTGGCCGAAATTTATGGCGCGGAAGTTGTGGTTTTTGTCGGAGATGAGGCCATGGCTTCAACCCTTTTAAATCCCGATGGAAGCCGCGCTGTCGGCAATCATTTGGATTCCCCCGAGGTGGTTGACCAAGTTTTGAATAGGCAACAGGAAATGTTTGCCACCGTTGATATTAGGGGCGAGGTTTTCAGCGCGTTTTATCTGCCTTTGCACAATTCCTATGGCGATGTGATTGCCACGCTGTTTATAGGGCTTAGCAATGACGGCATTATCGCCGAAAGAAATACATTAATTTGGCAGGTTGCCTTGGTTGGCGTTTTAGGGGTGGCTTTAACAATAGTCGTGCTTTTTGTTCTGCTTCAGCGCGTAATTCGCCCAATTCACAATCTTAAAAATGCCGCAGGACAAATTTCGCAAGGCAATTTGGCCGTCAATTTCGACACGGCAAGCAGCGACGAAATCGGCGAATTGGCCAATTCCTTCCAGACCATGCAAAAGGAGATTGTCGCCTTAATTGCAGAAATTCAAAAGAGAAGCAATTCAATTGTTAAGGGCAATTTGCTTAAAGATGGCGACGGCTTTTTGGCGAAGGGCGACTTCCAGGAGATTCTTGAAGGCGTTGACGATATTGCCAACAGCATTGTGCAATATTTTGACGACATGCCCTGCGGAATCGTTCTTTTTGACAATGAATATCACTTTACATTCATAAATGCCTTCAACAGAAAACAAGGATTTGACCCCAAAACCATGCTTGGCACAACGATTCGCCAGTCCATGCCGGAGGATGAGGCCGAAGAGCTTATGGCGCATTTTAAGAAGGCCGCCGCGACGGGCGAAAGGGTCAGCTATCTTATGGAAATGAATTTGCCCGATGGCAATATTGTTTACGAAAACCACGCAATCATGCCCATAAAGGACAGCAAGGGCAAAATTACCGCCTATTTGCATTTCTCATATGACAATACGGAAATTGCGCAGTCTAAGAGGCGTTCCGACAAGATTAATGCCTATCAAGACTTTGAGGCGGGCGACATTACAAGGCATCTCACAGAAGGCCTTAGTCAAGGCTTGCTGCAATTTACATTTGTGCCCGAACCCCATGACGACGACACGGCCGCCGCCGCCGCCGCTTTTAAGCAAATTGGCGACGAATTGAAGTCCGCCGTTGACTTTATAAAGGGCTATATGGCCGAAATTTCGTCTGTGCTTCAAGAATTTTCGAATAATAATTTCGATGTGCGCGTTGAGCAGGATTATATCGGGGATTTCAGCACAATCAGAAGCTCGCTGCACGGCCTTATGGATTCCATGACGGCTTTAATTTCCGAGATTCAAATGTCCACTTCCCAAGTGGAGGCCGGGGCGGAACAAATTTCCATATCCACGCAGGCCCTTATGACCAGCCTTGACGAAAAAACCGGCTCTATCAGCGAGGTTAGAGAGGCCGTCAACATCCTTACGGAAAAGACGCAGAAGAATGCCGAAGACGCGCAATTGGCGAATGGGCTTTCCGAAAAGGTGCAAAAGGCCGCCGACGAAGGAAGTCAGCATATGAAGGATATGTCGGAGGTTATGGAAGAAATTAAGAAGTCCAGCTCCGATATTGCCTCCGTTGCAAGGGTTATCGAAGACATTGCCTTCCAGACGAATTTGCTTGCGCTTAATGCCTCTGTAGAGGCGGCGCGCGCGGGCGAGCATGGCCGCGGTTTTGCCGTTGTTGCGGACGAAGTGCGCACGCTTGCAAATCGTTCTGCCGCCGCCGCTAAGGACGCTTCGGAAATGATTGCCAAGTCCTTGGGCCGCGTTGACGAGGGCGTTGCGAAATCCGCGCAAACGGCCGAGGCGCTTAAAAATATCGTGCAGTCCACCTCGTCCGTGTCGGGCGTAATTGCGGGCATTGCGGGCGCGTCGGGCGAGCAGGCCGAGGAAATAACGCGTATTCAAAACAGCATGGAAGTCATATATCGCGGCACAACGGAAAATTCGGATGCCGTGCAAAGTAATGCGTCCGTATGTGAGGAATTGTCCGCGCAGGCGGGTATGCTTATGAACTTAGTGGACAAATTTAAGATTGGGCGTAGGTAATTATGTATATTGCATTTCTGGTAATATTGCTGGCTTGGCTTGTTGTGATGAATTTGCTTGACCTTCTGCCTGCAAAGAAGCCGAAAGAGGCCGATGTTGTGAAAATGTCAGAGCGCAAGGAATTTGTCGTGAATATGGCGTTTATTTGGGTGCCCGCATTGGTTGTCTTGGTTTTGTCTTTTATTGGGAATATAAGCCTTCAAGACCTTGGATTTCGGCCGATAAGCTTTAATCATCCTACTTGGTTTACAGCCGCAACCCTCATTGCGGGCGGATCGGTATTCGCCTATTATATGCTAAGGCTCGCTCTATCGCTGTTCAGCCCGAAATTTAGGGAAAAACAGGCCATTGCATATGGGGACGACAAGGACGTGCCGCGCACGGCAAAAGACCGAAAAATGCACACAATATATGTTTTCAGCACGGCAACATGCGAGGAATTAATTTCGCGAGGATTTACGGTTTTCCTTCTAATGGCCGTATTTCCCGGCATTTCGGTTTTTCTCGTAATCTTGATTTCAAGCGCGCTTTTCGGCCTGTCGCATATATATCAAGGATTTAGCGGAATTGTCAGAACCGGCATTTTCGGAGTCATTACCGTGTCCCTATTCCTCGCAACAGACAGCCTAATTTTCCCAATGCTCTTCCATTTCGCCGCCGATTTTTCGTACACATTCATACTGCCAAAAGAGCAGGCGGTTTAGGGGGTTAGCAGGAATGAAAAGATTGTTCGTGTGCTTGGTGGCTTTAGCGATTTTTGCGGCCTGCGGGCGAAATATTTCCGACCAAGACGACACCGAAATTACATTTGACAGCGTGATGCATCAAGCCAATCAAAGGAGGCATGAGATTTCATCCCCCGACATGGAATCGCTTTCTGCCCTTGCAGGAAACCGCGCGCCCGCACAGCTTCCCGAACACCTATTGCAAGAGCGTTCTCGAGCCCCCGTTTCGTTTTATGAAGCCGTGGATGATGTGGAAACTTTGTTTGCGGCCTTGCAAGCGGCATATGCGGCGTGGGAGTATTTTGGCGGGGATGAAGCGTTTTTCGCCGCCAAAGAGGGCATTATTGCGGAACTCGGCAATCACGGCGAAATAATACAGGCGGATACGCTTGAACAAGTCATTGTTGGGCATTTGGGCCAAATTGTTCATGATAATCATCTTCAAATCGGGCGAAGCGTTTTTGGCGCAGATATTGCATATTTTAGGGCCGATGGCCTAAGATATGAGCGGACGGGGGATGACTTCGTCAACAAAGCAAGCGGGCTTACACTTAAAGAAATTGAAGGCCACCAGAATCTTGACGAAAGGGGCTGGAGATGTCTTAACGGACGGCGCAAAATTTCCTAATGTGTTAAAATAGTGTTAAAACTGCATAATCCTTGAAATACAAAACCCGATAAACGGCTTGTTTATCGGGTTTCTATTGCGGAGGAGGGATTTGAATTATACCGATTTGAATAAATCCTATTAGTTCGTTTGCAATGGTTTTCAACCAAATCCCTTGTTTTTAGGATTTATGGCTAATCTAGTAAAATCTGGCATAGTCTTTTTAAAATCTGTAAGGGGTATATTAAGGGGTATGGTTTTGTAAGGGGCATGGGCTAGTGGATTATTATGAAATAATACTCCAAGTTCTTTAGCTTCGAAATACCCTTTGCGGCTTGCTTAAAGTATTATTTTGAGCACATCTTCAAGTCGCCCTCAACCCATCCACCCATTCCACGGGCATTTTTACAATAGAAGCGACATCATAGATACCGAAGCCTCTTTTTAGGAGCTCTATAGCTGCTTCAGCCTTGCCCCTCTCCATGCCCCTCTCCATGCCTCTCTCCATGCCTCTTTGCAAATACCTCTCCTCCCAACCAAAATCTCTAATAATCTCATCAACAGCTTCTCGCAATTTGGTATCTACCATTGTCGCAGCCTCCTTAAATATTGAACCATTCGCTTTAATCAAACGCCCCAGATATGCTATGAGTAAGTCAGGGTCATAGCCTTTGTTGTGCAATTCCAGCGAAGCCTTTAGGTCTATAGGTTCTAAATTGCTTCGCAGATTCTTAATGAATTGGTTTTCTTCTTTGGACAACTTCTTAGCTTCGATTATTTGTATGGGAACTGTATCGCCCTTTATATAATATATACCGGTCTGAGCTTCGTCAATGCCAAGGCCTCTCTCGTCTTTAAGATATTTAAACAGATTTCTTGGGTGCGGCGTGGTAACGAAGTTTATGGTAATGTCATCAAGCGGAACTTTTTCGGCGGCGGAATATAGCATTGCATAGCCCATTATTATCACCTATATCACTCCACCCCTTTGCGCTTCTTTGGTTATAATTTCATTATAGCAAAGAATACGACCAAAGTCAACTGCATTAAAAATCCCTTGCCCCACCACTATTTTGCGCATCCGGATGGCGAGGGAATTGCTTTTGTGCGGGTTTGCGCAGGAGTTTACGGGGGTTTGTGAAATTTTTTAAACTTTACATTACGTTTTGGAAATGTTTGTTGCAATTATTTATTTGCTGTGGTATAATGATATTGTTAAGAAAATATTACCACGAAAAATTTTAAAAAAGGGCTTGACAAAGATGAGAATGTGTGAAACAATTTTTAGCTAGCTAGCTAGCTAGCTCAGAGGTCAGAAATCAGAGATCAGAAATCAGAGGTCAGAAATCAGAGGTCAGAAAGCGGGGTTAGAGGTCAGGGCGCTGTTTCTTTGACGTGTTTTAAAATATTTGAGCGGTTTTCTTTTGTGTCGCGGGTGCGATGCAGGGGAGAGCCGCTTTTTTGCTACGCAAAAAAATTAAGAATTAAGAATTAGGAATGAAAAAGGAGACTATTATGGGAATTAAGAGAGCTTGTAAGAAGATTGTAGCATGGATGTTGGCGGTGATTATGGCATTTGGTATTGCGCCGCTGGAATTATTGGCGGAGATTGGCGGGGAAGGTTTGCCGCCTGTTGAGATTATCGGATTTGAGCCGCCGGCGGAGTACATAGCGCATCAGACCGTGCCTTTTGGCACGCCTTTGGAGCAGATTTATTTGCCGCTGACCCTTACGGCGACTGTGCGGATTGGGCAGGTTGAGGAAGTGCCTACCCCGCCATTTGTGATTGCGCCGGAAGGAGCTGAGAATAACGTCATTCCCGCGGAAGCGGGAATCCCCCAAGATGGCGAGGGGATTGCGGGTCAAGCCCGCAATGACGGCGCGGAGGCCGGGAATGACGGCGTAGAGGCCGGGAATGACGGCGCGGAGACCGGGAATGACGGCGTAGAGGCCGGGAATGACGGCGTAGAGGCCGCCCCGGAAGGGGAGAATGGCGGGCAAAATGGGGATAGTGGCTCGCTTAATGGTGCGAAGAATGGGGTTAATGGCGAGAATGGCGAGGGCGAAGCCCCGCCATACGAGCCTAATGAACAAACCGAACCCGCCGATGCCGTCATAGACGACATAAACCCCGTCATAGACGGCACAGACCCGCAAACATTTGTAATCCAAGTGCCCGTAAGCTGGCACGCCGCGCCTATTTTTGACAGCGAAAGCGCGGGGGTTTATGTCTTTACGGCCACGGTTGGCGCGGGCTTTGTGCTTGCCGATGGCGTTTTTCCGCCTGTCATCACGGTTACGGTGCTGCCGAGGGCGGAGGCGGAATCTATTAAGATTATTGACTTTATGCCACTTGACGCGGAAACAGCGGAGCAAACCGTGGAATTTGGCACGAGGATTGAACAATTAAACTTACCCCAAACGCTTACGGCGGTTGCGGTAGTATACAATGAAGAAACGGAGCTCCAAGCACCAGTAACATGGCAATCCGAGCCGGAGTTTAACGGCTTTGCGGGCGAGTTCATCTTCACGGCCACGGTGGGCGCGGGCTTTACCCTTGCGCCCGATGTTTACCCGCCGCAAATTACCGTAGAAGTAGTACCATTAGGCATTATGCCTTTGGTAGATGACGTAGCCGCACTGCGCGCCGCCGCTGACACAGACGGTTCAGGGGATATTGTCTTAACCGGCAATATTACCATTACCGACCTTGACAGTTTAGCAGGGCTGCATATTCGGCGCAGCCTAACCCTAGACCTTGCCGGGTATACGCTGACAATTACCGTAGATTTCGGAAATGGTATAAATATCGCAGCCAACAACACGCTGACCATTATGTGCAGCAGCGGCGACGACACAGGGCAGCTTATAGTGACAAGCAGGGATATTCACGATACCCCCGCCTTGGGCGCCGGAATTAACACTACCGGCGCTACGCTGATTATAAATAGCGGCA
>JAITMQ010000042.1 GCA_031277225.1 Clostridiales bacterium | reverse complement strand
GCTGTTTCGGCAGGATGTTAATCTTTCCGACATAACACTTTGTCCCGACGAAACCTGCGATGCCATGCTCGCAAATCCTGTCAAAATCAAGGAATTGATGGCCGCCGGTAAATTTATCGACTACGAATTTTACCCCTATCTTGACGAATTTTTCGATTCCATAAAAAACTCTTGACTTTTCCCTTACGTCAAATGTTATAGTGATGCGAGGGGTGATTTTATGCTTAAATTGGGCATTGCGGAAGTGGCGCAGGCCTATGGAATTTCGGCGCGAACGCTGCGATATTATGAAGAAGCGGGCATTTTAACCAGCCACCGCAAGGGCGATTCAAAATATCGTTGCTATGACGAGGCGCAAATTAAGCGTTTGGAGATTATTTTGCTCTTGCGCCGCCTGTCTTTCGACATAAAATCGATTGCGCGGCTGCTTAATGGCGACGAAGGGCTATTTTTGGCGGTTTTGCAGGAGCGCATTGCGGACAGCGGCAGGCGGCTGTTGGAGGCCAAGGAAACCGACAGTCTGTTGCGAAATCTACACTCTATGTTGTTAAAAAAGCCCGCCGCCGCCCTAAATGCCGCAGAAATCCTAGGCGAATTCACCTATCTCACAAATCAAACAAGGAGGGTGAGTCAGATGAATTTACCATTTAGTGAGGAAAAGTTCCGCGTGGGCATAGGCACGGATTTTGCGCAGGAGGTTTGCGGCGAAAATGCGGGCAATCTTTTGGGCAAATTGAAGGAATTGCGCGGCGAATTGGGCGAAAAATTGCCGCCAATTCGGGTTCGAGATGTTTTGGATTTAGGTTATTCTGCCGTGATTGTGTGGAATGGTGTCGAAGTTTGGCGAAAGGCCTATGAACCGAGTGAGGTTGCGCTTTGCGCGGCCGAAATCGCGGCGCGGCTTAAAGACCTTGCGCAAAATAATCCGCAATGCCAAGATAGATAGCCCAGGCGATTTTTCGCTGATATTCCTCGTTTACCAGCCTCGCGACATCTTCATCATTCGTAAGAAAGCCACATTCGACGATAACGGCGGTTGTGGCTGTTTCTTTTAGCAGAAAATAGGCCTTGTCGCCCTTGGCCTTTTTGCGGTTTTCGGGGTCTAAAGAGCTGCAAATGCGGGTCTGAATGGCCTCGGCCAGGCGGCGGCTGTCCTGCGAACCCTCGTTATAAAAGGCCTGCGCGCCCTTAACATTCGCCTGCGGAAAGGCGTTTTGATGAATCGAAATAAAAAGGTCGGCCTGCATTTCGGCGGGCATGGCGGTGCGCGCGCGCAAATCCGTGCGTTTCGTATCGCCGAGAGCCACGTCGTCAATGCGTGTGCGAAAAACGATTGCGCCACCGGCCTCCAAAAGAACCTGAAGTTGCTCGGCAATTTCGAGGTTAATTGCCGCCTCCTCGTGATTATCACGGCTAATTTTGCCGGGGTCCCAGCCGCCATGCCCCGCGTCCACCACAATTATTTTTTGATTGACCGACAGCGCCATAAGCGCTGAAAAAGCCGCCGCAAGGGCAATTAGCTTAAATTTTCCCAAAAAAATTCTCCTTTCTTGCTTAAAACCTTGTTTTATTTATTCTGTATTGGTATAATAGAATTATCCTTTAAAAAATCTGGGGTGAATCATGACTAAAAAAAATAAACAAATCCTAATAGGCATTTTGGTTATAATCGTCGGCGTTGGCGGAATTGTCGCGCTTCTGGCCTATGCCTTCCGCGTAACCGCCGAAACCGAATGGCCCTTTGTGCACGAACGCCGCCACAGCGCGCAGCGGCTGTACAACGAAACCATTGGCCGCAATATTTTGGAAAATTATCCCACAACCCCGCGTGAGCTTATGGAGGCCTATGCGGCGTCGGTGCTGTTTTTATACGGCGATTTTATCGCGCTGGACAGCGTTTTTATGCAGGCGATTGAATTTCAGCGGCATTTATTTTCGGACGGCCTTCGCGCAAGCATAACCGCTGAGGAGCAATTTTTGAATTTATCGGCAAATTTGGCAGAATTAGGTTATGCGAATATTATGGTGCGCCGCCCCGAAATATACGAAATCGCCTTTGATTTTGTCGACCAACGCTCGGCACTTGTAGAGGTGCGGCATCGTTTTGTTGGGCATGATTATATGTATCGTCTGTATCATGTCGCCTTGGATGATGCTGATTTATGGCGGATTATGTCGTGGGCGGTTACAGACAGCGATTTTAATTTGCCGGAGGACGCGAATGAATAATATCCAATGGTATCCGGGGCATATGACCAAGGCTTTGCGCATGATGAAGGAAAATCTTGCCTTGGTTGATATTTTAATTGAACTTTTAGATGCGCGGATTCCGATTTCGTCCAAAAATCCCGATATTGACGGGCTGGCGCAAAATAAAAAGCGGATTATTGTGCTGAATAAGGCGGATTTGGCGGATGAGGCGGCCAATGCGGCCTGGGCCAAATACTATGAAGGCCTGGGATTTGCCGTAGTTGCGGCCAATTCCAATGCGGGCAAGGGCCTTAAGGATGTGGAGCGCATTGCGCGCAACTTGATGAGCGAGAAGATTGCCCGCGCAAAGGCGCGCGGCCGCCTTGTTGTGCCAACGCGCGCCATGATTGTGGGCGTGCCGAATGTTGGCAAATCCACCATGATTAACCGCTATGCGGGCAAAAATATGGCGAAAGTCGCCGACCGCCCGGGCGTAACCAAGGGCAAGCAATGGATTACAATTTCCCCAAATTTCGAGCTTCTTGACACGCCGGGAATTCTTTGGCCGAAATTTGAAACCGAGGGGGATTTGAATCAGGGGCTGAATCTCGCGCTAACGGGCGCAATTAACGACAATATTCTTGACCGTGAGAAGCTGGCGCAGGCATTAATCGATTTTGTGCAAACTCACGCCCCAAGCGGTCTGGCCGAACGCTATAAAATCAGCCTTCCGACCGATTTAGAAAAAATCGCCGAAGCGCGCGGTTTTAAGCTAAAGGACGGCGACCACGACCTTCTGCGCACGGCAGTGATGCTGCTGGACGAATTCCGCGGCGGAAAATTGGGGCGGATTACACTTGAAATGCCCAATTAATGAAGGAGGACTTAGGTGGGGTCTGTATCAAGCGCAGAATAACGCCTTGTCGCGCCATGGGCCCTTAAATGCCTATAAAGCGTGGCTTCGGAAATTTTGGCGGCCTGCGCAAATTCTTTGATGCCAAGCTCCCCCGCCTCCCAAAGTTTCACCATTTCGCCAAAATTTTTCGGCAATTTTTTCGCAGGGCGACCAAAGCGAACGCCCCTTTGCTTTGCGGCGGCAATGCCCTCGGCCTGGCGGCGCGCAATAATTTCACGCTCATTTTGGGCGCAATAACTCAAAAGCGACAGCACCAAATCGGCAATAAGCGTGCCCAGCACGTCCTTGCCCTTGCGCGTGTCCAAAAGCGGCATGTCAAGCACCACTATGTCCACGCCCTTGCCCTTGGTCAGCGCCTGCCACCAATTCTTAATATCCTCGTAATTGCGGCCCAAACGGTCAATACTGCCGACATAGACGGTGTCGCCTCTTTTTAATTTTCTGACAAGTCGCTTCCAAGCCGGGCGCGCAAAATCCTTGCCCGAGGCCTTGTCGATAAAAATCCGCTCAATCGGAATTCCCAATTCGAGCATAGAAATCAACTGCCTGTCCTCATTTTGGTCAACCGAGGAAACGCGGCAATAAGCGTAAATCTTAATGGTTTGCCCTCACTATAAAATACTTAGCATCTTTATGACGATTGCGGACGAAATTGCCGCGGTTTCTTCGACGAAGGCCGGAAAATCATGATGGGCCGTGCCGTCGGCTTTGTCGGATATTGCGCGGATTGCAATGAAGGGAATATTTGCCAAAGCGCATATTTGCGCCATTGCCGCCCCCTCCATTTCCACGCAGAGCGGAGTGAAAGTTTGCCAAATTTCTTTTTTTGTTTCGGATTTATTGATAAATTGGTCGCCCGTCGCTATGCGCCCGATGTGGATTTTTTCGGGCGGCATAACGGACTTTGCGGCGGTTTTTGCGGCCCGAACCAAGGCCTCGCCCGATTTGAAAAACGGACTGTCCAAATATGGGATTTGGCCTTTAAGCCAGCCGCTGCCGGTTGCGCTTGCGTCAAAATCGTGCTGAACGAGGTCTGTTGAGAGAACAATGTCGCCAATTTCGACTTCGGGGGCGATTCCGCCGGCCACGCCAACGTTTATGATACTTGTGGTATTGAAATGGGTTGTTACAATAGAAACGGCATGGGCGGCATAGACCTTGCCAACGCCGCAAAGCGCAAGGACGACGGGTTTTTTGCCCAGCTTGCCTGTATGCATCTGTATTCCGCCAATGGTTTTAGCTTCGACTTCTTCCATACGCGACAAAATGCTCCTAATTTCAACATCCATAGCACCGATTATTCCTATCATTTGTTGGCCGCCCCCTCTAAAAATTTTGCGAGAATTTCGGCATCAGCCGCAATTTCGCCCGCATCCAAGCCCTCAATCATAACGCGAATCAAGGCCTCTGTGCCGGATTTGCGTACAAGTACGCGGCCGCGTCCCTCATACTTCGCCTCGGCTGCGGCGATTTCCGCATGAACTTCGGGATTTGCCAAAACAATATCCTTAAGTTCGTTACGAACCGAAGCATTGACGATTATTTGCGGATATTTTTTCATTTTATTATTAAGTTCGGACATTTTTTTGCTATTCGTTTTCATAATCATGGCCAGCGCAAGCGCGGTCAAAACGCCATCGCCCGTGGTTTGGTGATTAAGCAGGATGACATGGCCGCTTTGTTCGCCGCCAAGGGTGAAGCCGCCCTGCTTCATGCGCTCCAGCACAT
>JAITMQ010000040.1 GCA_031277225.1 Clostridiales bacterium | reverse complement strand
TTTCTTACAATTATTTTTCTATCACCTTGCGATAAACCTGCAGATATGTTAGGCTTATTGCAAGAGATTGCAACACAAACAATATTTGCAAAGATAGGGTGGTTTTGGATTCCTCCTTGTATGTCATAGACCACATGGCCAAAAGCCCAAACAAATTCCCCTTCGCGGCTTAAAGTCGGTAAAATATATATGTCTTCAATAATCCTGTACTTTATGCCGCCAATTTCCGCGACAAAGCCCGCTTCGCCCTCTCGAATTATATACGATTCATTCATATACAGCTGACTGCGCACGGTAAAGCGGTGGTTGTGCAGCATGAAATGATTGTCGGAAATCACGGTGGCCAGGGATGGCCTCAGCAAATCTCGAAAATATGAATCAATGCTTAAAGGGTCGCTCATTTCGGACAATTGCGCAAGCATGGCCTCCCGCAGGGGCAAAAATATCTCATCCCCGCCAAAATATTGATATGCGCCATAGCCATATCTCAATAAATCGAACAAAAAGTCGATTTCGTAAATAATTTCCTCATGGGCAAGCAATTCGGGGCGCGCGCCGCGCGCTCTATATCCCTCAATGCGCCGCGCAATTTCGGCATCAAAATCTGCATCCAAACCCGGCGTCTGAAAACTTTCAAGCAGCCGCTCAAAATCCTCATGAAGCTCAGGCAGCGCGATTTTGCGATTTTTGACTATAAGCTCATGCAATCTTTGGGGGAATCCGCCTACATTTTCCACTATAACACCCTCCTCTTCGTTGTTCGGCTCGCGATTAAAGATAATGAGAAGTACAGCCACAAAGCCAATCAGCAAAACCGCAATAACAATCAACCTATTCTTCATAATACCCTCCCTCGGCGATTCCTACTTGCTGCCCATAACTTTACCCAGAGGCTCTTTAAAAGCAGTCATTAAATCGGCAATGTTCTCTGCTAAAAATCCGATTATTTTGTCCCAATTTTCCTCGTCTTTCCAGCCATAATCCTTAAAATAAATACTTATACAACTGGCAGTTTTCTCAGGCAGCTCTCGCCAAACGAATTTACCCGGGAACAAAGCGTCAATTTCGGCTCTTGCCAAGTGCAACCCGCTGAAAATTCTTTTGTTTTCATCCTTGTTCCTTGTTCCGATATACAGCTCCGCCCTAGCACCTTTTTGTGTAATTGTAGCAAAAAAGGTAATTCCCGCATGTCCGCTTGCGCCCTCAATCCACCACCTTTTTGTGGGCGCAACATTCTGGAAAATCCCCGTTTTTTCCCGCATTACAGGCAGAGCCCTCTCCCAAAAGCGAAATATCATATTATCACGCAAAGTTTCCTCTTTCGACAAAACTACGTCTTCTCGCCTTTTCTCCGCAATCCGAATTTGATAATCGCCAATATCCGGCACCGGCAATATTTGCTCGGCATCAAGATAAATTCTTTCGCCATCTTTATAGAGAGCCACTTTTATGCATGTTATGTCGACATTATGATATTCTCGCAACCATAGCACGGTAGAGGTTACTTCCTTACGAAAATTGGCCGCAACCAGAATAATGCGCTGATTGCCTTCGTTCAAGCGCACATCTTCATATGCCTGCTCTTGTCCGCAAAGCTCGGCAATCTTTTCTTGAGCCAACTCAAAATCTCCGATATAGTCGCTAAAAATCTCGCATATCTGGTTCTTCGTTAAGGTTGCACAATATGAGGCATATTTTAAAGCCTGCCAAACAACATCCCTGCCGCTGTCATCGGTTTTATTTTCAACAACAACCAATCTACCCAGCTCGTCAATCGCAAGAACATCCAGCCTTTCTCTGGTGTCGTCAAATCCCGCAAATTCCTCCGCAATTATCAAAAGATTTTCACCCAAAATTTTCGGGTCGTCCACTATCCATTTTTGGAAGTCGCGGCGTTCATGCAATCCCAATTCCGAAAACGAAGCCTTGTCCATGGGAATTGCCTTATTACTCTGTTTATCAATTAAAAACATTCCAAATCCTCCTTATCGGTTTTAGTTTCATCCGCCAAAAACTGCTTATCCGCCTCGGTCGGCTCTCTGCCCTCCAGCCGCTGTAGATGGTTGCGGATTAGGGATTTTCTTAGATAGTTCATATCAACGTCAACGGGCGCAATTAGGCTTGGACATTCCGGCAGGATTATATTTTGCCCCGCCACTCCGTCTTTAGGGTCGCCAAATAGCACGTCTATACCGTTTTGCCGCGCAAAAGACAGCTGCGAGGCGATATGTTTACCCGCGCCGGTATATTCGGTTTCCTGTACAACGATGATATTATCCTGCGGCATTTTTTGCGCCAGCGCAAAGGCCGCCGCCAGCGACGTATTGCCCGCAGGCCCGCGCTCCAGGCCCTCCAGAGCGGCCAGCACCTCCGTCATATAAAAAACTAATAAAAGGCGGCTTGGCCGCCTTTTTTAGTATCCCGTCAGGTCGTCGGGGTCGCGAATTACTCTGGTGCCTGTGTTTAGGGCGTTTATGGCGGTTATGTCGTCGTCGGTCAGTTGGAAATCAAAAATGTCAATATTCTCCTTTAGGCGGGCATGATTTACAGTTTTTGGAATGGCGGACACGCCAATGTCCATATTCCAGCGCAAAATAATTTGCGCGGGGGTCTTGTTATATTTGGCGGCAAGTGCCGTAATTACGGGGTTTTCGTGCAGACCGAGGCGGCCGCGCCCCTGCGGGCAATATGCCGTAACCAAAATTTCCTTTTTTTGGCAATATTCTAAAATTTCCTTCTGCGTCAAAAATGGATGATGTTCGTATTGATTCACAGCGGCAGGAATTTCCCAAATTTTTTCCAATTCTTGCAAATGATGGATTTTGCAATTACAAACGCCTATGGCGCGGGCGCGCCCCGACTTGTAAATTTTTTCCAAGGCCTTATAAGTCTGAATATATCGCCCCGGCACAGGCCAATGTATCAAATAAAGGTCAATATAGTCCAGCCCCAGGTTTTTAAGGCTGCGCTCGAAGGCCTCAAATGCCCCATTTTCGGCCCTTTGCGCCTCATTATGCACCTTGGTTGTAACAAAAATTTCCTCGCGCGCAATGCCACTTTGGCGAATCCCCTCTCCCACCATGTCCTCATTTCCATAAAATTCCGCCGTGTCAAAAGCGCGGTATCCCGCCTCTAAAGCCGCCAAAACCACGCCAATCCCGTCAGTATCGGGCGCGATTTGTGAAACGCCAAGGCCCAGCATGGGCATTTTCACGCCATTGTTTAACTTAAAATGCATCATTTTCCTCTCATCCTTTCAAATAAAACTTTAAATACAAATTTCAATAATACTCTCTGTCGCCAAATCCGCGACGGCTGGCGCAACAGGCGATATAGCCACTCCAGCCCCATTTTTTGGAAGACGGCGGGCGCGCGGCGCAAATTGCCGCTCATTACGTCAAAACTGCCGCCCACGCCCATCAGGACTTTCGCGCCCAAACGCCCCTTATTCGCGGCAATCCACCTCTCCTGCCGCGGAAAACCCAGCCCAACCAGCACAATATCGGGCTTTGCGGCCGCAATGCGCTCGACAACTTCATTCTCAAAGTCGTCATGAAAATAGCCATGGTGAGTATCAATCACCCTAAGCCCCGGAAATTGGGCTTCCATGGCATCCTTCGCGTCATCGGCCACGCCGGGCGCGCCGCCAAGGAAAAAATAGCGGGCTTGCCGCCCCCTGCGCGACTTAAAAACCGCGAGAATTAGGTCAATTCCGGGCACGCGTTGCTCAATTACGCTTTGGGTAAATTTGGAAGCCCAAACCACACCAATCCCGTCCGGAACGCATAAATCCGCAGAATTCAGCAACTCCATAAAGTTCGCATCCCTTTGCGCCAGCATAACCATTTCGGGATTCGGCGTAACGACCAATGACGGGGCCTCGCTCTCCAAAAGCCCTAAAAATCGGTCTTTCGCCTGCTCCGGCGTTAAATTGTCAAAATTAACTCCTAAAATTTGGGATTTCATAAGCCCTCCCGTTAAAATCGTCAATTATTCGGGCAACAATTGCCTTAAGGTAATTATAACAAAGGCCGCCTTGCTTGGCAAGTGGTCTTTCGGATTTGTTATCGGCAATACTTGCTGCAAGCAATCCCTCGGAGATTATTGCCGAGCGCAAGATGACGAACTTTTCCGCCGCGCTTTTAATATTATGATTATAGCGATTTTGAGGTGTTTTTATGATTAAGTTTGAATTGATTTTAGAGGCGCAAAATTCGGAGGAGCAGGAACAGCGAATTGCGGCTTTGGCGCGGATAAAATACCGCTTGCCGTCTATGAGCTTGTATGTCGTGGAGGTTAATGACGCAAATTTGCCCTATTTAAAGAATGTGGACGGCGTGAAGGCCATAAGCGCAAACGCGCATATTTCCGTGTAATTAAAAAAGGCGGCCAATGCGGCCGCCTTTTTGTCAATTTAAACCAAAAGAGCTGCCAAAGCCGGGGCAAGGGCAGTCAGTCGGAATATTATAGCAATTCCCATTTTATGCAGAAATTGCATTAACCATTCTTGTTAATTTAGATTTTTTTCTTGCGGCGTTGTTTTTATGATAAACTCCGCCGGATGCGGCTTTATCAATGGTTCTGACGGCATTGACCAAAGCAACGCGAGCCGCCTGCGCATCTTGCGCGCCAACAGCCTCAACCACCCTACGCATAGCAGTTTTTGTGCGGGATTTTATAATCCTGTTTCTTAAAGTTTTTTTCGCAATTACTTTAATGCGCTTTTTTGCAGACTTCGTATTAGCCAAATTCTCACCTCCCGATATATTGCCAATCTCTAGGATTATACACCATACCGAGGGGCATGTCAAGGCTTTTTTTGTCGTCGCCAAAATTCACGACTTCCCCCTATCCCGCAGCTGAATAAGCACATCTTTCAACTTTTTAGGAATGGGCAGGCCCATCAGCGACCAATTTTCCAAAAGCGAAATGGCCTCATTGGCCATAAAGTAGGCTATTGTAACCGTGCGCAGCACGCCGCCAAGCTCAAGAATATTGTCAACCAAATTCGACACGGCCACAATAAAAAATATCCCGATTTTGCGCGCGCCGCCCAAAAACATCTTTTGCGACGTAACCTCCTTTAGGACGGCTGCCTTAATTATGCCCGTAACAAAGTCTATGCCCATCATGGCCATAAGCGCCAAAAGCAGGGCATCCAATGCGCCAAAAAGATAGGCAGCGAGGCTGATTGCCCCGCCTATAATTCCTCTAATATAAATATTTTCAAGCATGTCAACCTCCTAAAGTCCGTCTAATTAATCCTATGCTGACAAACCAACGATTGACATCATTAAAATCCAGCAGCCCCTCGTCCCTGTCTTCGCCAAGCCAAACCCTGGGCCTGCGCATACCAACGGGCAAAATAGGCCCCGCCAGCCTCCGTAAATTCTCCTCAATTGAATTAATAAAATCAACCGTGGGAATGGTGGACTCTCCCGCGCTTAAGTCAAGAAAATTCACCACAACGACTCGCCCCGCTTCGCGCCGACGCCGCTCCAAATCCGCAAATTCCTCATTAAGCCTCTCAAAAACCTCAACATTCAAAAAATCTTCCGCTGTAAAATTATTCATAATATCCCTCCTAAAATTTATCCTTGACAATTCAAAAACTATGGTTTATAATTATCCAGTGCGCCCAAGTGGCGGAATGGGTAGACGCACAGGACTTAAAATCCTGCGGTGGCAACACTGTGCCAGTTCGAGTCTGGCCTTGGGCAGTCTAGGTACTAGAAATTAGAAACTAGAAACTAGAGGGCGACTGGTATTTCTAGTCTCTAGTCTCTAGTTTCTAGTCTCTAGTCTCTAGTCTGGAGGATTAGCGAAGTGGTCATAACGCGGCGGTCTTGAAAACCGTTTGGGAGCAATCCCACGGAGGTTCGAATCCTCTACCCTCCGCCACGAAAGCCTGTAGCCACAAGAGGTTCAGGCTTTCTCCCATTACTGGTACAACTCCGAATAA
>JAITMQ010000089.1 GCA_031277225.1 Clostridiales bacterium | reverse complement strand
TTAAAGGAGGTACTTACTTAATGAAATCAATCTTTAGAAAATCCTTAGCAACCTTCCTCGCGCTCGCAATGGTCCTAAGCTCGCTGACTGTTGCGATTGCTAATCCTGTTGTTCCTTTTGCTGCCCCTGGTGAGTGGATTGTAGGGGATCTGGAAAGTCCCGTCATAGTTCACACCAGTCGTACTTTCGCTAATATGAGTGGCGATCGTGATGATTCGTATCCCGAAATTGGCTCAACCGATGCAAATGTAGTTCTTAGTGTTGTGCATAACGGGACAGCGATTACAGGTTTTACTGTTACGCAAAATAGCCACAGCGGTCCGGATTGTCCGGAAGGTTATTGGGCTACAGCATATGATTGGGCGCGGGCACAACTTCCCATCAGTAGTACAATAACTAATACTTCCGGAGCCACTTATTCCGGGCGGGCGATTGTTTATGCCCTTAACCATGTATTTACCGAAATCCAAAACGGCGGCGGCAATGTTGGTGGCCCGCATGGAGATGCGGGGGCTGTCAGAGATGCTGTTGAAGCCATTGCGAATATCCCAACACTTACCAACGCCGAACTTTTAGCTGCGGTTCAAGGATTACAAATCCTCACAACAGCCCCGTTTTCGGGCAATACCGGAACAATTACCGTAACCGGAGCTACAACAAGAACCGTTACAATCCCCTTAACAGGAGAGCTTGCCGCTTATTATGACATTGTTGTCGAAGGCCTCGCTGCGTTTGACACCAGACACCCTCAAGCCGGTGCTGTTGAAGCTGCCGTTAGAGGGATTGTAGCCATTCCCACCCTTAACAACAGTGCTCTTGAACTTGCTGTTCGCGCCCTGGGCATCCTTGACGGAGCACCATTTTCCAGCAATGTCGGGAATATTGATGTTTTAGTTGTATCGGGCACACCCCCCACAAGAACCGTCCGAATTAACTTGACAAACGACCTTTCCCACTTTGCACCCATCCAAGTTACAGACCTAGAAGCCCATGACGACGGCGGCGGCCAAGGCAACGCACATCCGCAAGCCGGAGCGATTACAGACGCGCTTAATGGGTTGTTGCCACAAATGCCCGGCACTATTGCTTATACCGTTGCGGCTATTCAAGGTGCTGCTGTAACGGCACTTAACGCAATTGGCGGCGTTACGGCTGCAGCGGGCGATGTTGCGGTGGTTGTTCCGATTATTGGCGGAAACGGCCACATTAGAGTAAATATCGGCTCATTTGACCAAATCGAGGTCATTATTCCACAAATTGCGGCCACTCCCACTGAAAGGGTTGTATCTACCACCGCTACCAGCGTGAGAGTCGAAACTGACAGAACTTTTGCCAATATGGCCAGACATACCAGTGCAAGATATGCCATTCGTGGCACGGCCGCCGCAAATGCGATTATTGACTTTACTTTTAGCGAAGGCGCAATATCAAGTCTTGCTGCTGTGCAAGATAGCCATGGTGGTGTAACTTGTACTTTCTGGAATGGCGCAGCTGCATGGGTAACCGGTCAATTGCCTCGCTCAACCCCAATTACTGAAATTGTTGGCGGCAACCAGACCTTCTCAAGGACAGCAATTGTTTACGCCTTCAACCACGCGCTCGCAAATGCGCCCGTCCCACAACACCCACAAGCCAACGCAATCACAAATGCGCTTAATGGGCTTACCGGGTCTACTGTTGCAAATATAGTTACTGCACTTAATGCACTTCCGGGTGTTGATGGTGTTGTTAACAACAATGTCGCATTAGTACTTCAAACTTTCGATGTTGCCGGTTCTATCACGGTTACAATTGGAGATTTTGACCCGATTTCCGTTGTAATTCCACGAATCCCCGGCCCTCGCGGCGAGTGGGTTGTAAGTGCAACCGCAGACAGCGTTAGAGTTGGCACAAATCAAACCTATGCCAATTTGGGCGCGCGCAATAACGCAACCTATAACGCCCTTCGCGGCACACCTGCAGCGGATGCGATTATAGATTTCACTTTTGTCGGTGCAGATATTACCGAGTTTGAGGTAATTCAAAATAGCCATGCCGGTGCTGTAACCGGACATTGGAACAGAGCGGTTACCTGGGCGGAAGGCCTGTTGCCTCGTTCAACCCCAATTATTTCTTCTGACGTTACTTCCGGCGATACTTACTCCAAGTATGCAATTGCCTATGCGCTTAACCACGCGCTCGCGAATGCTCCCGGGGACGCGCATCCCCAAGCCGGAGCAATTAGAACGGCGCTTAATAACTTAATTGCAGGAACAGGCCTGCTTACCAATGCCAATGTAGCTACTGTAGTTAATCAGCTTGACGGCGTTGATGGTGCTACTGCTACTGTGGTTCTTCAAACTTTTGAAAGAGCAGGAACTATCACGGTAAATGTTTCACCCTTCCCCGCAATCGTCGTTTCAATCCCGGTCATTCCCGGCCCTGCAGGCGAGTGGATTGTACGCTCGACAGGAGATAGTGTTACGACCGGAACAAATCGGACTTTTGCTAATTTAGCCACGCACAATAATTATACCGGAATTCGCGGTTCAGCTACAGCTCATGTTGTTCTTACCGCCAATTTTAGAGATTATAATCTCGTAGGGTTTACTGTTGTGCAAAATAGCCATCCCACTAGCCCCACTACTTGCTGGCGTTGGAATGACGCGGTTACATGGGCAAGAGGCATAATTTCCGGAAGCACTCATGGCGAAGCAGGACAATGGACGGTGCTTGATACCAGCCTGGCTCTGGGTAACAACCCCGGCGGCTTTAGACAAATCTATGGTCTTACAGGTGCTTATACCTACTCCGCAATGGCAATCGCTTTCGCGCTTAACCATGCCTACGCCAACCCCGTAGCCGGCCTTGAAGAAGTAGGCGGCGGAGACCCATGGGGCGGAGCGGGCACTCCCGGCGTAACAGCACCACCACCCACAGCCCCCGGTGCGGGCGTTGATGTTGGCGTTGAAGTGCCGATTGCCCCCGGCGATGTGATTGATTTAATTGAAGGCGGCGAAGATTTCGTTATTGAAGAAGACGGCGTAACCGTTACTATTCCAAGCGAAATCCTTGCAGATATTTTTGCCGATGAAAACCTTGAAGAAGTGCTTGTTGAGCTTAATGTAAGCCCCACAAGCGAAGAGGCTTTAGAAGCCGGACAACTTCTTCGGGTTGAAGTAAATATTGTCATAGGTGAAGGCGACGATGCCGAATTTGTTGCAGAAACCGCAGTCGCATATAGCGTGTCCGTGGCCTTAGACCCCGCAGACATTTTGGCGGACGACTATGTGAACACCTATAGAGTTACGGCCGTAACAGCGGACGGAAGACTTGTTGGCGGCACTTTTGATGCCGAAGCAGGAATCTTCACCTTTGAAACACAGCTTACGGGCGAATTTGTAATTGCCTATGTCGAAGACCTTAAGCGTTTTGGCATTGGAATCGGCAGTGCAGAAGTTGAGGACTTTGCCGGAACACTTACGGAAGAAGTTCTTGCGGAAGTGGCCAATGTGTTTGTGCCTCCTGTTCTTGTGGATGGCCGTACATTGATTCCCGTGCGCGCTATAGCTTATCTTCTCGGCGCAGAAGTTGGTTGGGATGATGCAGCGCGTCAAGTAACCTTGACAATTAATCCAACCATAAGCTTCCCAATCGGAACTTTGACACCGCAATTGGAAGCTCTTGGAATGGATGTTCCCGCCCAAATTATGTATGACAGAACAATGGTTCCTGTTCGCTTTATCGGCGAGTTCTTTGGAGCTGTTGTGGGCTGGGATGGCGAAACGCAAAGCGTGGAATTAACCATGCTTCCGCCCGGCTTTGAAATGCCCATATTCTTGAGTGCTGTTGGCCTTGAAATATATGGCTTATTGGCTGAGGGCGCGGAAGATGTTCCTAGCGAAACTTTGGTTGCAGTCGCCAATTGGCTTGATGCCAACCGCGAAGACGCTCATGAGAATTTCTGGTATGAGGAAGCTAATTCCTATAATATCTGGAATGGCCCTCAAGGAGATAGAGCTAATTCCGTATTAGTGGCTGTTGTGGCTTCTAATGAAGGTTTGGCTGTTCTCGTGGAATTCGTGAATGTTCCGGAGAATATGGAAGTTATCATTGCTATCACCGTTGAAGTTACCGTTACTGCTCCGGGTCAGCCCGCGGCAGGTGGCGATGATGCAGGTGATGATGATGCTGCCGGCGGCGATGATGCCGGTGGAGCCGACGAAGAACCTGCAGGTGTTCCCGGCCCCGGTGGTAATTATCCATGTCCCGGTGGTTGTGGTGCAGGTGCCGGAGTTGGTGTTCCCGGTGCAGGCCCCGAATGTTCGTAAACCGAAATAAACCATACAAACAAAAACCGCCGCCGGCAAATGCCGGTGGCGGTTTTGCTATTCAAAACAGCGGGATTCGGTTTAAATGCATATGGGGCATGGTTTTCAGAACAAAGGAAAGCGGCTTCACCCACAAGACCAGCTGTCGTACATCCGAAATTTCCACGCAGTGGAATTGAGGCAATTTTTGTCGTATGACAAGCAACAAAGCAATCTGGGTCTTGGGCAGCAACCAAACCCATAGTTAGTTCAACATCCAAACAGGACTACCAAGCGTCGAGAGGCGGTCTTGGTGGGCTTTTGTTAGTGCCGATAACGGGCTTAAATATATCGTAGCAGACCCTTTTAGTTCTGAAATTTCAAATTGACATTAGGGATTTCCCCAATATAAAAACAATGGGCAATATTATCTAACCGGCATCAAAAACGATAAATACCGCAATATCACCCCGGCACCTTTCGTAATGACCGCCCTTAAAGCACACAAGAAAAAGCAAGATTAAGCTCAAATACAAGCCGGTGAGGCCTGGAACAACCCCGACAATCTCGTTTTCACCAACGAACTGGGAGAGCATCTAAAACACGTTACAGCCTACAAAAACTTCAAGCGAATTGTAAAAGACCTTGACTTAAAAACCACAAGATTCCATGATTTAAGGCATACTTACGCCGTTACCTCTCTACAGTCCGGGGATGATGTTAAAACCGTGCAGGAGAACCTCGGACACCATACCGCCGCTTTTACGCTCGACATCTACGGACATGTCTCCGAGCGCATGAAACAAGACAGCGCAAACCGTATGGAACAATTTATACAGGGGATTAAGAACGGAAAAGAAGCGGCGGCGGTTGCTGGCTGATAATGCCTAAAATCCTAAACCCCAAATACAATCAATCCTAAACCCCAAACACAATCCCGCACAACAGTTTGAAATATTTCTAAATATCATGCAATTCTGTAAAGGGTCAATTGAAGGGTCAAAACAAAATTTGCAAAAAATAAAACCCCTGTAAAGGTTGAATTTACAGGGGTTTTAGCTTGTAGAGCTTCTCGGAGAAGGGGGGATTTGAACCCCCGCGCCGGTCACCCGACCTACATCCTTAGCAGGGACGCCTCTTCGGCCACTTGAGTACTTCTCCTTGGGTTGGCCTGCTTAACCGCCGCGGCGGACATGACGAAACAAGACTTTGGCAGGTTCTAAGGGTAATTATACATCAGCGTAGGCGGGTTGTCAAGAGAAAATTTTCGTATAAGGAGTGGACAAATGCACAAGCGTCAAGGGTCGGGATTAAATGGTGTGCCATGGCTAGAATGAAATAAAACCCCGTCTTGCAGCGGCAAAAGTAGGCTCACACTACGCTCAAGGCTCACATGTTCATCAAAGCCCGCCAAAATATAGTCGGGTCTGATTCTGATTTGAAAAAAGTCGCGGTCGGGCAAATTAGCCATAGCACCGCTAATAGTCAAATAGTCCATGCTGATAATTTCGCCATAAAAATATGCATCGCCTATAAAAATCCCGTCCCCGGCCCATGCAGTCGCAGATGAAAAGGGGGTTTTAACGCCATCCATAACACCCATAAACCGCCTTTGCCCATCATGCCATGCCACAAATGGGCTGTCGCGCAGAATTTCCGCGCCTGCGTTCACCTCGCCCCACGCGTCTAAATTATTGCGCAAAAAGCCGATTGAGCGGTAATATCCCTCTATTCTGGCTATTTCCTGCGATAAAATAACATATTCGGTTACCCGCAGCGAAAACGCAAAAGCCGCCACGCCAAGCAAAGCCACCAATAACAGCCCAAGCACAGGCCGCCGCAAAGCCGATTTTAGGAATACCCAATTTCTCATGAAATTACATCCAAGGCCATTTTATCACAGTCAAAGTTTGTTTGCAACAAAAACCCGCCCGCCGGGATTTCCGGCGGGCGGGTTTTTTGGTTTATTGTGTGGCTTCTATGAATCTTTGTAGTATGGCTGCCAATTCTGCTCTGGTGGCTTCGCCGTCGGGGTTGAAGCTGCCGTCGGGGTATCCTGTGATTATCATGGCTTGGAAGAAGCGGTCAATCGCTTCCCTCGCGTAATTGCGTATATCGGAATCATCCGCAAAAGCTGTGGCGGGCCGGTTCGCAGGAAGGGCTATCCCCAAAGCCTCGGCATAACGATTTAAAATCAGGACAAGGTGCGCACGGGTGATATTATCCCCGGGGGCAAAATTGCCATCAAAGCCCGAAATTAGGCCATTAGCCGCCGCCCAAATCACCGCGTCATGATACCAGCTCTCCGCCGAAATATCGGCGAAGGGATTGGCCAGCCCGCTAACATCGGGTCTGCCCGCCATATTAAACAGCACCTGCACAATCATAGCCCGCCCCGTTGGCATATTTGGCGCAAATTCGCCATCTCCCATGCCCGTCATCAAGTTATGAAGATAGGCGAAGGCCACATAGTCATGATGCCAATCCGCGGCGGATATATCGTCAAATGGAAGATATGGCACGATTTCAAATTGGCCGGGTCTGTCGGTTTCAAAGCTTAGCGTATTCGTTTCCGGGTCAAAAGAGGATTCCACAACGATTTGCTGCCCATTCTCCACAAAACGAACCCCAATCACCCGGTCGTCTTCCCAAGGAATGGTAACCGTGATAGTTCCGCCAATTTCAAGAATCTCCTCGCCATCCGCTTCAATTTCAATCAGCACCATATCCTCGGCGGGTCGGCTAATCTCGATTACAGCGTCATCCCCCAAAAACTCCCGCGCGCCTTCGTCAAGAGTAATTGTGCCGCCCGGCAGCTCTATTACAACGGTGTCGGGTGGCGCAGTAGGCGGCGCAGTCGTCGGAGGCGTTGTAGGCGGCGCAGTAGGCGGCCTCGTTACCGGCGGAGTCGTAGGCTCCGGCTCATAACCATTCTCCGGCTCGGTTGGCGGCGGGGTCGTAGGCGGCGGCGTTGTAATCGGTGGCGTTGTGGGTGTCGTTATGGTGAAGCTAACCGTCAAGATTTCGCTGTCCCGCATACCATCCCGCATAGCAATCGCTCTAACCGTGGTCGTTGCGGCAATTGTAAACGCTCCGGTGAATTCCGTGCTGTCCGCCGTTGGGATTGTGCCGTCCAAGGTATAAAAGATTGTCGCGCCCGCCGTGGCCGTCGCAAGCATAACCTGCTGACTTTGCGTAAAAGTTCCGCCATTTGGCGTGGCCGTCGGCATTTGAACTTGGAATAAGGGCAGTTCAACGCTGTCGCTAACAGCGCCGCTTGCGTTAAATCCGGGTCTTGCCGCCATGCGCCTATAGCCCGTAATCGTTTCGCCCGGCAGCGCGCCCGTCAAAACATTGTCGCTCCCCCACTCCACGCCGTCAAAACTATATTCCGCGCCGTCAAAGGCGGGAATTGTTACGGTAAATGTGGCTTCGTCCACGGCCTCAAACACCAGCGTAAATTCCGGCGGCGGCTCTTGATTCTCATTGGCCGTATTCACCGTCAAAGTGGCATAATTCGAGGCATTATGCGTCGCCGTGGCCGCAAAACGGATAAATATCGCCACATCTTCGGCTTGCGCGGAAACAAAAGTCCGCTCGCCGCCCCAATTTCCGTCATTAAAACGATATTCTGCGCCGGAAACCGCCGCAATTGTAATAGTCTTGGGGAAGTCGCCGTCGGTTATATCAAAATTGAGTGTGGGCACATTCTCGTTCGGCAGCAGGTTAAATGTAACGCTAACGCTGCCGGCAGCACCCGCCTCATGCGTTGCAGTCTGCGCTACTCGCGCGTAAAATGTATGCGTTGATAATGGCGCAATGCCCGTAAAGGCGTTGTCGCTCTGCCAATCGCCGCCGCCCATGCGATATTGGGCACCCGCAATTGGCGAGATTGTGAAGGTGAAATTATTGCCATCGCCCGAAACACTTCCTGTTACGGTCGGCGGCGCGGTCGGCCCTGCGGCCCTTACAACCTCGAATTCCACGACAAATTCCGCCGAAATATCGTTGCCGCCGGAAATTCTAACGGTCGCATCATGTACGCCAACAGCCAGGCCGCTTTGCGGGCGCACGGTGAATGTGCGATATTCGCCGGGCGCAATACTCGCAATCGGCACATTCGCAAACTCAAATCCTGTAGCGTCAACGAGCGTAACAATCAACTCTCCCGTAGCTTGATTGCCTGTATTCGTTACGATTACAGTCTGCGCCACAGGCGCGTCCGCGCCAAAGGCAATCACGCCAAAATCGACGGGAAAAGCCGCCGCATCCGGACGAGCCAGCCCAATTCCCCAACCATCAGCCGTCCATTGCGCAAAAATCGTTACAGGAGCGGTTATGGGCGTGTCAAAATCCCATTCCGCGCCGCCCGTGGCCGCGTCAAACCAGCCCGCAAATATAAATCCGCTGCGCGTGGGGTCAACTGCCGGACGCTCTGCCGCTGTGCCGTGGTCAACGGTCTGTCGTGGCGCGTCGCCTATACCGTCGCCAAGGTCAAAGTCTACATTATGCTGCCGAAGCCGCCAATTCGCCGTAACCGTAACGGCACGGTCGGGCATATAGAAATTTGCGTAAATTGGGCTTGTAGGATTATTGATTGTTACTTGCGCGGAAGTCCAATTCACGAAAATGTAATTTTCGGGGATTTCGCCCGCATTAAGCTCTATAAGCGAACCCTGCCCCCGCTCTTCGTTTGGCGTGCCGCCCACGCCCGCGTCCTCAACCGTCAGCATATGCATAATACGCGTCCATCGCGCAATAAGAAAAATCTCTTCCGTTACGGCATCTGTCGCGAAATTCCATTCCACGCCGCCATCGTCCGCCGTAAACCATCCCACGAAATTAAAATTCGTGCGGGTCGGGTCTGCGGGGGCTGTTGCAAAACCGCCATGCAGCACCTCTTGAAATGGCGGCGGGTCGCCTTCGCCCTCGTTAAGGTGGAAGCTTACCCTATGTCGGGCTAATTCCCAATTGGCGGTAATCCTAACCGCCCTGCCGGGCATGGTGAAGGTCGTAGATTCGGCATTTGCGTCAGCAAGGCTTATGTCGCCCTCATTCACCGTCCAATGGCTAAATTGATGGTTTTCGATGGGGTCGCCCGCGATAATTTGCACAGTCGCGCCCTGTGTCCGATGGCCGCTTGTCGTGCCGCCCACGCCCGGATTGGTTATGGTCATCGCAAATTGCGGGCCGTCAAACACGCCGTTGTCCATCTGCACGGGCGTTGGGCCAATCCATGTCGCGCCCGGCGCGTTAATCGTGCCGTAATTCGTGATAACGCCCTCATTCGTGAGGGTTACGCCGCTTGCAATATTCAGCGTCTGCCCCGCCGCAACGGTTAGATTCTGCGGGAATATTACGTCTGCGTTGATGTTTGCCGTAGAGCCATACATAACGCCGTCTGCATCGCCCTCAAAAATAATTCCGCCGGTTCTGTCGCCGCCTGTGGCTACTATGGAAGAAGTAGTCAAAAAACCACTAAAAAGTATGCTGAAGAAGGCGGCCGCAATGCCCACCTCTGCGCCATGCGCCACAACCACGCTGTTTATGACTACATTGCTACCTGCGACCGCCTCTCCATTTACGCCGCCAATTCCGGCACTATTGCTTAGGCCGCCCGACACATGCAAGCTGCCGTTGCCCTGTGTTCTAAGCATGGTTCTTTCGCTCAAAAGAATGCCCGGCTGTCCGCCATTTGTCGCAGCAAGGACGTTTACGCCTTCAAGGAAAAGGTTTACATTAGTCGCGCCTTCGATAAGCGTTAGCGGTGAATCGCCGGTTTTAATGCTTACATTTTCCAGGGTTATATCTGTAATAAGATTTCCCGTAAGCACAGAAAGCCTACGCTCGGTTGTTTCGCCCCTAACGACAACTTCCGCCCCGTTCTCAATTGTAAACACGCCCCCCGCATAACTCCAACCAACGCCAAAAGGCGGGTTTGGAGATTCGCCGAGGTAAATTTCATTCGTGAGCATTTGCGGCTGGTTGCCCTCTGCGGGATTGCCCTCAAAGCCATATTCGTCATATATGAAAATTGCGCCGTTATTTTGAATTGTTCCTTGATTAAACAAAGTAACCCCCGCAGGAATCCGCAAAACCCCGTCTGCGTGAATGGTCAGCGTCGCGCCGTCCGCCACGATTGCCTCTTGGCCAAGCACCATAACTCCGCCAATTGTCGGCGTGCCGTTAAAAGTAACGCTTCCCAAAACGGCACGAGAGCCGTCAGCAGTCCAAATCAGGGTATTTCCGCCAATGGTAATTGTCCCCCCTTCGCCGCCGATATTCACGTCGCCGTCATGTCCCTCAATTAGAATCGTGCCGCCATTAATGACGATATTTCCGCTATTTCCTCCAAGGCCGCCGCCTATTGCCGCGCCGCCGCCATAGCCACCAACGCTGACATCTCCGCCATTAATGGTTATTGTTCCGGAGGCCTGCCCGCTTTCGCCGCCAATTCCCGCATTGCCGTTCAGACCTACTGCAACCAATATGCCTATGTCAACCGCTTCTTCGGTTTGCGCCCAAATTGTCAAGCTATTGTCCTCGGCAACAGTAATTCCGTCGCCGACCAGCATCGCGCCGTCGGCAAGGATAAGGTTAACATTATCGCCCGTTGCCGTCATTCTGGGATGCGAGGTCAAATCGCCGTCAACAACAACCCACCAACCATTTGTAAGCTCGGTTGTGTCGCCTTCCACGCGCCTTGCGAAAATGGTGAAGGTTACGTTGTGGATTGGGTCAAAAACTTCAACCTCTACCGGGTTGCGAATGATTTGGCCGTCGCCCTCAAGATAGCCCTCGATTACAAGCTCGCCAAAAACAAGAATCGTCCCAAAATTCGCAAGCGTAACCCCGGCGGGAATGGTTAGCGTTGCATATTCGGCAATATCCGGCTCCGCGCCATCCTCTACGATTGCGTCTTGCTGCAATTGCACATCGCCTACAATCACCGACCATCCTTCAAAACGTATGCCTCCGCCGGGTTCGGGCCCGCCAATTCCGCCCACGACAGGCCCAATTTTCGCGCCGTCGTGAATTGTAATATCGCCGCCGTTTTCGCCGTCATTGCCGCCAATTCCCACGCCGCCGTCCGCGCCGCCATGCACTTCCAGACTGCCCGGCCCGTGAATGTATAAGACTGCATCCGCTGTGCGTATGCCCGCGCCCGTGCCGTTGCCTTCCAGGATATTGTGGCCTTGAAGATGAAGGTTGACAATCGCGCCCCAGTCAAGCATTAGGGCGTAATGGTCTGTGCCGACCCCAAAAACGGTTAAATCCCGCAGAGTAATATTTGCATCGCCCTCTACCCGAATTCGCACCCCGTCGGAAACTCCCGTGATGATAACATTCGCGTCTTCGTATATGATGAGAAGGTTGTTCGAGTAATTAAAACTCCATCCCGGGCCGTTCTGGTCAAAATGCAGATGCTCCATAGCAATCAAATTCTCAATATCGCCCTGGATTTCGCCGTCGCCTGTGATTGTGCCGAAATTAAGCAACAATCCGCCATAATCCACGATAATTGCGCCATTGTTTACGATAGTGCCGAAGTTTTGAAGCGTTATCCCATAGGGGATGGCGAATATGTGCCCTGCGGGAATTTCAAGCTCCCAAGGGTTTTCGGCATTATTTTCCAAAACGAATTCGGTTTGGCCGCCAAGCCAATATGTGTAGTCGCCAATGATGAGAATTCCGCCGGTTCGTGTGTCGGTATTGTCATCTTGTAAAAAAGTTGTGATAACAAAGCCGCCCGTCATTGTGAAAGTGCCGGATTGGCCGCCGTCATCGCCGCCGCTTATGCCGCCAAAGGCCCAAATAAAGCCGCCGTTTATGATTATATCGCCGCCGTCTTCTGTGTAATTGCCGCCAATTGCCGCGCCGCCGCCTTCACCGGCGTTTACGTGTAAGCTTCCGCTTGTGCCGGGAATGGTGTCAATGGTAAGGCTTGCGCCGGTGGCACTTATGCCCGCGCCGCTTCCATGCCCTGTCAGAGTGTTTTCGCCGACAATTGTTAGATTGACTTCTGCGCCGGGTTCAAGGTCAAGGGGGGATTGATTCAGGCCGGGGTTTGTAATCTCGACATTAAAAAGCGTAATGTCAGAATCCCCCTGCACGACAATGCGCCTTGGGTTTAGACCGCCGCTGCCCGTTATAATAACATCCGCGCCCGCCTCTATGGTCGTTACCACTTGCGCCGTGGCAAGGTTGATTACTTGCCCTTGCCCTTCTATATGAGTGTATTCGCCGTAAATTTCGCCATTGTTTTGGAATTCGCCGCCAATTAATTCCAGGCCGCCGCCGTCTTCGATAACAATCGTGCCGTTGTTTACGGTCGGCCCGCCGATAATGCGAAGGTTAACGCCGTCGGGAATCGTTAGGGTGCTGCCGTCGGGGATTTCCAGCTCGTTAATATCAAAGCCGGGCATTATTCCGCCGCCAACGCCCACGAATTCGCGCATGGTGAAATCGCCGTGGACTGTCGCGCCGGAGGATATTGACCCTGCGGTCATGTCAATATCCATGATTATAAGCAAGCCCGATTCTTTTGGGGTCGTATCGCTTACGGAAGAAGTAAGTACAACGGCATTATCGTACATACTAAATGAGCCGTTAATGCCGTCGCCCATGCCCATGGGGGAAACCGCAATAACTCTTGTGCCCGAAATATTGACGTGGCCTTGGGATGCGTAAATGGAATAATCTCCCATAAAGCTTGACGCCGTAAGTATGCCAAGCCCTGCAATATTGAGGACTGCATCTTCGGAGACATATATGCCCGCATGTGCTTCGGAGACGAATGTTGCGCTGCCCCTTTCCATGGTTTCCGGGTCGAATTCGGGGATGTAAAGATGGAGTTCTGCGCCGGGGTTAAGGGAAAGCGGGGAAGCGTCATCGCCCTCAACCAACAACGGGCCGGAAACGTTGATTGTGGCCGTGGCTTCAACTACAATTTCAATATCCAAAGGCTCAATCGTAAACATATTCGTGCCGAACATATCGATAATTGCGCCGTCGCGCAGGGTAAGCACGCCATTGTTAAACTCCCAATTTTCGCCGCTGTCGCCGTCTGTAAGGTTGCCAATGTCAATTGTTTCCGCATCCCCGGCAGCCATCGGCGCGAAGGCGGGCGGCAGGACGGTTGCGGTAATTTGCGGGGGATTTACGCCCTCGGCGAGGACGTAGGGGCGACCGCCCTCGGTCGCCCATAGCTCGGCCGTGAAGACATATTCGCCCGCCACTTCGCCGTCAAATTCGGGCGTAGCGCGCCAGATTACAGGCACGTGGATAGTCGCATAAACATCGTCATTCCGGGCTTGACCGGGAATCCCCTCATCTTCTTCGTCATTCCGGGCTTGACCCGGAATCCCCTCGTCTTCTTCGTCATTCCGGGCTTGACCCGGAATCCCCTCATAGTCGCAGGGGATTCCCGCTTTCGCGGGAATGACGGAATCGGCGGGTTCGGTCTGTCCTTCCGGCTCATCCGGGCGACCGGGGGCGGTCGCCCCTACGTCGTCATCCTCCTCGTTTTCGCCGTCCTGCTCGGAATCGTTTTCCACCTCAACAACAAAAGGCGGCGCGGGGGTTTCCTCACCAATCCGCACATTCGCCTCCAGCGTCAGCGGCAGGTAAACCTGCGTAATTTCCGCGCCAAAAGGCAGTTCCTGCCGCGCTATGTACTCCGCCGGCTCCTCAAAGCCGACAATTTCAATCGGCGCAGTCTGCTCCGGCGGCAAAATTTCCGCCAAAATCTCAATTGGCGCAATGCCTAACGTCATAACGACAGCCAAAACCGCCGCTAAAGCTCTCTTAAAATTTTTTCTCATAATAAGCCTCCCTCTTTTCTCAAACAAAAAAACCCCCAAAATCTAGGGGCACGCCAAATAGACAGAAGCTAGCCCGCCTGCCTGTCTTGGTTGGTTGGTTGGTTGGTTGGTTACCTATTCTATCACATATTTCCATCGCTGTCAAGCCCTTTCTAAAATAGCTGTGGCCAATCGCACTGACTACAAAAAATCCAAAACAGAAAAAGGCAACTCTCTCGATTTTGGGTTG
>JAITMQ010000162.1 GCA_031277225.1 Clostridiales bacterium | reverse complement strand
CAAAAAATCGCGAAAAACGGCTTGCAGTATTGGGGTTGCTAGAGTATTCCACATTTCTCTTGTCATTAGATTTTCCTCCCTTCAACTATTGACTACAACCAATGTCGCCTTTGCTAACGCTTTTTAAGCGTTACTTCAGCCGACTTCAGTCGGCATCACCCGCCTCACCTCTCAACCACATCAGTCTGCACGTTATTAATCTCCCAAAACCCATCCGCCCTTTGCCTTGCCGCGACATTGTGTTGCAAAAGGTTTTGGTCTTGCTCCATTATTATGGCGTAGAGATTGCCGCCCCTGATGGCCGTGCTTGCCACCTGCAAATTTGTTCCGCGCCCGCCAAGTTGGGCAATAAGGTCGTCATGATGCAGGTTCAGCGCCTCCTCGCTTCCGCGCAGCAAGTTCAATCTATGGCTTATTCCCGGCAGTCTAATCGAAACACTCTCAATTTCAACCCAAAGCTCTGCCACAGGAATGTCGTTTATGCGCTCGTTTAGGTTCGTGTCAAACAGAACATCCGTGCCGCGGTCGCCAAAATTCACATGCCCCGCAATGCGCTGTTCGCGCCCATTTGCGTCAATTCCAACCAAATAGACCGACAAAGTCGTCGCAATGCGCTCGTTTTCAATCCCCAGCCGCTCGCCGAATAAGGGCATCACAAACAGCGGCCCTTGACGCGCCATTCCGCGAATGGTGATTCTATGGTTGGCACTAAGTTCAAGCTCGTAAATTCTGGCGGCACCCGGCGTTATAATCGCCGAAACGGGCACAATATAATCGCCCTCATACAGCCTGTAAAGCCCGTCCAAAAATATTTCAACATCGCCCACAAGCGATTGCAGCGCGCCAAAATCCATGCGCGCAAGGGTTGGCCCGCCGTCAAATTCCGCCGTATGCAAAATTCCGGTTACGGGCGGGGCAAAAACCGCCCTATGCCTTAGAGAAACGGGCGAAGCGTCGCCTTCTTCAAAAACAATGTCGCCGTCTGCAAAATTATGGTAGATGCTAAGCCCAATTGTAGAGCCGGCGGCCGAAAATTGGGCGTGATTAAGGGTAACGGACAGACCCGGTATGGGTATATTCTCGAATTCGGCGGCTTCGTAAAAAAATCTGGCGGGGGTAATCGAATCATAGTTATATGTCATTAACTTAGTCGCTGTCAGACCCGTTTCTGAGTCGGTTACAGTCAGTGTAAGCTCCGTGCCGTCCCTGTCAACAGGTTCAAAGCGCAGGCTGGTGCGCCCTATAAGCAGCTCACGAGCGGGATTTTGCGCAAAAACTATGTCGCGATTGTAAATTCGCCCCTCTGCGCCCTCAAGCTCAAAATGGAATCTCTCCAAATCCCAAATGCCGTCGATATTGAAGATTGTGGCCGTTTCGTCAAGAATGACTTGACTTAGGTGAATTGTATAGTCGCCAAGCGTGGTCGAAATATTCACAAAGGGATGCCCTGCATGATTGAAATTGTGGCCGGGCGAGGCAACGAAGGTTGCGTCGTCGCCGCCCCCGAAGCGGTCAATCATAAAAAGCACCGTAACCCCGATAAGCGCGAGAACAACGCCCGCAACCAGACCCATTGTGGCCTTATACAGCTTTTTTGAGTGGGTTTTGGCCTCTTTCATACCCGCCGAAAGTCTGCCAAAAGTCGCCGCGCCAATGGCTTTAAGCGGGTTTTTCTTGGGCTTTTCTTCCTCAAGCTCTTCCTCGTCAGGCGCGGCCTCTTCGACTATCTTAACCTCTATTATCTCTTCCAAATGCTCAAAAATTTCGGCTATTTCTTCGGGTTCGGCCTCTACGGCGGCGGCGGCTTCGCTGCTGGGTGTCCATGTATTTGCGGAATCCTCCTCCATGAGTTCCCGAAGCATCGCATCAAGCTCGTCCTCCGTCATTTCGCCCCCCATGGCGTTTAAAAGATTATCTAAATTATCACTCATAACATCCTCCTATTTCATATTGCGCCCCTCTATTATACCATAAAAAAAATTTTTCGCAAATTTTTTTAAAACCTATTGCAAAAGTCTTGTGTTTGGTGTATAATATGGTTATAATATCGTCAAAATAACAAGAGAGGTGCGCGAACACCTCTCTCGGCAGGACGGTTTCGGCTAGGCCTGCTCCGGTTAATGTTTATTTCTAAACACAAAAACAACCGTTTCAAGCTTACCTCTACAGCCTAGGGCGGTTGTTTTTATTTTGCGCAAACATCCAAATGGTGAGCATTAATGCGGCCACATTGATGGCCAGTTCTGCAAAGTTTATCAAGAGTATCATAAAGTTAAAATGCATAGTCCTACCCCCTTTCGGGAGCAAAGCCTTCCGACCACGCCTACTCGTCCATCATAACACAAATTTTTCAAAAAGTTAAGTTTTATTTGAAAATTTCATTCGGATATGTTATAATCTTATGTCTAAGGGGGTGAGGATGATTTTTATTAGTTTTGAAGGCGGCGAGGGTTCGGGCAAAACGACCCAAATTCAGCTGCTTATTGATTATTTAACGGCGCGCGATTTGCCCGTGGCCGCCATGCGCGACCCCGGCGGCACGCCCATTGCCGAAAAAATCCGCACAGTTTTAAAGGACAAAAAAAATAATGCCCTAACCGCCCGCGCCGAGGCCCTGCTGTATTTCGCGTCGCGCAGCCAAATGGTTGAAACCTTGGTGCGCCCGCATTTAGACGAAGGCACAATTGTAATTTGCGACCGCTTCACCGATTCGACCACGGTCTATCAAGGCCACGCAAATGGCCTTAACCTTGACGAGCTTGAATTCATCGGCAATTTCGCAACAGGCGGCCTAATCCCCAATCTAACCTTTTTGCTGGAAATTGAGCCCGAAGCCGGCCTTGCGCGCAAGGCGGCGCAGGGGAAGCTGGATAGGATGGAGGCTAAGGGGCTGGAATTCCATAGGCGGGTTGCGGCGGGTTATGCGCATCTGGCCAAATCTAATCCGGGGCGCATAATCACAATCGACGCAGGTCTGCCTGTAAATGAAATCCACGAAATAGTTGTGGCGCATGTTGAAGAAGTTTTAGATACGCAAACAAATTAAGGAGGAAAATTTATGAAATTGATTATGGCAATTATACACGACGAGGACGCTTTTCGCATTATTGACGTTCTCAGCGAAGAGGGCTTTAAGGTTACCAAAATGGCGACCACGGGCGGCTTTTTGCGCTCGGGCAATACCACGCTTATGTGCGGCGTAGAAGACGACCGCGTGGACGAGCTTGTCCGCATTATCGAAAGCAAATGTAAATCACGCAAGCAGGTTACATCCATTGGCGCCGCACATTTGTCCACGGCGGACAGCTATGTGCCATATCCCATTGAGGTTACGGTTGGCGGTGCCACCATTTTCGTGCTTGATGTGGCGGAATTTAGACGTGTGTAGGTGATTTTATGGACATTAGAGTTGGCGACATTCCCGCAACACAGCCTGCGGCTATTGCTCCCATTAAGGAGAAATTTGATTCGGGGGAGTTTAGCTTTACTTTAAAGCGCATTACTTCGGAAGGCCTGGCCGAGCGGCTTACAGGCCTTATTACCGACATTACGGCCTGGGGCAAAAAAATTGCGGAGCATCGCGATATTGGCGATTTAAAGTATTATCGCGGCCTTGTGCGAGATTTTATTAACGAGGTTGTAACGAATTCGCACGAATTTTCGCGGGAAAATTTCCTTGACAGGCGCGGGCGACATAGGGTTTACGGCATTGTGCGCCTTGTAAATCAAGAGCTGGACGATTTGGCGCAGGACTTGCTGAAAAATGAGGCAAGTCATATTGACATTTTGGCGAGAGTAGACCAGATTCATGGGCTGCTTTTGGATATGGTGATTTGATATGTTCCACGTGGAACACAATTTTAATAATATTTTGGGCAGCGACCTGATTAAGCGGTCAATGACCGCCTCCGTCGCGCGCGGGCGCATAAGCCACGCCTATATAATTTGCGGCGAGGCGGGCTTTGGCAAGCGGGCTTTGGCGCAGAGCTTCGCAAAGGCTATTTTGTGCTATGCTCCCACAGGCGGCCATGCCTGCGGCATTTGCGCCTCTTGCAAAACCTTTGAATCGGGCAATAATCCCGATTTGGTGGTCATTGCGCCGATTAAGGCCAGCCTGGGCGTGGATGAGATGCGCGACGATATAATCGCAAATTTGTCCGTTCTGCCCTTCGCTTCAAGCAAGCGGGTCTATATCATTGAACAAGCTCACAAGATGACCCACCCCGCACAAAACGCCATGCTTCTATCCCTTGAAGACGGCCCGAAACATGCTGTTTTTTTGCTGTTGGCCAATCATTTGGGGGCGTTTTTGCCAACTTTGTTGTCCCGCTGTATAAGCTATAAAATCCCGCCCTTGCCCCAAAATGCCATTGAGGAGCATCTTCGGCAGCGCGGAATTTCGCCCGAAAAGGCGCAGATTGGGGCGTGGTTTTCGGGGGGCGGAATTGGGCGCGCGCTGGCTTTGGCGCAGGATGAAGACTTTATGGAATTGCGCCGAATGGCTCTTGAGCTTGCGCGAAGCGCCGCGCAAATGTCCATTCCCGAAATTTTTGCCGCCGCCAAAAATCTTGAAGAGCATAAAGACAATATTCACGACTTTTTAGATATACTAAAGCTGCATTACCGCGACGAACTAATTTCAACCCTATGCCCCCGCCTTCTGGCAAAAATCCGCGCAATAGACGATACAAAAGAAAAGCTGGCGCGGAATTGTCCTTTCCTGTTATGCATGGAAATATTGCTATTGAAGCTGTTGTAACGGCAACCGACCCGGTTCGTCATTCCCGCGAAAGCGGGAATCCCCTGTGCTTTGCAGACGCTGCCAATGGCGGGGGATGCCGGGTCAAGCCCGGCATGACGGAAGGCTCTCGCGAGCTTGTCGGCAAAACGCAAGCCAAAGGCAGACGCGCGCATTACGTCATTCCCGCGAAAGCGGGAATCCCCCATCGGTAGGCATTATCCGTGAAACAGGGGGGGATCCCCGCTTTCGCGGGGATGACGTTGACGACCGTCGCGCGGGCGGTGGTTTAGAATAATAGTCGGAAAGGATAAGTTGTTGTATGCGGAAGCTAAGATTTACGAATATGAATTGGTGGGCGGTTGCTACCATGCTGGTCTTCTCTCCGGTATTTTTATCGCTGGTCATGGGAATATTTTTACATAGCGCAACCGATTTAATTCGGATGATGATTGGTAATGGGGAGCTGATTTTGTGCTCATTCCTTGTTGTTACATCGTCGATAATACGTTGTTATCGCAGCAAGGCAAAAAGTAGTGATTTTTACTTCATTTCCCTTTTTTTCTTAGCTATTGTAAAAATCGTGGCATATGTTACAATTAGGGTGTCGGATGCTCCGATTGCCTTGATATATATAAGCTCAATAATTTTTGTGTTGGCTTCGATTATAGTATCTTGGCGGCATGAAAAATCGTTGACAAGGAGGCGATAAAATGAATATTGCTAATGCGATAATTTGGTTTTGTACAGGTGGAGCCGTTACATCGGTAGCATTTATTATTGTATATGAGAGATTTAAGAAAAAGCGTCAAGGAGAATCGAATGATTGAGATTATAGGAGTGCGGTTTAAATCCGCAGGAAAGATTTATTATTTTGACCCGGCAGGGGCGACAATTGAGCGCGGCACGGGCGTTATTGTTGAAACAATTCGCGGCGTGGAATATGGCACTTGCGAAATTGCCAACAAAATGGTTGAACCCGACCCCGCATTTATGCCCGTTCGCCGCATTATCCGCGTGGCAACCGAGGCCGATTTGACGACCCTTGCCGCCAATCGCAAACGGCAGGAGGAGGCCTTTGGCATCTGCCTTGAGCGCATAGAAAAACACGGCCTGGGCATGAAACTTATTGATGTCGAGCTTACTTTTGATTCGGCCAAAATTATTTTTTATTTCACGGCCGACGGGCGCGTGGATTTTCGCGAGCTGGTTAAGGACTTGGCCAGCATTTTCCGTATGCGAATCGAACTTAGGCAAATTGGCGTGCGCGACGAATCTAAGCTGCTAAACGGCATCGGCGTTTGCGGGCGAACGCTCTGCTGTTCAACTTTTTTGCCCGAATTTCATCCCGTGTCGATTAAAATGGCAAAAGACCAGAATCTGTCTTTAAGTCCAAGTAAGATTTCCGGCGTTTGCGGCCGCCTTATGTGCTGCCTAAAATATGAAGAAGAGCATTATAACGAGCTAAATAAGATTATGCCGGGCGTGGGCGATATTGTGCAGACCCCCGACGGGCAAGGCGAGGTGCTGTCAACGTCGATTTTGCGCCAAACCCTTCGCGCCGCCGTGCGCAAAAACCCGAATGATTCGCCCGCCATAAATCATTATCGCGCGCAGGATATTAAAATCATTAAGCGCGCGGAAGTCCCGGAATATACGCATTATAGGGGTAGAAGCTAGTGCTTGCGCCGGGGGAGCGTTTGGATGATTTGCATAGGGATGGCCTAAAAATCATCCAGAACCCGAAATTCTTTTGCTTTGGCATGGATGCCGTGTTGTTGAGCGACTTCGCGAAGGTTCATAGGGGGCAGCGGCATCTTGACCTTTGCACGGGCAATGGAATTATCCCGATTTTGCTGTCTGCGAAGTCTAAAGGTGCTAGTTTTGCGGGGATTGAGATTCAGGAGGAACTTGCGGATATGGCGAACCGTTCCTTGGTTTTGAATGGAATTGAGGATAGGGTTAAGATTATTCGCGCGGATATTAAGACCTTCGGCAGCGAAACATTCGATATAGTTACGGCCAACCCGCCATATATGCCTGTCGGCCATGGCGCGCAAAGCCCAACCGATGCCCTAGCAATTGCCCGCCACGAAATAGCCTGCACACTCGACGATGTAGTCGCTGCGGCCGCGCGTCTATTGGTTTCCAAAGGGCGATTTTATATGGTTCATCGTCCCGCGCGGCTGGCTGAAATTTTCGCTACATTAGCCACTCATGGTTTTGCTGCTAAAGTCCTGCGTTTTGTTCAGCCAAATATTAGCCGCCCGCCAAATTTGCTGCTAATTTCTTCCATTAAGGAAGGCGGCGCAAACCTTGTAATTCAAGCCCCTCTGGTGATTTATGACGAGGATGGAAATTATACAAAAGAGCTTCGGGGAATTTATTATGACTAGTGGAATTTTATATATTTGCGCAACGCCAATCGGCAATTTGGAGGACATTACCCTGCGGGTGCTTCGTGTGCTGGGCGAAGTGGATTTAATAGCCGCCGAGGACACGCGCCATACCGCCAAATTGCTGGCGCATTATGAGATTAAGACCCCCATGACAAGCTATCACGAGAATAATCGCGAGGCTAAGGGGGCTTATTTAATTGAACGCCTGCAAAACGGCGCGAATGTGGCACTTGTCAGCGATTCGGGTCTGCCCGGCATTTCAGACCCCGGGCGCGAATTGGTTCTTGCCTGCCATGAACACGGCATTGGCGTTACGGTCTGTCCCGGCGCGTCGGCAGGGCTGGCGGGGCTTGTGTTGTCGGGTTTTCGCGCGCGGCCGCATGTTTTTGAGGGATTTTTGCCGAGGGACAAGGCCGCGCGGCGTAGGGTTTTGGAGAGCCAGCGCGAAGCGCCGCGCACGGTCGTGCTCTACGAAGCCCCGCACAGGCTGCTCGCCACTTTAAGGGAAATGATGGAAATTTTGGGCGACCGCCAAATCGCCCTCGCGCGTGAGTTGACCAAAAAATTCGAGGAAATTTCGTTTGGGGCTATTTCGGAAATCATCGCAAAGCTTGAGGAAAGGCCGCCCAGGGGCGAATTTGTGATTGTCGTTGAGGGGGCGGGCGAAATTGCGCCGACCTATCCGGAGGATATTATGTTCCACGTGGAACAATTAATTGCGCAAGGGCATGGCGAAAAGGATGCCATAAAAATGGCCGCCAAAGCGCGCGGTCTGGCGAAAAGTGAGGTTTACAATAAGTTGAAACGCAAATAGACCCGGCAGGGAGTGCCGTCTAAAGACGGCTAAAGTAACGCTTCAAAGCGTCAGCCCGCATATTGAGCGCATCAGCACAGCAAGAGTTGCGCTCCGCCTAAGAATCTATCCTCAATAAGATGTCGCGTTTCCGGCACGCAGCGGATTCGTGTAGCCGATTATTGCGGGTGGGTTCTGGGGTTTGTATCGAGCTGGGGGGCGGCCTTTCGGCCGCCCCCCTGCGGGCGCGCATTGTGCGCCCCTACATATGCTATTGCATTTAATAGCCGACGCAAAATGCCGCGCCAGGGTAGTGCCGACTAAAGTCCGGGGGTCAGCTCCGGGCCAAGGAATGGCTAAAATAACGCTTGCAAAGCATCAGCGCAACAAGAGTTGTAGGGTTCGCATTGCGCACCCTTGAAGCGACCTAAAGGTGCAGTAGCTATATGCAACGAGGGTTGCGCGAATTCCCGCTGTGTTAAGGTTTGCAGCAAGCAAGGGCGGCCTTTAGGCCGCCCCGAACTGCGGACGAAGCCCGAAGGCCGGTGCGCGGTGCTTCGCACTAGCTCAAGGCGTAGCCAGAGCGAAGCTCTGCGCCACGCCGCAAGCAGCACCACTTTTGTCATCACTCCGGGGGACGGCGGCCTTTAGGCCGCCGTCCCCCGGCGGGGGCGCCATGCGCGCCCCCAACACACAATAAAAAACTTCCGCCTGCCCCCCCCCCGCGTGCCCGGCCTGGGGGCGGGGG
>JAITMQ010000134.1 GCA_031277225.1 Clostridiales bacterium | reverse complement strand
GCCCCGCGCAAAATTTTCCAAAATTTGCAATTCTTCATTCCCGCTAAAGCAGCGTTTTGGCAGGAAATGCACCATCTTTCGCGTTTTTCGTGTCTTTCGTGGTTAAAAAATTAAAAAATCGAACCACGAAACACACGAAAAGCGCGAAAATGTGGTTATGCCCTGCAGTATCACCGTCCACCCTTCCCCCCTCCAAGGTCGTCAAACATTGAATATTCCTGCGTCATGCCGACATTTAGCACCAGCCCGACCATTGCCATAAAAACCCAAATCGCCGAGCCGCCGGAGGACACGAAGGGCAGGTTTATCCCCGTATTCGGCAGAATCCACGTGTTTACGCCGACATGCACAAAACTTTGAAAGGCTATGGCCACGCCCACGCCCACGGCGATTAATTTGCCCAAAAATACCTGCGAGCGATGCGCAATCATGAAACAACGGGCCACTATAATTAATATGACAACCAGCACGGCCAGCGAACCTAAAAAGCCGAATTCCGCGCCTATGATTGCGAAAATAAAGTCATTGGACGCGAAGGGAACGGCGATTTCATTGTTAAAAAGCCCGCGCCCCGTCAAAAGCCCGCTGGAAAAGGCGGCCCACGCCCTTTCGTTTTGGAAGGTGCCGTCTGTGCCCAATTCGGGATAGAAGAAATTCCAAATTCTGCCAATTTGATAGTCTTCGAGCAGATTCGCCAGGATTAGGGGGTTTTCGGAATGTAGTTCTATGAAGAAGAATAGCGCGGCGGGTATGACAATTAGTACAGCCACGATTATATACTTATAACTCAACCTGCCGACGAATAGCATTGCAAGCATGATTGCCAGCGGGATTATGGACGCCGACCACGACGGCTGTATGAAAATTAACACAACAGGAAGTGCCGTTGACGCCAAAATTAGGCCGATAATTAGCGGGTGGTTGATTTTTTCCTTATATTTGTCAATAATTTTCGCGAGAAAGATTACCATGAAAATTTTGGCAAATTCCGAGGGCTGTACGCCAAGCATAGTTCCGCCAATTTCCACGCCCAGCCAGCGATGCACGCCCGCCTGTTCGGGCATGAATAAAACAGCGACCAGGAAAATTATGTTAATTCCGTAAATTGGCAAATAGAATTTGCATATGGTTTCAAAGTTGATAAAGGCCGCCAACAGCATTATTCCCACGCCCGTGGACGCAAAAACAAGCTGGCTTATAAAAGTGGCGGAAACAACGCCGTTTCCAAGCCCCGTCGTCGAGCCTACCATGAGCAGGCCGAAGGCCGACAGCAATAAAACCAGCACAAATAAAACTATGTCAAACGAACGTAGATTCCGCCGAATTCCAACCATTTCTACCTCATTTTCCAGCCCTTAATCGGAATATTAACCTCCAGCGCAGGCCCATCTTCGCCAAGCGCAGCCCCGCGCGGCGAGCTGATTTTTATGTCCAGCGCGCCCTCGTCAATGTCAATATATGACTTTATCACCTGCAAAATATCATATCGCAGTCTATCCACCAATTCGGGATTTGTATTCATCCTGTCTTGATAAATTACCAATTGCAGGCGGTTTTTCGCAATTTCCCCCGATTTTTGCTTCCTTGAATTAAAAAACATTGTTGCGACTCCCCCTAACCCTTGCGGAAAATTTTCTTTATTTTCGCCATGAATCCGCCGTCTTCCTGCACTTCAAGCATGGGCACATTTTCGTCGACAATGCGCGCGACAATATTCCGAAACGCCGCCCCTGCGGGCGATTTCGCTTCGGTTACGGCCGCCTCGCCGCGATTTGTTGTAACAACTATGGCCTCATCATCAGGCACAACCCCCAGCACATCAATGGCCAAAATGTCCACAACATCCTCTAATGTCATCATTTCGCCGCGCCGAATCAAATCGGGGCGCAGACGATTCAAAATCAGCCAAACTTCGCTGATGTCGGCGGATTTAAGCAGGCCGACAATACGGTCTGCATCGCGAACGCTGCTGACTTCGGGCGTGGCGACGACAATGGCCTTATGCGCGCCCGCAATGGCGTTTTTAAAGCCCTGCTCGATGCCCGCGGGGCAGTCGATTATAATAAAGTCAAATTCGTCGGTTAATTGCGAGCAAAGCTTGACCATTTGTTCGGGGCTTACGGCCGATTTGTCCTTGGTTTGCGCCGCCGCCAAAAGATGCAGTTCGGGATAACGCTTGTCCCGAATCAGCGCCTGTTTATAGCGGCATTTCCCCTCAACCACATCAACCAAATCGTAGACAATGCGGTTTTCAAGCCCCATAACCACGTCAAGATTGCGAAGCCCAATGTCCGCATCAATCAACACAACAGAACGGCCCATAGACGCAAGGCCTGTCCCAATATTGGCCGTGGTGGTTGTTTTGCCCACCCCGCCTTTTCCGCTTGTAACAACAATAACTTCTCCCATTTGTATCCCCCTCATTTAATATTAGCGATTAAATCTACAATTATAAACCCATCCTGCACAAAGACATATTCCGGCTCAATTTTATTTTTTTTGGCCGCCAGCATTTCCTTTGTGTAATGCACCTTTTTGCCCGCAATGCTCAAGAATTGATTGGGCAAAATTGAAATCGCGCTTATAAAGGCATTTTCGTCGCCGCCCGAACCGGCGTGAACCAGCCCGCGCACAACCCCAAAAACCGCCACATTGCCCGTGGCGACAATTTCCGCCCCGGCATTAACATCGCCCATGACAACAACCGAGCCGTTTTGGATAATCGTCTGCCCGCTTCTAAGGCTACCCTTGTGGAAATATGTGTCGGGGGCATCAAAAAACTGCGGCGCGGGCTGCATGGCCGCCGCCACCTGCATTTGCCCCGTCAAATCTTCGACAAAAGTAACCGAAATGTCGGTTTCTTCGTTCATAATGTCCAAAAGCTCCAAAATTTGCGCCTCGGACAGCTGTTTGCCCTTAAAGGTTATGCTGGTTTGTGTTCCCGCAAAAAATTTGCCCGCCTCGCGAACCTTGGCGCGCAAGGCCTGACAAATGCGCTCAAACCCCGCATCTTCGGCAAGCAAAATCACAATCCCGCTTTTGCCGCCCTTAAAAATTACTGTATTATCTTTAATCATTCGTTCTCCTTATTCGGTAAGGCGCAGCAGTATCTCTCCCGCAAGGCGCGTCGCCCGCGTGCCTCCGCCCGTATTTTCAATAATAATCGCCAGCGCATAATCCCCCGCAAAGCCTATAAACCACGAATGGTCAATCCCCGTTTCATTTTGCGCCGTGCCCGTCTTTCCCGCCACCTGCACATGATTTAGCGTGGCAGGTGCCGCCGTTCCGAAATTTACGGCATCAACCATAGAATCGGCCAAAATTTCCGCAATTTCGGCGGGCATAACCCGCCCAATTCGTCGCGGCGAATGTCTGCCGACGGTATTGTCAAATGCGCCGACGACGCGTTCAACCATAAAGGGTTCGGGCATAATGCCGTCATTTGCTATTGCCGCCGCAAGCAAGGCCATATTTAGCGGCGTTGCCAGCGTTCGCCCCTGCCCTATTGCCGTTTCGACAAGTTCCGACAGCTCGGGTTCGTTCGGCATGGAAAAAAGCGGCATAGAAGCGGCCAGCTCGAAGGGAATTTCGCGGTTAAACAGGGCCGCGCGCTCGGCGGCGGCTATAATATGCCCCGCGTCAATTTTCTGCGCCAAAACCGCAAAATATCCATTGCAAGACAGGGCCATGGCGCGGTTAAAGTCCACCTCGCCGTGGGCCGTGCCGCCAAAACATTGCAAAGTCTGCCCTTCAAAGCTTATTTGCCCCGTGCAATCGAATACAAAGTCCAGAAGTTCCATATCGTATTCGAGTGCCGCAAGTGCCGTAATCAGCTTAAAAGTCGACCCCGGCGGATAAAGCCCCTGCGTTGCGCGGTTTAACAGCGGGCTTGCCCCATCCCCTAAAAGCCGCCCCCAATCCTGCTCTACAAGTTCGGGTTCAAAGCCAGGCGCGGATGCCATGGCGACAATTGCGCCCGTTTGGGCATTAAGCACAACAGCAGCACCCCGCGCGCCGTCAAGGCCATTGTGAATTATGCTCTGAATATCGGCATCAAGCGTGGTTTCTATAGAGTTTCCCGCAACCTCGTCATTAAAGATTACGGCGGCCGTCATTTGAATCAATTCGCGGCTAAGGCGCGTGAGGGTGAAATTTTGGCTAAGCTCCAGCCCCGCGCGCGACATGCCCGAATATCCCACAACATGCGCAAAAACCGCGCCAAAGGGATAATTTCGGCCAAATTCGCTGTCATAGGCCAAAACGCGCCCGCGCGCGTCATAAATCGTTCCGCGAAGCCCGCGCCCTTCAATATTAACGCGCCCATTAAAAGGATGTGCCGCAAAATTGCGCCCGTCTACAGCCGCAGTCCACACAAAATACGCGCCCATGGCCATAAAAATCACGGCCAAAACCCAAAACATCTGACCAATATTCCTGCGCATTAATATCACTCCACATAAAACTCGCCCGCATGGTTTTTCTTCACCGTGCAAGTAACCTGCCCCATTCCGGGAATGTCAATATCGACTTTAAGTTCCGCGCCGTCTTGATAAACCTTAACAACCGTAGTTCCCGGCGGCATACAATTTGCGACAATTCCGTTAATATCCATCCTATCACCTTTAATGTTTATCCTTCTATTATATCATCTTCGCCAAAATTTGCAAGCATTTCCTTCTCGTCGCCAATTTGCCCATCCTGCCAATCCTGCCCATTCAGCCAATTCAACACGCCAACCATAAGCACACTGACAAAAACCGACGAACCGCCATAGCTTATAAACGGCAAAGTTACGCCCGTCATGGGAATGAAGCGAATATTGCCGCCGATTGACACAAAGGCCTGGAATACCAAAAAAATTGTGAAGCCTGTCGCCATAAGTGCGTGTAGCGGGCGCCCTGCGCGGCGCGCGAGTTGCAGGCCTCTGATTAAGAGCAGGCCATATAGCGCGATTAGCAGCAGCCCAAAAATCCAGCCGAATTCTTCGGAAATGGCGGAGAAGATTACATCCCGCTCCACCACGGGAATGCGCTCCGGCAGGCCGCGCGTCAGTCCCGAGCCAAAGGCCCCCCATGTTCCAATCGCGAACAGCGACTGCGTGATTTGGAAGCCGCTGACCGCAATGTCGCCCCAGGGGTCTAAAAACGCCGCCACGCGTACGCGTATATGCGGGAAAATTTGATAGGAAATGACCGAGGCTATGGCCATTGCGCCAAATCCCGCGCCGAAAAGGAGTTTTGAGCCGGTCGAGGCATAGAGCATGACCATAAAAACGGTGAAAAATATCAGCGCGCCGCCCAAATCCCGCTGAACGACGAGAATCAGCACCAGAGCCGCAGAGGCCGCCGAGGTGAAGATTAGCTTGGACATGCGCGGCTTGTCGCGGAAGGCCGCCGCCAAAAACAGCACGAAAATGGGCTTCACAAATTCCGATGGCTGGAAGGTTATCCCAAAGACGCTAATCCAATTTGTCGCGCCAAATCTGTCCTCGGTTACCAGCGGAATGTCGATAAAATTGCCCAAAAGCGAGGCCGCGCTGACAATTCCCAAAAGACCCACGCATAGCACAATATAGAGCTTTTCCAGCTTTTCAAAATTTTTGAAGATTTTGAAAATTAGCGGAATCAGCATGGACACGCCAAAGCCCGCGGCGGCGATTATAAGCTGGCGCATGGCAAGGCCGGGGTCCAGCCTTTGCAGCATAATGAAGCCCAAAACCAGCATGAATATCATGATATTGGTAATCAGCGGGCAAAGCCGCCTATAAAAACGCCGCGCAACAAAGGAGGCAAAAATTGCAAAAGCCAGCACAAAGCCCGCAAAAATCAGGCCTTCCACGCTGTCCACCACAATGGCGAAGGCAAAAATCGCAAAAAGCAGGATGACGGCCGTTTGTGTGCGCCCCGCCGCCCGCTCGCCGCCCAGCCTGCCGCCGCCGCGCAAATAAGCCACGCCGACGATTATAAAGCAAATCAGCAGGAATACAAAATAATACCGACTTAAAACCGCCAGCAAATCCAGGATAAAATCACCCCCAGCATTTCGTGTATTTTCGTGCATTTCGTGGTTCAATCTTTAACCACGAAATGCACGAAATGCACGAAATTAAAGGACTTTCAAAACGCTCTTAAAGAAGTCATAACAACGCTCAACACTGGAAATGCTGACGCGCTCGTCCGGCGTATGCAAATCAAACATATTCGGCCCAAAGGAAATCATATCCAGCCCGCCGATTTTTTCCGCAAAAACGCCACATTCCAGCCCCGCATGAATGGCCACAATTGTCGCGTCCTTGCCATATTTCTCAAAATAAACCTTCTTGAAAGTTTCGCGCAGGGCCGATTCGGGGCTATAAGCCCAGCCGGGATAGCCATCCGAAACCGTCGCCTTTGCGCCCAATGCTTCCGCCAGCCGCTCAATACGCTGACAAAGCGCGAGTTTGCGGCTTTCCACAGACGAGCGCACGGCGCAAGTCAACACTAATTCGCCATCGATAACCCGCACAACCCCCAAATTATTGGAAGTTTCAACCAGCCCCGGAAAATCCATGCTAAAATGGTCTACACCAAAGGGCGTCAGCAATAGTAGGCTTATGGCCGCCTCCTTGGTTTCGGGCGCAAACACGCGCGTGCCACTTGGCAGGCTAGACTGCCGCCCCATGGGCTTGCCATCAAGCCGCACAAAAACGCCGGGGTCTGCGGTCTTAAACTCCGCCTTAAGCGCGGCCTCAATTTCCGCCACTTCAAGCGCAAGCGCGCCGCCGTCGGCCGGCTTCACAAAAATTTTCGCCCAGGCCTCGCGCGGGATGGCATTGTCTTTAGAGCCACCGGCCACATCCATAATATGGAAGGGTGTCTTGAGGCTTGCCAAAACCCGTCCGAGAATTTTATTGGAATTGCCGCGCTCAAGATGAATGTCCATGCCCGAATGTCCGCCCTTAAGCCCGCCCACAAAAATTGTAAACGCCGCAAAATCTGCCCCGGGCAGGGGCATGTCGGCCAAAGGCAGGCTAATTTTAACCGCCGCACCGCCCGCACAACCCGTCAAAAACACGCCCTCCTCGGCATTGTCCACATTTATAAAACGCTTGCCGGAAAGCAGACCCGCGTCCACGGCCCGCGCGCCGTCCATGCCCGCCTCCTCAACCGTCGTCAGCACAATCTCAAGCGGCGGATGCTCAAGCGAATTATCCGCCAAAATCGCCATGGCCATGGCCACGGCAATTCCATTGTCCCCGCCAAGCGTCGTGCCCCGCGCCTTCACAAAATCCCCATCGACATAAATGTCCAGCCCCTGCGTTTCAAAATCGAATTCAACATCGTTATTTTTCTCGCAAACCATGTCAATATGCGCCTGAATCATCACGGGCGCAAAGTCCTCGCGCCCCGCCGAGCCGGGCTTTTTAATAACCAAATTCCACATCTCATCCTGCACAGCCTCAAGCCCCAAATCCCGCGCCCAGCCCAAAATATGGTCGCTTAGCGCCTTCTCATTCCAAGACCCATGCGGAATAGAACAAATCACCTCAAAATACGAAAAAACATCCGCCGGCCGCAAATCCTTCAAAATTGCCATAATAACCCTCCCACATCGTCATCCCGCACTTGATGCGGGATCTTTTTCCCTCATTATACCACATAAAAATTTCCGCCGCAAGCAAAAAACCCCCGAAGGGGTTTATCGCTTTTATTGTTTTGAAGCTTAAGGGTTGATTAGTTGATTACAGCCTCGTTATTCACATTGTCAACTTCCAAGCCGAATGCATAGGCAATGAATCTAATTGGAAGATACATTGACGCATTAGCACCGATTGTTCCGTTTCCAATGAAAGGAATAACAGGAATTCCTTCTGCTGAAGTCATATAGCTTCTCGCTCCATCAACCATGAAGAAATGCTCTCCCACCCAGAACGTAGCAACTTGACCTGAAGGCAAAGTTACATGCACGGTATGAGGGATGCCCGCCATAGGATTCCCTGTAATAAAGCGGATAGGATCTCCATCGCTTTCAGGTGCTCCCGTAAATCCGGTTAAGGCATTAATTATGGGACGGAAAGGCACATACAATGTGTTGGGTGCAACATTAACACCATTTACATTGGTCAAAGCCGTGATATTGATAGATTGTCTTCCGCCGCCAAACTGCACAGGCTCACCATCAACATAGAAGTGAGGGCCGGTTTGGTGAGGCAGTCTAAGCGTAGGAACCATAGCTCCGGGCCCTGCAATCACGTCAATACCAACACCAAGATATTCAGGTGCAACATAGCCTTGGAAGGCATAACGACGGTGCATAGGCTCATTTGGCCCAAGCGTAGGCACTTGGTTAACAGCAACATCTCTTCTCAAGTTAATGAGATTGCCGAAGTTGTCAGCAAGGTCATTGCCTGTAATTACCAAGCTGTAGTAACCTTGAGCAACAAAGTGCAAGGAAACGGCCAAACCTGACAATACGATTTCACCGGGCTCATCAACGGATGGATTAGTAATATCCACAGAAATCGTTGAAGAGATTTGGTTTGTCAATACAGGCAAGGCAGCCAATCCTCCGCCGCTTACGCTGAGATTGCTTGCATTAATTGGCCAGAAGCCGTTGTTACCGCCAACAACACCAAGAGGCAAGTCAGGAATGCTGATTTCTAATCTTGTTCCTGAAGCAAGGTTGCCGGGAGCAGTTTCTCTGATTGTGATTGTTGAAACAGGCTGCTGAAGAATACCGGTTTGCACATAAGTGGTTTCGGTGATAACTTCAATAGGTGAAACAACATCGGCCAATCTTACGGTTTCTGTAATAACAGGGCTGTCAACTGTGATATAAACAGGCCCGCTATAGGACAAAGCTGTGGAGATATGGAACCATGTTTGCAATTCGAAAGCAAGGTCATTATAATGACGCATTCCGGAAACAATCACGGACTTTCCATCAGCTGTAAACATCACATTAGCCATTTGCGAACGCAAGGTTACGTTAGCGGCAGTGGCATGTGATTGAATCCATACAGATTCGGCAGTAGGCTCGGCACCAATGTTTCCGACCACATTGTGGAACAGGTCATTGTTAAAGCCGCGGTTTCCTGCAGGTTGTCCATAATGCACGTTAAAGTCTGTGTTAAGACGCACAGCAGCCAAGCTGGCATAAGGATGGGGCTCGCCATAAGCGTCGGTTACTGTGAAAGTAAACGCGCCATGTGCAAGTCCGATTCCGCCGCCAACACCAACACCGCCCATAAGACCAACATTGTCGGCAAGATTAATTTGTCTTGCTCCCACAAGGCCTCTTTGTGCTCTTGCAAAGTCTAACTGTGAAGCAGGCACAGGAACTTGCGTGCTGGCTGTGGTTGGATATGCATGAGGTTGACGAGGTTCGCGCGGAACATTCTCATAATAGGTTTGGCCCGCTCTTAATTCGCGAAGTTCGCCGGCTTCAGTAGATGGAGGAGCAAAAGTTACATTTTGTTGTGCAAAGTTTACAAAGTCAATAAATGCTGTTGCACCACCGGCAATTCCGGTTGACCCATACAGGTTTCCGCCTGTAAGAATTTGTGAACCAACAGTAATGCCAAATTCGCCCCAAGCGGGTGTATGTGGCGCGCGTTGCTCAACAGCAATTTGAGTAACCATAATAGAGCGTGGAATATGAGGTGGTGGGCTTGAAGCAATATTGCCAAAGACAATATTGATTCTTGTCATATTATGGCTAAAGAAAGCGTAGTTGTAGTTATTAACGCCATCGTCCATAGAGCGAGGAGACAGGTTGGCGATAATTCCGTTTGCATTTACATTGGCAAATCCGGGCTGACCGGCAGTTGCTCCGGGAACAAGGATAGAATCATTTGCTCCATTGCGAACTGTAAGGTTAATTCCGGCAAAAGCAGCGGCCTCTAAATGGTTTACGAATAGAGGAATCGAAACTCCGGCCAATTCAACCGCCGTTGGATATGCTCCGCGGTGGTTAAACGCGATAGGGCCGTTTGGTGTGCCAATGGTTAAAGTTAAACCACGAAGTGGGTTAGCAGGTTGTTCGGCAGTTGCAAAGCCGGGCACAGCACCCTCAAGAATTTGAATTCCGCGAGCAGCGCCTGTTCCTGTTTGAAGTGCATTAACAGCACCTTGAACCATAACGCCGGCTTGGCCGGTTTGGCCTTCATTGCCACGACGAATAACGGATGCAATTGCTCCCGCCGCGCGCTCTGCAGCAACAAGGGTTTGGCCGAATGCGCCGGTCAAGAAACCGGTTCCGCCGCTAAGATTCATATCAAGGCGACCCATTTGGCCATTGCCGATTTGAATTTGCATTGGAATGCTTAATGTTGTTCCCAGTCCTAAAAGCCCGGTCCATGTGCCGGAGGTGGGAATCAATTCAATGCGGCTGTCGGAAATAACGTGGATGCTAAGTCCGGGAATGCCCCAATTTCCGTCTGCGAATATGCCATTATAGATATGACCGGGACGAACGCCCATAAATACAGGGTTTCCGGGCAAATCAAGAATCAATGGAGCAGTTACGCCAAAGCCGGCCGCATGCATTCTTTCGTCAACAAATCTTCCGGGCACTACTAAAGTAGTGTTGAAAGTGGTATTTCCTGTGGTTGGCGCAAATGTGGTTAATCTTGGAAGATTTCCGCCTTGCAGGAAGATTGGACGGCTGTCATTTCTGATGGCCGCTTCTGTAGCAGCTGCCGGCCCGATATTCCAAGTTCTGGCCGTTCCGCCGGCGACAACTATATTGTTGTCAACTCCGGCTTGTGTGATTGCACCGTGAGGGATTGTGATTTGCATAGCTCCCACCACTTCAGATGTGGGTGTTCCGGAGAAATTAATAATTGTGGCTTGCCCGGCTTCTTGAACGGGTCTCGACATAGTTAATCCGCTGGGTGTGGTTCCTGTAAACCAAGAGGTTACATCTTGCGCAGATCCGGTTACAGCGTTGAATGTGAAGCCATCAGGCAGTCTCAAAGCAAGGTTTGCCCCGGCGATAGCATGGTTGAGATTGCCGGAAACGGTAATATTGCCTGTAACGGCAAATGCTGTGTAAGTAACAATTTGTGGGACAGTAACCGTGGAGTTGCGCACACCGCTGTGGGATGCATGGGGAACGGTTACGGTAAGAGTGGTATCGCCGTCAGCTGTAGGTCTGCCCCCAACGGATACTTGGATGTTGGTCGGGTTCCCGGATGTGGCTGCTCTGTGGAAAGTCAACCCGGTAGGAAAGCCCGCAAACCAGTCTGTGATATAACCCGCAGAAGCATCCGTGAAATGTCCTTGAGTAAGAGCGAGGTATAATGTGCCGGTGGCTTCTACAAATTGAGTTACGGCAACAGTCCCTGTGATCCCTAAGCCGGGGGCTTCGGGGGTGGGTTGGGTAATGTTAAAAACAATAGTGGCTGTGTTAACACCCCAGTCGTTCGTGCTTGTTCCTAATACAGGGTTGGGCCCAACGAGAACACCGCTTACGTTCTCAGCGAACATGTAATTGGGTGTTTCCACGACAAGAGTCAACGCAGTCGGAGCGGCAGCGAAGTTTCCGCCCGAAAGGCCGGACCAAGATGCGCTAACCAAAGTAACACCGCCGGTGGCGATATTGCTTTGAGTTACAGAAGGCGCAGGTGTGCCAACGAGTGGTGGGTCTTCTAAATTCAAGCCGGTTACGACGACATTGTCGATTCCACCAACATTAAATGTTTCGGGCTGCAAATAATCGCCAGCCAAACTGAAGGTTGCGAGTGAGCTGAAGGCCATTACGAGGGCTAACAGCGCCGCAATTCTTCTTTTTAATCTCATAAGAAATTTCCTCCTTTAAATAAAATTGGATTTTGTTAGGGCTTTCTCCTTTCGGAGTTGTGTTGCGCGGCTTGGCGGGAAAGATTTGGTGGGAATCGCCTCTTTCTGCGCATATGCCTCGCAACATTTTTTGGGAAAAAGCCCCATTTTTAATTTTCACATTACCATTTTAGCAGGGAGAGGGCCTCATGTCAACGGGTCTTTATCAAGTGTAACCGACTTGTAACATTTATGACATAAAACCCTATCCGAATCTAAAACGATGGTTATAGTCTAGCATAAAGTGGCGTGCCTCGCAATGGTTTTAATCAATTTGTAATAAAACTTTAACAAAATCCATCTTCCTTTTCTTTTTTCGGAATTTTATCTTGAATTACTTGCAAAAATAGGGTTTGCAAATCTCGACTAAATATGTTAGGCAAAACTTAGAAAGCTTTACAACAATTAACAATTTGACAGGCGGGGGGGATTGTGATATAATGGAAGAAAAGCGGAGGTGGTATTATGGCATCAGAGCGAGAATTGAGTACTGTGCTGTCAAACACTCTTTATGACCTTCTTTTGATACAGCATGAAAACACGGCGCGCGGGCATGGCGTTTTAAATGAATTGGAAAGAAGTATATACCGTATAGAAACAGGGCTTAACAGCAAAGAAATCGCCTTTGTGAAAGAGCAGGTGGCGAAATTTGTTTCTAAGAAAATTAAGGAATAGGAGGTGGCTTTATGGCTAATCATTTGGAAATCCATCAAATGCAAATGAATCTGCTTTATGACTTTTTGAAGCTTAAGGCTATAAACGAAAATTCCGGAAATCATGTAGAGGGCTTGGACGATATGATTGCCCGCGCTATGGGGCCCATGTCCAAAGAGGATATTGATTCAACGGAGAAGCGTGTTTATAGCGTTTTTGGTAAAAAATAGGGGGTGCTTATGGCGGAATTTTTGGCAATTCGAGAAAGGCAGGCAAATAGGCTGTTTCCGCTTTTGCTTGTGAAATATTCAAATCCCGATATTGAAATTAAATATTTGGACATGATGATTGCCTTAGCTAAAGCGGCAATGCCCAAGCAGCTTATTTCGGATGTGGAAATGAATGTGCGGGAGTATTTGGGAATAAAATAAGGAGGTGGCGATATGCCGAATATGGCTGAAATACGTGAAAGGCTGGTGGACAGGCTTTTTGACCTTTTAAAGCTTCGCTATGACCTTTTGGAAGCAAATAAAAATATTGATGTCGGAAGCTTGGATATTTTAATTTCTAAGGCGAAGGGCCCCATGGACAAAGAGGACGTTTTGTGGGCGGAAAATGAAGTGGCAAGCTATTATAAGAAGTAGTCCCCCAGCAAATATACCCCGCCCTTGACGCGGGGTCTTTTTTGTGGTAGAATGGATGCCATCCATTATAAAATACGAACGGAGTGAATTCATGGCTTTAACGACTTTTAAAGAAGGGGATATTATTCGCGATGTCGGCGCGCGTTTTGACGCCATATTTTTTGTGGCAAAAGGGCGCATCGAGGCGGATTTTTCGGGGCGCAAATTTGTCTATGGGCAGGGGGATACGGTCGGCGTTTGCGGGGTTTCTCGCGGAATTTACGGCATGAGCTATCGCGCCGCCGACGAGGTTACGCTTTTCGCCTATCCTTGCGAAAATTTCGCCGATGTGGGCGGTTTTTTGCGCGGAAACGCCGATTTAATGAGCAAAGTTGTGTCGTCAATGTATGTGCAGACATCGAATTTAATTGAATATCGTGCAGAATTGATTGAGGAGGCCAAAAAGGCCTATTCTGTGCTAAAGGCCGCCTTTCCCGAATATGAGCGGCTTTGCGGGCTATATTCCTTTGCCGCAAAGCGTCTGCATGGCTTTGACGCGCTGACCCAGCCCGGCGAAAATGACCTTATCGAAGATTGGCTTCCCTCTTATTATCCCGAATTTGTCGGCCTTGAATCCGCCGTGAAAAAAGAAATTTTTAGCAATGCCCACATTTCTATGGGCTTTTTACATATTGGGGTCGAGCATATTTCCAAAATTATGCAGTCCGTGCGGCTGTATCGCGAATATTTGGACAATATTTCCAAAATGTATTTGGACGAATCCGAACATGACATACTTGCGCTTATTGCGGAATTGCATGTCGGTTCGGTTAATATAAAGGGCGCAGACGAGGCTATTTCCATGATTTCCGCGCCGGTTAAAGAGATGCTTAAAGAGCTTACAAGCCTTGAGCAAAGCCTGCTAATTAAGCGTTTGGCTCTTAAGGAAGAAGACTTGGTGCAAAGGCGCGAGGCCATGGGCGAGATTATCGAGGCTCTCGACGAAGACGGCGTTAAGCAAAACCTTAAAGACGCGCTTTACACAATTTTGGAATATTCCGGGCTTAAGGAAGAGGAGCGCAATAAATTTGCGCGCGGGGTCTATGAATTCACGCAATTTAGGGACAGAACCAGCAGCGAAGACGAGGTTTTCCGCCTTCGCCGCGAGCTTACAAAGACCTTTTACGAAATTTACACCGCAATTTTCATTAAGACCCTTAAAGAACCCAAAGTTCCGACGATTATCAAGATGTTCCTGAACTTCGGCTTCGTAGACGTGGCCCTTGCGGGCGCGGAAAATGCGGACTATCTGTTTTCGATTGCCGATTCCTTTAAAGGCAATCCACAGCAGGGAATTTATACCATTGTGGAATGGCTGACGGCCATCTATAATGGCGAAAAAGAGCCAAGTCAAGGCGATTTGGACACGGATTATGCCACATATGTCAAAGAATCGGTGCAGGCCAGACGGCTTATGCCGGATGTTGCCGACAAAGAAGAACGCCGGCTTTTGGTGGATAAAATGGGCAAATTGCGCTTTGAGCTGGAGGCCGTCTTCCCAATCGGCAACAAAATCACCTTTGGCCGAATCACGTCCTATTGCCCGCTTTTTGGCGACCATAATGTGCAGCGCCATCTGCATCGCTGCCTGGTTACCGCCGACATTCTCAAAGAAAGAATGGATGAGATTCTAAGCCTTGATTTTTCGGCGTTTTATAGGGATGTCGTCTATTCAAATCCGGATATTGGCATAAATAGTATGCAGCTTGGCAAAGAGCATATGCCCAATATAATCCTCATGCCCAATGTGGGCACGCGCGGCGTTATGTGGCAGGAAATTGAGGGCCGCAACCGCCAAACAAGCGCGCGAATGTTTTTGCCAACCTTCTATTTGGAAGACCTGCGGCCCGCGTTTATGCGCCTTGTGGGCGAATTCCGCTGGGAAATGTGCAAGCGCGTGCAGGGTGCAAGATGGAGCGACCTGTCTTCGCCCTCGCTGACAAGCGAATATTTTAACTATTTGCAGTTTTATAGAAACAACAGAGAGTTGTCGCTGGAGGCAAAATCTTCCGTTAAAACAGAGCTTGTGCGCGCCCGAAATGTCTATCGTGCGGTATTTGTGCGCAATTATATAGACTGGCTGACATATGAGGCGGGCGGCTCGCAACGCCTAAACAAAGTCGCGCGCAAAATTATGTTCCAATATTGCCCCTTCCCGCAGGAATTGCGCGAAAAACTGGCCTCAAACCCGCAATATGCCGAGGCCCTGCGGCAATTTGACATGAAAAACCGACAAGCGCAACAAAAGCTGGCCAATCAAATGCAAAGAATCAGCCAACTAGGCAAAATAGTCCCCGACGAGCTAATAGAAGAAATGCATCTTTTGCAGCGATAGAGCAAATTAAAATTTAATTAAAATTTGAACTCTTTGTTGTCATGGTAAAATAATTATGATATAATATAGTCTGGAGCTTATAATATTACTTCAGAAAGGGAGGATTTTGATGATTGGTGAAGATGATTTAAAGAAAGCGGGTGAGGCCTTTAGGCAAAGATTGCTAAGTGGCCATCACAGAAGAGATGTTTCCGTCAATGCGGCGCAGTTTGCTGCAGTAGATGCGGACGAGGTGGAGACCAAAAAAGCAGAGCACAAAAAGAAAAGGGAGCAAGCGTTTTCGGATTATCTTGATTCGGACTTTTTTAAAGAAGTCAACGCTTTAGCTTAGGGGGTGAGGATTGTGGATCATGCAAACGATAAACAGTCCTATAACTACCTCTGGAAAGGTGGCAAGCCCAATTTTACCTTGGATGAGATTGTTGACCATTATTTGGAATTAACATCGCAGACATACAAAGTATTAGGTAAATTGGGCTTGGACACCGCTAAGGTTGTTGTTCGGGATGCTCTGCTAGAAATTGCTACGTTGGACTATTTTGCAGATATAGACAGAGCCATGGCTTTTCACCCCATGCAGGGCGCAAGCTTGGAAAAAGCCAATGGATATGGAATATCTTGGTTTTTAAGAAGAAAGCCCATTCAAATAGTTGGTGAACTGCTCGGAGATAGTTTATACATAAATGAAATGGTTGCGGCAAATATCTTATTTTATGAGCTGCTTTTTGAATGTGGAATAGATTACAATAATGCACCAAATCGCAACAAACTAATAGAATTTTGGAAACTTTTGTTTTACAATTTCAAATATAGACTGTATACCCCGCAAAGTTTAGAATTGGCCATAAACGCATTTCTGGCCGGAGCCAAAAATGCGGGCCATGCCGGAAACGGAATTGAAGCGGCATGAATCAAGATAAATCAGCAATTGAAGACAGGGCGCAGTGCCCTGTTTTTGTTTTAACCTAGCTTATTTGCATATATTCTCGCAAAAGTGGGAATCCCCTAAGTTGTAATATTTTGAAGATTCCCCCGAAGTAGGCGCGCGCCCCACGCCGCCAGCTCGTCGGCATAGGGACTATACAAATCGTTTAGGACATAAATCTCCTTCTCAAAATAAAATGCCAAGGCGATTTCGGCGAAAGTGCTTGCGCCGATATAATTGTCCTGCCCGTTTTTCCTGTCATTCACCACCAAAATGGCAAATGTTTCCTTGTCTGCTATTTCGTCAAAATGCGCGCGGGACACTCGCTTTTTGAATTCATTTCGCCCGGCCGCTTCAATAAAATCCAAATCATCCGACACAGGCACCACAGGCGCAAGCCCCGCCCTGCGCAAAATTTCGGCACATTCCGCCATCCTGCCAATAAAATCCATGCTCCCGCACAAGACTATCTTTTTCATATTTTTGCCCCCACAAAATCTTCTCTTCCGCTAAAATCCCCCGCCGGAAAGCCCGCTTCAAATAGCCGACTTCTTCCAATTTCAGAATCGGGAATTTCAACAGTAGTCGTTTTTAGCTGAATCAAGCCCTTTTGGTGCGCTATCACCTCTTGGCAGGACGCTATTAAATCATCAAATAAATCTTTATCCATATTCTCACCTCTTAATAATCTTGATAAGAGCCTTCAATTGTTGTCTTTGTGTTTCTGTTAAATTCCCTTGTTTAGATTTAGCATAGCACAAAAGTAAGTGTATTTGCTCATCCTGCAACACATCCACATAAATGACTCTCACGCCGCCTCTTTTGCCTTTGTTTGGCAGGGCAAAACGCAATTTCCTTGCCCCTCCTGTTCCTATAATAATATTGCCGGAGGTCGGATTTTTCATTAAGTATTTTTGTAGCTCTAACAAATCATCGTCATCTAATCCCAGTTCCAGCCAACGCTTGCTGAATATGGTTGTTTCCACAAATTGTCGTAACATTGCGCCTCCTGTCCTATTCGCTACCTTCACAAGCTTCCAAAAAGCGCACGAAAATGGGATGCGGGCGGTTTGGGCGGGATTTGAATTGGGGGTGGAAAAGTGTTCCTAGGTAGAAGGGATGGCCGTTTAGCTCGATAATTTCGGCTTTTGGGCCGTCGCCAATGCCGCTTATTGTCATGCCCGCCCCCTCAAATTGCAGGATATAGGCGCAATTGAATTCATAGCGGTGGCGATGCCGCTCATGAATGTGGGTTTTATTGTAAATTTTGTGAATTAGGCTGTTTTCGGCCAAATTGCAGGGATGCGCGCCCTTACGCATTCCGCTTCCGGGGTTTAAAAAAATCGGATACTGCGTAGCTTCGTCGAATTCAACGGAATTTGCGCCACGAAGACCCATCACATTTCGCGCAAAATCAATCGCCATGGCCTGCATTCCCATTCCAAGCCCAAGACAGGGAATCCCGTTTTCACGGGCAAATTTCGCCGCCAGAATCTTTCCTTCGCTGCCGCGCGGCCCAAATCCGCCGCCTATGATAATCCCGGCGGAATTTTCCAAAATTTGCGCATTTTTTTCGACATCTTCGGCGGCAATCCAATTGATATTGACCTTTGTGCCAACCTCAAAAGAGGCCGCCTTTATGGCTTCAATCAGCGAAAGATAGGCATCGGGCAAAATGGTATATTTTCCCACAAGCGAAATTGTCATCTCGCCGCGCGCGGCATCCGCACGCGCCAAAATCGCCTCCCAGTCGGAAAGTTCGGGCCTGCGCTCTGCAAGCCCCAATTTCCGCAGGGCAACCTGCGCAAAATTTTCCCGCTCCAAAAGCAACGGCACTTCATAGAGATTATCGCAGTCTACATTTTCGATTATACATTCAGTCGCAACATTACAAAATAAGGCAATTTTTGCCTTAACATCCGAATCAATTTTGCGCGAAGTTCGCACAACAATCATATCCGGCTGAATCCCCATAGACAGCAGTTCTTTCACGCTATGCTGTGTCGGCTTTGTCTTGATTTCGCCGCCCTTTTCCAAATATGGCAGCAGGGTTACATGCACATAAAGCACATTTTCCCGCCCCAAATCGAAGGCCATTTGGCGAATGGCCTCAATAAAGGGGTCGCTTTCCATATCGCCGACCGTGCCGCCAATTTCGGTAATCACAATATCGGGCGCGGAATCAGCCACAACACGCTTGGTTAAAAACTTGATATGGTCGGTAATATGCGGAATTACCTGCACGGTCTTCCCCTCATAGTCGCCGCGCCGCTCTTTTTCAAGCACGGTCGAATAAATTCGCCCCGACGTGATATTGGAATTTTTTGTCAAATTTTCGTCTGTAAAACGCTCATAATGCCCCACATCGGCATCACATTCCGCGCCGTCGTCCGTAACAAAAATCTCGCCATGTTGAATGGGCGACATCATGCTGGGGTCGATATTAATATAGGGGTCAAATTTCTGATTCGCAACCCTATAGCCCCGCGCCTTCAACAAACGCCCTAAAGAGGCGGCGGTTATGCCCTTACCAAGACCCGAAACCACGCCGCCTGTAACAAATATAAACTTAGTATCCATTTAATCCCCCACTTATTAGTTCATAAAATTGATTATATTCTCTGTATAATCTCTTATCAATTCATGGCGCATATATTCAATCAGGCGATTTATCAAAGCCGCCGCCTGCGCCTTTGTCAGGTATTCTTGAGGGTGCAACATGCCGTCTTCGTCGGGGGCGATTAGGCCTATGCGCGTGGCGGCATTTATGTCGTTTAGCGCCCAAGCGCTGATTCTATAACTGTCAACATATGGCAGCATCGGCATGGGGTCAAGCCCTAAATTCGACAGGCCCAAAACCCGCAAAGTCAGCACATATGCCTCCTCGCGATAAATAATTTGGTCGGGATGGAAATGCCCGTCGCCGCGCCCTTGCGCAATTCCCGCGTCATTAATCGCTCGCAAATAGGCATAATCGGGTCTGTCCGGCCATAAATCCGGGAAAATCTGGAAAATTTGCACGGGGCGATTGCCCCTTGGCGGCGGTGGCGGCGTTAAATGCGCGGGGTCAAGCGGCAATTTGACCGCCCTTGCCAGCATTGTCATAAATTCCGCGCGACTAACCGCTTGATTCGGCACAAAATGATTCGGATTTCCCGTGATGACCTCCATGGCGAAAAGGCGGCGAATGTCTTGATAGGCAAAATGCCCGCGCAAATGGTTTAAATTTGGGGCTATAAGCTGCTCGAAGCGGTTAAAGCTGCTGATTGTGGCGCGGCCTGTCGTAGGTCGTCCGTAAAATTCGGCCGGCATGGTATTTATAACGAAGTTTAGGCCGCTTTGATTCGTCGTAATCTCTCTATAATTGCCGAAAAAGCTGATTAAAGTAGGCTCGTTAAGCGAATATTGCAATTCCTTACTCACGGCAACGCTCGGCACATTTGAATAGTGAATTTCCCCCGTCGGCATGATTACAAGCCCGTCTAAACGATGCGTTTCCGTGGCGGACCATGCCGAAACATAGCCGTAAATCTTACCTGTCAAATAATGGATGACTGTTTCGCCGTCAGCGGCGGCATAGACCGCGCGCATGGAAATATTCCCGCTATAATAAGTTACACCCGGAGTAATATCACGAATGATACTCACCTCAAAATGGCTTAATTCGGGGATAAGTTCAAAAGTGCCGTCGGGGGTTGTAATGGTTTCCGCCCAGCGGATTCTGGCGCCCGTTCTGGCCACGGTATAGGTTTCAATGACTTGATTGCCCTCGCGCCGCCAGGTTACGGTGAAGGTAATATCGCGCTCAAGAGAAACGCCGTCCGCCGTGATTATGTCGCTTGGAAGAATTTCATAGCGCACGGTTCGCGTGCCAAAATTGGGGTTTGCGCCCCGTCCGCGAGCATTGTTCACCGTCATATTCATAAGGCCTTCAAATTCCGTGGGCATCCCGTCCAGCCAAATAATTTCGGTATAGAACATATTTCTGAAATTTGCGTCGCTTTGGCCGCCCGTGTTTGCGTCGGCAATCATTTGTTCCGTTGTCAACGGAAGGCGAACGCCCTCGGTTATGCCGCCGAAAAAGCCGATTTGGCCGACGCGGGCAAAGGCGGGCGTGGCAAAAATTATCGCCAGCAGGGCCGCCAGAAATATGGTTATTGAGATTTTACGCTTCATTTTAATTACCTCCATCAATCAACCAGCACTATAAGACCATTAATTTCCATTCCCGGCGTTCTCGCCGCCGGAATATTATTTGTCATGACAAGCACTTCATCCCCAATTTGAAGCTGTTGCATTGCAGCAAACGGCACAACCGCATTATCCCGCCCTATAAGCGTATTAGAGCTTAAATTCACGGCCATGGTATTATTCGCAATCGAAATAATATCCCATCGATTCGTAACGGGATTTTGAATTGTTACATCCCGCAGGCGCACCTGCCCGTCCTCTATGGCGTAAATTGTGCCGCGCGCGGCGCGGTTTGCAAAGGCCGCCTCAAAGATATGGGTGGCTCTTGACCCGTCCGTAACAATCGTAAACACTTGGTCAAAAACCGTTTCTTCCGTATAGGTAATAAAATTGGCATCAAGCACGGAATTTACAGAACCATCGGGGCCCAAATACATGGTGCGGCTGTCGATTGCAAATTCCCGCTCAACCGGCGAAAATACCCAATTATGCCCAAAAAGCTGCGACATAGAAGCCACGCGGAAACTTTCGCCATCCCACACGCGCGTAACCCGCGCGCGCATAATTTGCAGGGCCGATGTGTCGGGACGATTTGTAATATCAATCACGGCCGCCATTCCCGCGCCGTTTAGCACAACCGAGGCATGGTCGCCCGGGAAAATATCCAGACCCGACACCAAACGCCCATGGCGGCGCACAATAGTGCCGCTGTCGGTATTTATTGGCCCCGCAATGCTTGCCAATTGGAATCCTCCGCCGCCATCCGACGCAATTACGGTATCTGCGGGCAGTCGCTCTTCGCGCTGTGTGCGGAAGCTTACCATTGTAACCCTCTCGCCCGCAAAATGGTTTTCAAGGGCGATATAGACCGTTGCGGGGCTTAGGCGGAATTGCCGCAGAGCCTCGTCGCGCGTAATCCTGCGATTATTGTAATAATATGCAATATTATTATTTGCAATTGAAAGCTGTCTAATATCGTTAAAATTCGTCCAGCCCGCCTGTGAAAGCACCTGCGCATGTTCAATTTGCAAGAAATTTTGCATGGCATTTATGCCGACTAAATTGCCGCGCACAATATTGGAAATATGGCGCGCATCCCCTTCAACGGCCATTTCCCGCACAGACGAAATCATATGACCGGGTGCTATCACGGCCTCATTCACCAAAAGGCGCACCCAATCGCCGACGCGCACAGCACCGGCCGCAATGGGGCGGCCTTCGGCACGAATAAAGGTATTGCCCATAATTTCATGCCAAGCCGTCTGCCCGTCTTCGCGCTCTAAAAGTATCGACATATGGTCTTCATGATGCACAATTGTTACAATTCGGCCATAGCGCATGATATAATTCGAGATGGCGGAAATGGCGGAAATAACCGCCGCTTCGCCCGCCTCTGGCCGAATAAACACAATGTCGCCGGGCACAATGTCGCCGATTGTATTTGTCGGTCTAAAGCCAAAAGTTGGGAAAATTTGGCCGATATAGGAATTAAACCAGCCATGGTCCCAATGCGACAGCCTTTGAACCATCATTTCTTGGCTGTAATATCGCATGGAAAAACGTTGCCCTGCGGCATTCATAAGCACCATATAGCCAAAATCGGGATTATTTTCCAAAACAAGCCCTCGGAATTCGTCAACCAAGACGGGCATTCCCACGAATGATATTTGAATTACGACATTATTTCGCAAGTAAAGCCGCACATTTTGCCCAAAAGGCAGGGTTGCAATATTTTCGCGAATTTGGTCCATCAGCACATAGTTATTGCCGCCCAAGGTTGTAACAAGGCCGTCAACCAGCGAAAAAATGAGGTTTTGGCCGTTAAAACGCAGGGTTACGGTCATTTCTGCGGCATCAAGGGCGAAAAGTTGCCCTTCTACGCTATCTTCGACGGCATAATGTAAAATATTGACATACCAAACGGTATTGGTTTCAAGATGCACAAAATATTCTATGGTATGGTTGATTTCAAGGAGTTCCAGCCCGCCGATTTGCCCAAAATTAAAGACCACGGCATCCAAAACCTCGGCCTGCGGCGAGGGATAAATATTTTCGCTAAATTGCAAAATATCCACCGAACCGTCGCCTAAGCGCACATGAAAATTCTGCCAGGACTGCGTTTGACCGGTCTGAACAAGCTCGCCGCCCGTAATTTCGGCAACCGTGCCCGTCCTGCGCTCAAGCCCGTGTATGTCCAAGAAAATCGTATCCAAATTCGAAAGAACCTGCGCCATTTCGCCGCGGGTTACATTATTTCTCGGTGAAAAATACAGCCCGTCGCCCCGCATAATATTTGCGGCCATAATATTTTCAACGGCAATTAAATAAAGCGGGTCAATATCGCGCCAATCGGCCAAATTATAGACTTGAACCAGCGCGGGCGCGGCATTAAAATGTCCCGAAGCCACGGCCATAACCGCATTATAAAGAATCGAAGCCACCTCTTGACGGCTTGCATTGCCCCACAGCATAAAATCGGCGGGAATTATGCCCATGTCCATGGCCAGCACGGAATAGCCCAAATCGACCATGGCTTGGGCGGTTGGCCACATTCCCGTCTGCTGCACAAGTTCCGCGCCGCGCGCCGACGCTTGACCGCTAAGGCCCATTGCGCGCATAATTGTGTTCACAACCTCTTGCCGCGTCATATTGTCATTCGGGCGAAAATTGCGAAAATCCACGGCGGCATCGCCGGAAAGCGCGCCAAGCGCAATTCCGCGAACCACGGCCTCGGCGGGCCAATTCGCGCCTAAATCGTCAAAATTGGCGGATTCCATAAGGGCCTCGGCCTCGGCGCGTCCCGTAAAGGTGCGGTTTGCGTCCACCAAAATAAAATCGTCGGCAAAAACAGGCGTTGCCAAAGGCAAAACCATCAAAGCCGCCAAAACAAAGGCCAAAAATCTACGAAATATTTTCACGGGGTTATTCCTCCCTATTTTTTGCGACATCGGGCCGATTCATGGCGGCCCAGCCCTTAACCTTTGTCCTCATATCGTTATAGCTTAAAATGTCCAAGCCCTCAACGCTGGCCATTTCGGCGATAAGCGAATAGGCCTGTTCCAAGCTGTCGGACATTGCTATTTGGTTCAGGACTGATTTTAAAAGCATCTTGGTTTCAATTGCCATAAGCTTCCCCTCTATACAAGGCGCGAACTTCTTCGATGGGTTGCAAGTTCAAACCTTTTGCATTTGCAGCACGCATTATGAAGAGATAGGCCTTCTCCACGCTGTCAGAATTTGCAACCTGGTCTGCCAGCATTTGCAACATTACCTTCGTTTCCAATGCCATAAAAACCCCTCCTAAAGCCTGTTGAAGGCGTGTCATACGTCATTCCGCGCTTGACGCGGAATCCCCCGCCATTGGTAGCGTCTACAAAGCACGAGGGGATTCCCGCTTTCGCGGGAATGACGGGCTATCTCCCGGGCTGCTTGACATGAACGTAGAGGCAGCCGCCCGAAACCTCAAGCACTTGAACTTAATTCATCATTCATCATTCATCATTCATCATTCCGGCTCGAAGAACCGGACAAAGGCAGGGGATTCCCGCTTTCGCGGGAATGACGCCTAGCAGCTACTCCACGTTGGAAATTATTCCCAAATCCGCAATTCGACGGCTTGGAGGATTACATCTTCCACAGGCCGAAAGTCCTGCGCCATGGGGTTTACAACCTCTACGGCGGCTATTGCGTCAACAATATCCATTCCGCGAATAACCTGCCCAAACACCGTATGCCCAAAATCGAGATGCGGCGTGCCGCCGTTTTCAAGATAATGCTGCATAAAATCAGCCGGATAGACATCCCTAATTGTCGCATCCATCAAATCTTCTCTCAGCCCCTCGCCAAAAATTTCCGCAAAAGGCACATCTTGGTTTTCAAGGAAAAATTGCGTGTCGCCGGCGGCATGTGCCGGAAGCGCGCTATTTTGCACAATAAAGAATTGACTGCCATTCGTTTGGAAACGTCCCAAATCGGGATTATTTGAATTGGCCATGGACAGCGCACCTCTGATATGCTTTAAATTCGGCGACAATTCGTCGCCAAAGGTTGCGCCGAAAATGCTTTCGCCGCCCATTCCCGTGCCTTCGGGGTCGCCGCCTTGAATCATAAAGGTATCAATAACACGGTGGAAAATAAGGCCGTTAAAATAGCCATTATTTGCATGTGTTAAAAAATTTCTGACGGCAAGGGGGGCTAGGTCGGGAAAGAAGCGCAGGTGAATTTGCCCGTGATTCGTGTGCAAAACGGCGTAAATATCGCCCGGAGCGGGTTCTGCCAGCTGATTTGCCAAAGCCCCCGGGTTTGCGTTAAAGCTCATAAAACCCGTAATGTCGTCGGGCATGGGTGCTAAAAACGCCTCCAAGACTGCCTCGTCAAGCGGTTCAATATTAAGCTCGCCATTATTACAGCCCGTAAAGGCCAGACCCACCGCCGCCACCGCAAGGATGGCAAATTTTCCTAAGAATCTATTCTTTTGTTTAGTCATAAAAACTCTCCTTTTTATTGAATTCTATGGTTAAATATCTATTATACACTATTTCTCCGATTTATTCAAGTATAATTTTTATTAAAAAATATGTCTGTTTGATTACAATTTCTCTACAATCCCATTATTCCATTGACTTTCATCTCGAACCCCGCTATAATGAGCTAGACAGAAAGGAGAAATGACTATGAAATGCCTTAAATTCAAAAATTCAAAAATATATAAATCCGTGGCCACAACATCTTTGGCCGTTGTTTTGGCATTGTCCGGGCTTGTTACAGGCGAATTGCGCGCATATGCGCAAGACGCGACCTTTGCGACCGTCGCCGCCACTCGCATTGCCGACCAAATCGGCACACGCGCCGCCACGCCGCGCAGGGGCGCGCCCGATATGACCATAACGGGCGAAATTCCAAATGCCTCCTTGACTGTCCTCGGTGCCGCCGCTCTGAATATTGAGCTTAACGACCGTTTTGTCGCCCAACGCGACGAATTCATTCAAATTCACAGGGCGCGCACGCCCGACTTGCATTTTGAAACCGAAACAATTGCAGCAGGGCGTTATGTTTCCGTGATTGTGAATATGGAGGCTCGCGGGGTTAATATCACGCGCGCCGTCGCCACAACCGTAATTAATGCCGAAACCCTTGAAATTATAAGCATAACCGATTTTAATCCAAATGCCCTGCAAATTGTAAATGGCCGCCTTGAAAATAAAATTGCGCTTAATCCGCGGCTTTTTATAGCTAATTTTGCGGGAATTGACAATAATCATCCGTTTTATTTGGATGAAGACGGGCTTGTCGTTCCATTTGCGTCCGGCACGCTTCGGATTAGCCAGCGCGAAATTGAAAATATTACCTTCGCCTTTGAAGACATTCAAAACGAAATAATAGAAAACGAGGTGTTTTTCGCCCTAACCGCCGCGCAATACAGCACAATAATGGTTCGTTTAAGTGATGTTGTCGCACGTTTTGGCTTCGAAACAGAAGCCCTTACAGCTCCTATTCGCATGAATATTTCAAGGGGCGGGGAGGCTGTAACCACAGTAACCGTGGGCCGAAACGCCTATATACGCGATGGAGAAACCCGCCAGCTTGAAACCGGGCCAAGGCTTCGCAGGGGCGAAATGTATGTGCCGTTGACCTTCTTTAGGGAGATTCTAGGGCTGGCAACGACAGTCATCCCCGACGAATATATACTAATTTCCGAATGGCACGGCTTGGAATAATTTACAAAAACCTTCATAATCAATGAAGGTTTTTTTGATAGGAGGGATTGGGATGGTTGTGGTTAGGAATGATTGGGGCGATTTGGTTTCCGAAATCGCGAAAATTTGGGAGATTAGCGAGGCGCGGCGGGTTATTATTGTAACGGATGTGAATGTCGAGGCACTTTATGCTGCGCAAATTTGGGAATCCCTTTCCGGGGGCACAAATTGGCATCTTGAGATGCTGACCCTTCCGGCAGGCGAAGCCGCTAAAGATTTTGGGAATTTGGGCAAAATTCTAACAATTTTCCACGAGGCCGGGCTGGACAGGTCTTCTTTGGTTTTCGCGCTTGGCGGCGGCGTAATTTCCGATATTGCGGGCTTTGCCGCCTCAATTTATATGCGCGGAATCGATTATGTAAATTTGCCGACAACCCTTCTGGCGCAAGTAGACGCAAGTATAGGCGGCAAAACCGCCATAGACTTTGCCGGCGTGAAAAATCTTATAGGCAGCTTCCGCCATCCGCGCCTGATTTACGCCAATCTCGCCACCTTGGACAGTCTGCCTCGGCGGGAATTTATTTCGGGCTTGTCGGAAGTCGTAAAATATGGCATAATAAAGGATAGGGCTTTGCTTGACTTTCTGCACGAGAATAAAGAGGCCATAACCATGCGCGGTGCTGACGCACTGGCTCATATAGTCGCGCGCTGCTGCGCCATAAAGTCCGAAATTGTCGCCGCCGACGAAAAAGAGGCCAACCTGCGCCAAATCCTGAATTTCGGCCATACTTTCGGACATGCCATCGAATCCCTGCTGAATTTCAGCCTGCCCCACGGCCACGCCGTGTCCCTCGGCATGGTCTGCGCGCTGGATTATTCCGTGCGGCATCTTGGCCTAAGCGCAAAAGAGGCCGATTTTGCGGCGCAACTCCTGGAGGGTTTCGGCCTGCCCACGGCCTTGGCAGGGCTTTGTCCCGAGGAAATTTATGCGCAAATGCTAAAGGACAAAAAGGCGCGAAATGGCCAACTTACGCTGATTCTCACGCCGCAGCCGGGTCAAGCCGAAATTGTTCGCAATCCCGCCCGTGCGGAGGTTTTGCGGTCTATAAAAACTATTTTGAGAGGTTAATATGCGAATCTTAAAAACATATGTATTTCCCGCGCTAATAGTGGGGCTGGCTTTATTTATCGACCAAATCACAAAATTCCTGGCCATCAGGCATTTGGCCCCGCTAACAGAATTTGGCCCGGCCCGCGACAGAATCCTAATCGACGGCTTTTTGCGCCTAACCTTTACGGAAAATGACGGCATGGCCTTGGGGCTTTTGTCGGGCTGGCGCTGGCTTTTTATTGTCGCCACCGTGGTAATTTTGGCCGCCCTATTTTATTTTTACATCACCGCCCCAAAAACCCGCATAGGCAAAATCTACCAAATCACGATTTTAGTGCTGATTGGCGGCGCGCTGGGCAATTTTGTCGACCGTGTCCTTCGCGGCGGCTTTGTTGTAGACTTTATAATCTTTGAATTTTTCCCCTTCGTCTTCAATTTTGCCGATGTCTTCGTCGTTGTGTCGGTAATCGGGCTAATTGTCCTAACATTATTCATGAAGGACGAAAAAAAGGAGAAAAGCGATGCTTAGAGTTGTCGAATCGGGCGATGTGGGCGCGCGCCTGGACATTTTTGCCGCGGAATTTGGTGGGTTGACGCGTAATGCTGTGAATAAGCTAATTGCGGCGGAGAATGTAACCGTTAACGGAGCAAAAACTAAGGCGGGCTATCGCCTACGTTTGGGCGATAAGGTACATTTGCGCGGACCTTCGGTCGTGGCTCTCGAAATCGCGCCGCAGGCTCTGCCGCTGGACATTATCTACGAGGACAGCGAGCTTATAGTTGTAAACAAACCCAAAGGAATGGTTGTTCATCCCGCGCCCGGCCATGCCGAAGGCACTCTTGTCAACGCCCTTTTGTTTCATTGCGGCGACTCGCTTTCGGGCATAAACGGCGTTTTGCGGCCGGGAATTGTGCATCGAATTGATAAGGATACTTCGGGGCTTTTGGTTGCCGCAAAAACCGACAGGGCGCATAATGCGTTGGCTAAGCAATTCGCCGAGCGCGCAATTTTGCGCGAATATATCGCAATTGTCCACGGCCGCCCAAATCCGCCCGACGGCACAATTAACGCGCCCCTTGCCCGTCATAAAATTAACCGCAAAAAAATGGCGGTAGACCCCGCAGGGCGCGCCGCCATCACGCATTACCAAACTTTGGAATCTTTTGGGAATTTTACCCTAATCCAAGCCCGCTTGGAAACGGGCCGAACGCACCAAATTCGCGCGCATATGGCGCATATCGGGCATCCTGTCATGGCTGACCCCGTATATAGCCGCGCTAAGCAAAATTTCGGGTTGGATGGTCAAGCCCTGCACGCCCAAACCTTAGGTTTCACCCACACAAATGGCGAAAAAATGCGCTTTGAAGCCGACCCGCCGCCATGCTTCCAAAAGGCTCTAAATAAAATCAGACCTTAATAAAAATTTTGCGTATATATAAGAAAAGGGTTATTATGGACAAATACGAAGGCAAAACCGACTACGAATTGATTTTAGCAACCACGGGCGGCGAGGTGGCCGCTTTTGACGAACTTTTGGCGCGCTATAAAAATTTGGTATATTCCGTGGTTTTGCGCATGGTAAATTGTCGCGAGGACGCAAATGACCAGGCGCAGGAGGTCTTCATCAAGATTTACAAAAATTTGAAAAAATATAAACCCGATTATAAATTTTCGACATGGGTTATTCGGATTGCAACGAATCATGTGATTGATTTTAGGCGGCGCGGAAGTGCGGCGGCCGAAACCTATGAATTGGAGGCCGCGGCGGCTGTGGCTGTGGCGGACTCGCCCGAAGAAGCATATTTGGCGAAGGAACAAAGCCAAATTTTGACAGATGCCATTGAATCCCTGCCCGATATGTATAAATTGCCGATTGTGCTGTATCATAGCCAGGGGCTGAGTTATCAAGAAATTTCGGAAATTGTGGACGAACCCATGTCCAAGGTGAAAAACCGCCTGTTTCGGGCGCGCAAGCTGCTTAAGGAAAGTTTAATGACTTTGAAAAGGGGTGAGAGTTATGTGTAACAAATATGGCGAATTCATGATGAAATATATGGATAAAGAGCTTTCCCTTTGCGACTTTGAAGAAATGAATCTAAAGAAGCATATGGAGGTCTGCGCGGACTGCCGCGAAGATTTTGCCGCCTATAGCGAGATTTTGCAGGGTTTTGACGACATGGAAATTGTGGAAGCCCCGGCGGACTTCGCCCCCGCTATTATGGCGAAAGTTGCGGCTCTAAACCTCTATAACTCCCCCAAAAAAGGTCGGATTCTTGATGGCTTGATTTTTGGTGCGTGGGCGATTTTAGCCCTTGGGCTGTTCGGCGGCGCGGCTCTGGCTTTATTTGGCGCGGAAATCTTAACTTGGCTACAGGGCGCGGGTCTTTACGGCCTGTCAGACGCTCTAAGCCCCGTAATTACAGCCATGTCCGCAGGTCTGAGTTCTATCGGCGCGTTTTTCGGGAATTTGGGCGAATGGTCGCATCAAACCATGATTCTCTACAGCATTGCCTTCCTGCTGGTTTTTGTGGCTCTGGTAGCCCTGCAATTCGGCCTGTCGCCCAAAGCCAAACTAAGGCGAAGTGGAGGGAGATGATTTTACGGGAGATATTAGGATTTTGGGAATTGAAACATCCTGCGATGAAACCGCCGCCGCTATTGTTGCGGACGGCTGTTTCGTGCTGTCGAATGTGATTTTTTCGCAAATTGATGTGCATAGGGTTTTTGGCGGGGTTGTGCCGGAAATTGCGGCGCGCAATCATGTCGGCAAAATTGACCGTGTGGTGCAAATGGCGCTGGATGAAGCGGGCATCGGCCTTGCCGATATTTCCGCCGTGGCGGTAACCCACGGCCCGGGACTTGTCGGCGCTCTGCTCGTTGGCGTAAATTTCGCAAAAGGCCTGGCTTTTGGCGCGAATTTGCCGCTTATTGGCGTAAACCATCTCGAAGGGCATATTGCCTCGGTTTACCTTGAAAATGCGGGCTTTAGCCCGCCTTTTATGACCCTAATCGCCTCCGGCGGGCATAGCCACCTCGTTTATGTGAAGGATTTTACGGAATTTGAAATCCTCGGCAAGACAGTAGACGACGCGGCCGGCGAGGCCTTTGATAAAGTGGCGCGAAGCCTTAATTTGCCCTATCCCGGTGGGGTGGAAATTGACCGTTTGGCAAAAGCGGGTTGCGCCAAATCTATAAATTTTCCGCGCTCGCGACTTGGCGATAGTTTGAATTTTAGCTTTTCCGGACTTAAATCCGCCGTTTTGAATTTTTTGAATTCCGCCAAAATGAAGGGCGAGGACATCAGCCCCGCCAATATCGCCGCCTCATTTCAAGAGGCCGTGGTTGAAATTTTGGTGGAAAAGTCCCTGCGCGCCTGCAATTTAAAGGATTGCGGCAGGTTGGCGGTGGTTGGCGGCGTGGCTTGCAACAGCCGCCTGCGCGCGCTTTTGGCCGAAAAATGCGCCGAAGCGGGGATTGCCCTGCATATCCCAAAGCCCGTGTATTGCACCGACAATGCCGCCATGATTGCGGCGGCGGGCTTTCATCGCTTTAAATCCGGGGATTTTGCGGATTCGTCGCTAAACGCAGTCCCCGGGCTGCGGATTTGACATGAAATGCCGGTTAAAACCGGCTAAAGTAACGGTTGGAAACCGTAGGCCGACTTCCAGTCGGAATCTTTAGCCGGTTTCAACCGGCATTCCTCCGAGGCATAGCCGCTTCAATAATCCCGCCGACAATCCCTTCAAGCGTCATTCCCGCCGCCTTCAGCATATTCGGATAGCGACTATGCGGCATAAATCCGGGAATCGTGTTCACCTCATTAAAAACAATCTCGCCTGCAGGCGTCAAAAACATATCGACCCGCGCAAAACCGCTACAGCCCAGCGCCCTATAAATCACCTTCGCAATTTCCTTGATTTCATGGGCTTTGTCCGCCGCGATTCGCGCGGGCGCGTGTATTGTCGTTGTGCTGAGGGTGTTTTTTTCGTCGCAGCCCAAAAATCCGCCCAAAAGCTCGATTTCATCCACTTCCCCGACAAAAAGCTCGTCCCGCCCCAAAATCGCGCAGCCGACCTCGAAGCCTTCGATATTTTCTTCGATTATTATCGAATTGTCGTGTTCGAATGCCAGTTTAATCGCCTTAGGCAACTCTTCACAGGTTTCCACCCGAGTTATTCCGAAAGAAGAACCACCATTAACGGGCTTGACAAATAAGGGGAAGCCGACTTCTTCCGCGAAACTTGTCGCTGCCGAAAAGTCTGCCTCATTTTGCAGAACAAGAGATTTTGGGACTTTGATACCGGCAAGGCTAACGAGCTTATGCGCCACGCTTTTATCCATGCAAAGCGCAGAGGAGAGCGTATTACAGCCGATAATCGTAATGCCCGCCAGCTCAAGCAGCCCCTGAATCGTGCCGTCTTCGCCATTTCTTCCGTGCAACATCGGCATAGCGGCATCAATACTAATTTTGCGCGTTGCGCCCTCGCCAAAGACTAGAATCCCGTTTGTTCTGCGGTCAGGCGAAATAATCGCAGGAATACAATCTTCGGGGTTTTGCCAGCTATCCTCAAGAATTTTTTGATAAGGGCCGCGAAAATGAAACCATTCGCCCTCGCGGGTGATTCCGATTGCTACAGCCTCGTATTTTTCACGATTCATATGCGTTAGCACGCTATAGGCTGATTTTAGCGAAATTTCGTATTCGGAGGAGTGGCCGCCGAAAATTACGGCGATTCGCGGCGCTTGCGTAAAAAGGCTCACGCTAACTTTTTCGTCGCAGAAATTAATGCCAATTTGGAAAATTCTGTCAGTATTATTCTCCGCCTTTAGGTCAAGCCAGCCCTCGCTAACAGCAGCGTCCATGCCCTCCGGCAGCCCGCTCTGCAATGCGTTATTGCTGTGTTTATGCCGCTCCACCACATTCAGCGGCGATTGAGAAAGCGCATAATGCAGCAAATTGCTCATTTGACAAAGGCCGCCGCCCTTGCCGACGCGAAGTTCGCCGCCGCGCAGAACCAGCCCCTCGCGATATGGCGTGAATTTGTCGGCGCGGCGCGCGGCCTGCCAGAATGAGAAGGTTTCGCCGGGTCTAATCACAAGCCCGTCCATTGTTTTGGCCAGCAGCTTTAAGTTGAAGACCTTGTTCTCTTGGTAAACCATATCAAAACCGGTTTGCGTGTTGTAAAGCGGCGCGCCTGCGCAAACCACCAATCGCGGCAATCGCTCGTCGTGGAGCTCTTTGGAATATTTTCGCCCATCAAACCACATTCCTGCGTAGAAAAACGCCTTGCGCTGCGCCTTTCTAAGCGGCAATAGGAATGGGAATCTTTTCGTAATCATCCGCCTCCCTCCTTTAAAAGGAGTTTAGCAGACAATTCCAAAGTTCAAGCCTCAAAAAATCGCATTTTTGTCAAAGATTTCGCCCGTCATTCCGCGCTTGACGCGGAATCCCCTGATGGTTGTAGCCGCCCGTGGGGGATTCCCGCTTTCGCGGGAATGACGAGCCATCCCCCGCCGTCAGTCCGCTATAACACCAGGTCGCAATCGGCCTCGATAGAAAATTCCACCTGATAGCGTTTTTCCATCGGAATCCAAATATCCCGGAATTTTTCTGCCGCTTCCGGGCCGTTTCGGGCTTCTATGCGGCGCATTTGCTCGGCGGGGTCGATTTTTACGAAAATTTTAATATCGTAAGCGTGGACTAGCGTTGGATGCATGGAATATGCGCCCTCGACAATGGTCAGTCGCCCGGGGCTAATTGCGATTTCTTCGCCAAAATCCCAAATTCCGCAATCAAACGGCCGAAACGCAAAAGCTTGACCCGCCAAAAGAGGCTCTAAGGCCTCTTTTTTAAAGCGTTCGTAATCCACATTGCCGCCCGGCTCGGCCGCGCGGCTCTGCGTTCGCAAATTTGGCGGCAGGAAAAAATCGTCCATATGTATGACATTGCAGTCATAGGCGCGCTTAAGCTCCGCCGCCAAAGTAGACTTTCCCGCCGCCGCGTCGCCATCAATTGCAACCAAAACGCGTTCATTCGCTTCTAAGGCAGAATCAATCAGCCTATACAGCCTGTTCTTTTGCACTTCTCCACCCCATTCTCCTCAGCGCGATAATTATCGCGGGAACCAGCACCAATTGTATAGCGATTCCCGGCCAGCCCGTAACAAACATAGTTGTCGCAAAATGCGCAAACGGCGCTTCGGGCAGGCCGTTTATAATTGAAAACGCCGCCGCAAAAACCACGCGCCCCGCCAGCATTGCGCCAACCAGCGAAGCAAAAAGCATGGGTATGGTTTTGGGCAAACGGGCGTATAACAGGCCAATCACAAGGCCATATGTGGCCAATTCAAAGGCCATGGGGGCGGCCATTGCGGGGAAAATGGGAAAAACAAATAGCAGCGACCGCAGCAGGGGCAAAATCGCCCCGACTATGAAGCCATAGCGCATTCCCAAAATTATTCCGCAAAGCAAAACGGGTATATGCATTGGCAAAAACATCGGCGCAAGCACGGGCGGCGGCGTTAGAATGGGCAGCAAAAGCCCAATAGTCAAAAACATCGCCGCAAATACCATATTCCTAATATGAATCCTGGTCATAAAATCCCTCCTCAAAATAAAAAGACACCAAAAAACCCGCACAGCTTCAGCCGCGCAAGATACCTTCTGGCATCGCTTCAGCTCATCTTAACATAATCGCGCACTTTTGTCAACAAAATTTTTGGGCGGAACCTCCGGCGGGGTTGGCGGCTTGCTGTTAGCCGTCATTCCGCGCTTGACGCGGAATCCCCTGCTGTTGGTAGCCGCCCGTGGGGGATTCCCGCTTTCGCGGGAATGACGTAGTGCGTGCGCGTGCCTTTAGCTTGCATTTCGCCAACAAGCTCGCAAGAGCTTCCGTCATTCCGCGCTTGACGCGGAATCCCCCCATTATGGCAAAGAAGGGTTTGAAAAAGTAACCGTTGAGAGCATCGCCAAAAATTCCGGCATTGCGAAGGGCAGTTTTTACAATTATTTCAAGTCCAAAGAAGATGTTTACGAGGCGGCCGTTTCTTTCGTGGCATTGCAAACCTTGGAAGCAACAAAGGAAATTTTGAGCGGCGCAGGAAGCCCAAAAGAGCGACTATTGCGCTATATTGATTGGACTTTTGAGCTGGCCGCAAGGCAAGAAAAAACCCTTAGCCATGTGCTTAGCCCCAATGCCAACAAGGCGCAACAAAAAATTTACCTCGCCGCCTTGGACGAGGGAATTAACCAAATGACGCCAATGTTTGCAACGCTTTTTGAAGAAGGCATGGCAAGCGGCGATTTTGCGCTGCCAAATGCCCATTACAGCGCAGTATTTCTGCTGGGCGCATTCCGAAATATCCATGCGGATTTCTACAAAAATCAGGAGGTCGGCATGGCGGAAAGCAGGGTTTATCTAATGGAATTATTGTTGAAATTATTGGAAAGGAGAGATTAGTATGAAGGAAAAGACAAAATTGGAAAAATTTCTCTATAGCGAGGGGAATGTCTACAAGGTCGCGAGATTTGTGTTCGGGCTTGTGTGCCTGTATTTGCTCGTCGCCCTCGTCGCCTTCGGCTATGGCATCACCCAAATGATTGAGCATGGCACAACATTCCAAGCGGTGCTGGGCTTGCTGTCGACAAGCATCCCAACACTAATAGTAGTCTTCGCTATATACGGAATCCTAATCGCAAGCATCATGGTTTACGAGAAGCTGAAAAAATAATCGGAAACCTCCGGCGGGGTTGGCGGCTTGCTGTTAGCCGTCATTCCGCGCTTGACCCGCAATCCCCCGCCATTGGTAGGGGATTCCCGCTTTCGCGGGAATGACGGGCTTGCTCGCGGGAATGACGACCATCATTCCGCGCGATTGCCAATGATACTAAGAATCCGCTCAAGGTCGGTTTTGGTGAAATAATTTATCTCAATTTTGCCACCCTCGCCGGATTTTGTGGACTTTATATTCACACGCGTACTCAACAGCGCCTCAAGATTCTTTTGATAGGCCGAAAATGCCTCTTTCAGCGCCTTGGCCTGCTCCTTTTGCTTGGTCTGCAATTCTTCTTCGATTTTATCCGCCGTAACCATATATTTACGCACAAAATCCTCGGCCTGGCGCACATTCATGCCCTCTTCCATAATTTCGGCGGCCAAATAAAATTGTTCGTCTTTGTCGGAAGTCGCCAAAATGGCCTTGGCATGGCCCATGGACAGCCTCTCATTCGACACCATGTCCAAAACCCTGTCGTCCAGCTTTAAAACCCGAATACAATTCGAGATATGACTGCGGCTTTTGCCAATTTTTTTGGCAATTTCCTCCTGCGTCATGCCGAATTCTTCGTTAAGCCGCTTATAGCACACGGCCTCCTCAACGGGATTCAAATCCTCGCGCTGAATATTCTCAATAAGCGCAATGCCCAACATCTCAAAATCCGTAAAATTGCGCACAATTACGGGAATAACCTTAAGCTCGGCCACCTTGGCCGCGCGCCAACGCCGCTCGCCCGCGACAATGGTGTAAGAATTGCTTCCCTCCTGCCGAACTATAAGCGGCTGAACAATGCCAAATTCGACAATAGACTCCGCCAGCTCTGCAATTTCCGGCTCTTTAAAAACCTTGCGCGGCTGATTTTTGTTGGGCCTGACAGCGTCAATCCCAATCTCCAAAATCTCCTGATTCAAGGCCTCCTCCGCCACTTCCCCATAAGTAATAAGCGCGTCCAAACCCTTGCCCAATCCCTTACCCAATTTCTTCAAACCCCTCACCTCTAATCTGATTTCTGACCTCTGACCCCTAGCTCCTGTTAATAACCTCCTGCGCCAGAGCTCTATACGCCTCACTGCCTTTCGATTTGGCGTCGTATATAGTAATCGGCAGCCCATGGCTGGGCGCCTCGCTAAGTCTTACATTCCGCGGAATAATGCTGTTGTAAACATTTTCCTGCAGGTGCTTTTTAACCTCGGCCACAACCTCGGCAGAAAGATTCGTTCGCGGGTCATACATCGTAAAAACCACGCCCTCAAGATTCAGCCGCTTGTTTAGGCGTTTGCGAACCAAGTCAACGGTACGCAAAAGCTGGCTTAGCCCCTCCAGCGCGAAATATTCGCATTGAATGGGAACCAAGACCGTGTCCGCCGCCGCCAGCGCATTAACCGTCAAAATATTCAAAGAAGGCGGGCAATCTATTAAAATAAAGTCATATGTATATTTTACATCCACCATTATGCGCCGCAGGATGAATTCTCGCTCGGGAATGTCGATAAGTTCAATTTCCGCGCCCGCAAGCTCTACACAAGTTGGCAAAATTTGCAAGCCGTCAAGCATTGTCCCCGCGACAACCTGGTCAAAACGCTTATGTCCAAGCAAAAGATGATAGACGGAAGACTTTAGGGAATGCTTGTCCAGTCCAAGCCCGCTGGTGGTGTTGGCCTGCGGGTCAAAATCAATCACCAAAACCTTCTTGCCCGCCTGCGCCAAGCAGGCCGACAAATTTATGGCCGTGGTGGTCTTGCCCACGCCCCCTTTTTGATTCGCAACAGCAATAATCCTGCTCATTTAATCCACCTCAATTATAGTATAACACAAAAAAAAATTTCCTGCAAGAAAAATTCCCCGGCGGAATTCCCCGGCGGGAATGAACCCGTCATTCCCGCGAAAACTCGTCATTCCCGCGAAAGCGGGAATCCCCCCGCCATTTTTTTGTGAAATTGCTTGCAAAATGTTGAAACTTGTGGTATGATGTCTTTGGGATAAGGGCAATTCCGAGAAATGCCGGCAAAATGCAACAACGAACTCCCCGCCCGAATCCTAAGAGCAACCGAAAGCAAGGCGGTTTGGCCGACCCCCGTTAGGAGGTGAGGCTCATGACAATTTTTGATTTGATTTGCGCTGTCATGCTCGCGGTCGGAAACGACATGCAGGCATTTTGCAATATAGTCAATCACCTCGTCGTGATTTTCGCAAGAAAATAACCGCCCCCGTGGCAAGGATAGCGGTTATTAGTTTCAACTAGTAACATTCTATTCCGGCCAACCGCTTTGCGGTTGCTCTTTTTTTATATTATAGCATATGCCCAAAATTTATGCAAGCACTTTTTTCGAGGAACCACCTCGCCCGGAAACGGCTTTTGCGAAATTGCTTGCAAAATGTAGTTTTATGTGATACAATTGTTGTGAAGTCTGCGGCGAATGGCGCGTCGGGGTATTGCTGGCAATCGGCAACGATTTGCAAGCAATATGTAATCTGCTAACATACTTCCGCACCAAAAAAACAACCGCCCCCAGGCTAAGGTAGGCGGTATTTGCAATTTGAAATTCCCTCTAACTCCGGCCAACCGCTTTGCGGTTGCTCTTTTTTTATTATTATACCACGCCCCACAAATTTATGCAAGCACTTTTTCAAGCAAAAATGTAACCATTTTGCCACCAAATGTAAAAATGTAACCATTTTGCCACCAAATGTGGTTATTTTAATACCAAAATGCTGTCAACCCCCGAATCCCGGCTTCCCGTGAATTTACAGCCCCTCTCCTTCGCATAACGAATATAATCAATCGCCGCCGGCGTGATTTTTTCGCCGGGGGCCAGAATTGGGATGCCGGGCGGATAGCAAATCGCCATTTCTGCGGCAATTCGCCCGCAGGCCGCGCCCAGCGGCAAATTCTCCTTTTCGCCGTAAAAGGCGGTCTGCGGCGGCAAAACGACCTCGGGATGCACATATTCATAGTCCAACATACCCTTGGGGTCTTTGCGATATTTGCGCAAAATTTCCGCCAGAGCGGAACAAAGCCGCTCTATGTCCTTTTTGGTGTCGCCAATGGAAATATATGCTAAAAAATTCCCAATATCGCCAAATTCAATTTGAATGTCATAATCATCCCGCAAAATATCATAGACCTCAATGCCCGCCAGCCCCATTTTCAAGCTGTTTACAGACAATTTTGTCGCGTCAAAATCAAAGATATTGCCGCCATTGATAATCTCCTTGCCAAAGGCGTAAAATCCGCCGATTTTATTGATTTCATCGCGGGCATAAGCCGCCAATTCATAGACCCGCGCAAAAATTTCCGCGCCCTTTAGAGCCAGGTTGCGGCGTGTAATGTCAAGGCTTGACAGCAGCAGATATGATGCCGACGTGGTCTGCGTCAAATTAATAATTTGGCGCACCGAAGCCGCATCCGGCCGCGGCCCCAGCAGCAAAATCGAAGATTGCGTAAGCGAACCGCCCGATTTATGCATACTTACCGAGGCCATGTCCGCCCCCGCCGCCATGCCCGATGGCGGCAGATTTTCGCCAAATGAAAAATGCGTGCCATGCGCCTCATCCACAAGCACCATCATGCCGTAATCATGCGCCAGCTTGGTTGCGGCGCGCAGGTCGGAACAGATTCCGTAATATGTCGGATTATTCAGCAAAATGGCCTTTGCGTCGGGATTTTTCTCAATGGCGGCCTTAATATCCGCAAAATTCATGCCAAGCGAAATGCCGAAATTCTCGTGAATTCCGGGGTCTATATAGCAGGGAACAGCCCCCGACAAAATCAGCGCAGTTATGACGGAAACATGCACATTTCGCGGCAGCAGGATTTTTTCGCCGCGTTTGCAGGCCGACATAACCATGGCCTGCACCGACGAAGTTGTTCCGCCAACCATAAAAAAGGCAGCGCGCGCGCCAAAAGCCTCGGCCGCCAGCCCCTCCGCCTCCTTGATAACCGAAACGGGATTTCCTAAAAAATCCAGGCTTTTCATGGAATTTACATCCAAAGCCATGGCCTTTTCGCCCAAAAATTCCGCCAAATCGGGATTGCCGCGCCCGCGCTTATGTCCGGGCACGTCAAAAGGAACCACACGTCTGCGGCCCAATTCCGTCAAGGCTTCCATGATAGGCGCTCTATTTTGGTTGCTAATTTTGCCCAAATACATTAACCCCGCTAAAAATTTCAATCATTTCTTTGCGAATATTATTTGTGATGTCTATGCGCTTTTTCGGCGCAAGCTCATAAACATCGGAATTAAACAAATAGTCTTGCAAAATAACATCCCTAACCATCATTTTCGTATGGAAAAGATTGCTTTGGTAAACATTTACATCAATGGCATCATAGAGCTCCAATGTCTTATTGTCTATATAACTTTGTATACTCGTCAGCGATTCGTCCATAAAAACCTTATTGCCCTCAACATCCCGCGTAAAGCCACGAACCCTGTAATCCATGGTAATAATATCCGAATCAAAACTTCCGATAAGATAATCCAGCGTCGACAGCGGCGTAATCTTGCCACAGGTTGACACGTCAATATCCACCCTAAAAGTCGCAATTGACGTTTCGGGGTGAAATTCGGGATAGGTATGCACGGTTACATGGCTTTTGTCGAGATGCGCAACGACGGCATCTTTGCGAATTTCTTCTTCAGCCACCAAAATCGTTACCGACGCGCCCTGCGGCTCATAATCCTGTTTTGACACGGAAAGCACATGCGCGCCAATCATTTCGGTTACATGAAGCAAAATGCTGGTAAGGCGGTCAGAATTGTATTCCTCGTCAATATAGGCGATATAATCCTTTTGTTCGCGTGCGCTGCCCGCATAACAAATGTCATAAATATTAAAACTTAAAGACTTGGTTAAATTGTTAAATCCATACAATTTAAGCTTATTAGCCGCCACTCGCCTCACCTCAAAATTAAATAATGAAAATAGATTATAAGCCAAATAGGGAATTTTGTCAAGTGTTAATTTGCAACAAGTCCCACATGGCTTTCTGCGTGGGCTTCTTTAGGGATTTTTACAGAACTCAAAATTCTCCTGGTGCCCTGCTCAATTTCCTGAATTTCAATATGGTCTGCAAAATTAATTTGCACCGTATACTTCCCATCTTTAAAAAATTTTCCATAATAAGGATTTCTAACAGCTCTTGCGAAATCCTCCGCTGTATACTCGTCTTTCACAATAATTTCCTCCTCGTATACATTTTTTCTTCATTTTTTGTGGCTTTCCTCGCAGAAATTATTCTTGCCACCTCAACCTTTTCCCAATAGCAATGGCAAACCATAAGCAAGCGAGCATCTTCACTTATTCCGATTACGATAAAGCGATCCTCGTCTTCGGAATGATCGGAATCGTAAAACATAAAGGCATTTAGGTCATCAAAAACCGAGGCGGCCTCGTGAAAATTTACCCCATGTTTCTTTATATTGCTTTCATACTTATCCTCATCCCAACTAAAAAACCTACCTCTTATTTTAACCAAAGGCATATCCAAAACCCCCTAATTCCTCAAAATAATCTCGAAGATTTGCATGGCATCGCCCATGCTCATAGGCTCGCGGGGGTTTGCTTGCCCTGTTTCAAAGTCCAAAAAGCCCAGGAATTCCGCGCGCAGCAGGGCCTGCTGCAATTCGGGGGTGGCTTCTGCAATATCGGGAAAGGCCGTGGTTTCCAGAGTGGGCTGGCCCGAAACGCGCCTGCCCGTGCGCACTTCATAAAGGCGCACCAAGCCCGCCAGCGCGTCTTCACGATAGACATTGTCCGCGCCCGGCACCAACATTCGGGAATTTATCAGCGACGACCTTTCCTGCGCGCTAAGGTCGTCATTCATGCGCACATATGCGTCATTTCTTGCAATCGCCGAAATTATGCGGTTAATTTGCCAGGCATTTATAGGAAAATCGGGCATAAACCATTCCATATCGCTAAAGGCAATTTGCGTATTGACGAAATACAGCGCGTCGCGCGCGGCGGGATTTTGGTAAAATTGCGTGGGCAGACCCGCTCTTATGGCCGCAAAATGCCCAAGGCGCGTGGTTGATGTGGTTATTGTGCCCGCGCTGTCGTTAAAAGGCGCGCCAAAACGCCGCCAGCCAATATCATCCGGCGTGCGCATATATGCGCCGATATTATAATCCATGGCCACGGCGCGATTTATGCTGTGGATCGCATAAAGCGGCGCACCCAAGGCCGTCAAAGTAACCATATTGCGCGGATTCACCACATTTATGCCCACGGACTGCGGCGTTACAATATAGGCGCGCGGGCTAACCAAAACCTCCGGTTGCGCCAAATTGCTGATATACAGCCTTACCCGCGAATCCCGCCCAAAATTGGCGTTTTGCGGCGTATTTGCAAAGCCGGGGCTAAAGACATAGGTTGTGTCGCCCGCTATAATCCTAAGGGTTATGCCCCTTTCGTTAAATGCTTGAATAATCGAAAAAGGCAGCTCTATAACGCGGTTTTCCACGGGAATATTATTGTGATTTGTCATGTCAATCGTATGCTCAAAAACCCGCAATTGCACAAGTCGCGAGATAAACCGCTGGTCAACAAGATTATCCCTATGCCCCCATTGGTCTACGCCCGTAGAGCGGAAACGCCACAAAAGCGTCCTTGTAACTTCATTCCAAATGATTTCAAAATCACGCTCCGGCAGAGGGAAAAGCTCTGCAATAACGTCGCCGTCATATTCGCCGTCATAACGCAGGGTGAAAAAGCGCAGCGGCCCCGCCCAATCGGAAATTGTCATTCGCGTGTGAATTCCGGGCGCAATTTCGCTTGCATCCGGCATGACATAAACCCTTGTGGCATCAACAAAATCAATATTTGTCGCAAATTCGACAATATAGCTTATGCGCTCGGTAATTTCGCCGCCGATTCCGTCGCGATGCACGCTAAAAATTGTGCGCGCGCGAACCCAATAGCCCCGATTCGGCACAAGTTCGGGAAAAAGCACCATATGCACATAGTCAATCAGCTCCGAACCCAAAATTTCGGTATTGCCCGCACCCGCCTCAATTCCGCTAAGCGGCAAATTGTCGTCATTGGGCATATTTGGAAAGCCGCGCAAAGGCGACCATGAAATTATCATATGGTCGGGCGCAATACGCCGCAATTCCCGCTCATTTTCAAGATTGATAATATTGACCTCGGTTTGCCCGGCAAGGCCAAGCCCCGTTGGCGGCGGCGGAATTATAAGCGGCAAAGTGCGCATACTTATGGGCGAAGACCAATTATATCTTTCGTCATTGTCCGTAACATAAATCTTGACCCAAATATAATAATTCGTTTCGGGGAAAAGCCCGTCGGCCCTGAAAATTCGCCTGTCTGCGCTGGGTCTGTTCGCGCCGTAATAAAATGGGCGTTCGTAAAGCGGATTCGGGTCAAATTGCCAGGCCGTAGAGCGGTCGGCAAATTCCGAAATCCAGAATTCATAGCTTAAAATGCCCGTAGTATCAAATGGCCGCAAAACAAATTCCAACCATCTGTCGCCATATTCATAAGGACTCAAAAACGGCGCCGGCGGCGTAATATCGGGCGGCGGGCCGACAATTATTGTCGTTCCCGTCAAAAAGGTTGGCCACCACGGAATTCCCGCCGCATTTACGGGTCTAAAGAATATGCCATAGGCCGTGTCCGATTCAAGATTTTCGATTACATGGGTGAAAACGCCGTAATCGTCGGCCTCGGCATCTATTGTCGTCCATGCCGCAGGATTATTATGGAGAGCCCGTGTAAAGGTTTCAAATGCGGCCTCATTCGCCATATAGGGCAAAATGTCAATTAAGGGCACGAGATGAAATTGAAATTCCATGTCGTCATATCTTAAATCTTGAGTGCGCAAGGGCGGCGGCGTTACGCCCGCATTGGTCATTGCAAGCCTTATGGCCGCCTCATTATCCAGGTCAAACAGGGGTGAAACCCCGGGTCTGACATCCCATCTATTGGGTTGTACGACTTCATAGTCAAAAACCAGGTTATTATTGAGAAGACCAAAGGCAGAATGCCATTCGCCGCCATTGCCTGCGGCATTTGCCCTAAATGCTTCAATCCAAAGGTCTTCAAATTCGAGGACAAGATAATCAAGCCCCTCTCCCCCGATTCTAAGCGGCGGGCGCGGCATAACGGGCGGCTGTGCAAGCACATCGCCGGGAATGAACCAAGCGGCATAGGCCGCCTCGGAAGGCTGATAGCCCGGCACATCGCGGCGCGCCACAATGCGGATATAATAAACGCGATTACGTTCGATTGCGTGTTCTACGCCATTTCTGTCAACAAATGCGGTAAAGGCGTGGTTATAGGTGAAATTGCCCAAACGCTCGTCGGGGTCGTTAAAATTAAATTGGCGAATTTGGCTCTGCGTCATGCCCTCGGCCACCATAAATTGATGCGCCACGGTTTCACCGCCAAAAGCACCCGCATAATCCGTAATCCATACATCATAGACCACATCGGGGTCTCTAAACCAGCCGCCCGTAGCGGCGGCGGCCGTTTCCTCTACGTCCGTAAACGGTCTGTCCGTAAACGGTCTGCGCATAAAGGCATCCCAATTCACCTCAAGCCCCAAAGTTGGTTCTGTTGCCGTGTCCACCCAATTGATATTTGGGCGCGTGGGGGTGAATTGCGCCAAATCGGGGTGAAATTCGTGGAAAATCGGCTCTTGCGGCGCGCCGCCAACATAGACCCTAAGACTAAATTGCGTAGCCACTTCCGGCCGCCTTATAAGCAAGAAATCGACGCTAAATGCGGCATCGCCAACTAAATTTGCAAGCAAATTCCGGCCCGGCCCAACCAAGGGGCGCGACTCAACGATAATTTCAACCTGTCCAACAGGGGGTCTTGCGGGGCTATCCCATTGCAGAAGGAGATAGACCATTCCCACGGGGTCTGAACGCAAAAGCGGGCGCACAAAAACGCTGCGCGCGGCATAAAGATTCATTGTATAGACAAGCGGGCCGCGGTCGGGCAATTGCGCAAAAGCCCCCGCCAAATTATTTGGATAGGGCGTGTGGCGGGTTGCGCCGTTAATCACGGGTTCAACGCTTATATCGTAAAATCTGCCCGGCTCAAGTTGGGACACATAGGTTTCAAAAACATAGCGTCCGCCGGGGGCTGTGGGAATTGTTAGGCCTTCTGTGGGGTTGTTGGGGTCTGTGCTGACGGTGATTGGAATACGCGTTCCGCCCGCCGTCAGCTGAACGCCGATTTCATAATCGGTGAAGGCAGGCTGGCCGTTAAAAAGCGGTCTGCTCCATTCAATAGTAAGATTGCGCCCTTCGCCGCGGGCAATGACCTCTAAATCGGTTAAGAAAAACACGGTTGGGGACATGGCCGCATCCCTATGGGGCGGCGGAGGCGGCGCGGGCGGAACGCTCGGTCTGGGATGATAATGCACCGCTTCGATTCTATAGCCGAAAATGCTGCCGAAAGGTTTGTTGGTTTCGGTTATTCGGTGCCTGAAGCTGGGTGCTTGCGTGTTGTGTACTTGGGTTACAAGCTGATTCGGCTGAACGCCGACGGGGCCCGCATCAAAGCGTAATATGTTAAAATGGTCGGCGGTTAAAATGGGGGCGGGTGTATCCGTATGCGCCGGCGTTACGGGATTTGTCGCGGGTTGCAACCACGACATGGTTAAGGTATAATTGCGCCCACCCCCCGTAACAGAGCTTATTCCAAAATTTGTTACAGGGTTTTGGGGATTGGCCGAAACCCAAATGGGCGGCAAAAGTGCAAGCACAAATAAAGCCGCCAAACCCCCCGCCAATATTCTCTTAAAAATCGAATGTTTTCTCATAAAAATCCCCTTCTCCAAGTTCTCTAAGCACTATGCTCCAGCACATGCTCGGTTTCTATAAAAATGCTTAAAATGTCCCTGTGCTTGATTTCGGTGGTTTCAATATCTCCCGTTATGCGAAAAACTTCGGCGATATATCTACCATCACCAAAATCTTCAAGAATTGTGGCAATTTCGCCTGTCCTAAGCCTTATTTTATCGCCTTCTCTAAGCCTGCTTTGCGTCAGTATGGAAGCCACTTCTGCAAGGGCGCGGTCAACTCTCACGCGCTTAAGTCTGCAAACAGTATACCTTATGACACTTTCATTAGCGGTGAAGAGCATATTGGGGCGAATTATGCTTTGAGCAGCTAATTTGCCTCCCAAAAAATCACCTTTGTAAGTCGGTATACTATATTTGTCAAGCTTAGTACGAGATGTTATTTTGCACAGCAAAACCTGCCTTCCTTCAAGCGTGGCAAGAATCAAAGCGGGACGCCGCTTGCTGCCCGTAAGGTCTGCATAGGGAAAATCCATTACAACAATTTCTCCAACTAAAGGTCTTTCCATGCTTCATCTTCCTCCGGCGAATCCCAAATATCCGCTACTCCCATCCTTGCAACCAAAACGGATTCAGGCACATACCGCCAATTCCTAAGATAGTCCACAAACTTAGCAACCTTTACATAATCTTCCTCTTTTAGCAAATTAATCTCATCCAACAAATTCTCTCTCGCAATCATTGAAACACCTTCTTTCTATTGCAATCCCACCCGCCTGTCAAGGGCAATCAGCATCCGCAAGAAATCCCCCGTTGTCATCGTCCCGGTGGGCTGCATGTTTTGGTTGTTATAGATATTAAGCTCAAAGGCCGCCTGTATAAAGGGGCGCATACGCGCGTCAATGCCGTTTATGCCCGCAAGGGCGTTAAAATTCGTGGTGCGCAGGTCATTAACCCTTGTATTCGTGCGCATTTCGTAAAGAGCCATGACGGTGTAGACGGCTTCTTGGGTTTGCGCGGGGGCTGCAGCACCCCGCACGGGCACAATATAACCCCTTTGCCGCAACCAATTTTGCGCATTTGTACCGGCAGTCGCCCCGCCAAGCCGCGCCACAATCCCCTGCACGGCATTTAGGCTTATGGGCGCATTAAGGTCAAAAGTTGCGCCGCTTCCTAAAAATTCGGTCAAATTATTGCTGATAATAATGCCTTGCAGGCGGTCATGCCCCGGAATATTGCTTAGCCCGGGCAAATTAACGGTCTGCGAATTAAAGCCAAACGAACCCGGCACAGATGTACGAATAACCCTTGTTGTGCCAAGCGTCAGCACCTCGCGCCGCGCCCAATTTCCGCCCGCAAATTGGAATCCTCCAACCATGTCGGATGGATTTACATTCAAAAGTCCGATTGAAACAGGCTGGCTTATATAATTAAATGCGGTTACGCGCCCGGCAGAAGCCCGAAGGCGCGTATTAACATATGCCGACATTTCCTGCGTAATAATTTCCGCAATTTCATGAAGCCTGCGCACCATAAATTGATAGGACATGCCGCGCGCAATCATATTGTCAATTTCTTGCGCAAAAGTCATGCTTCTGCCGACCACAATTCTATTAAGATAATAGTCGGTTTCAACCAAATATTGCAATTGGCGCAAAATGGCTTCGTCCAAATCCCGCACATTGCGGTTCGATTCCACGGCCTCAACGGACATTATAACCTGCTGACCCGCGGGTGTTGCGCCGTGAATCATTTGATTGGGATGCTCTCTCACATCCAAAGTCAGACGGACATAATAGTCCTCAATTCCGCGCACATCGCGAATTCGCGTCATTGCAGAAAGCACGGGCTGGCTATTGACGCGGTTTATGGCCTGATTTGGTATAGAAATTTCCATTTGGCCGCGCTGCACAATAAAGCCCTGCCCATCGTCCCAAATTCGCAAAAACAACGCCTGCGGCAAATAGAACACATTTATATCTTGCTCGGAATCCGCCAAGAATATCATTGTGCCGTTTTCATTTATTAAATAATTTATCATAGTCGGCCGATACAGCGTTATAAAGGTGTTTAGGCGGTCTTGCGCAACCCAATAGGGGCGGCGCATAAATTCCATAAGCAAATCGCGCAAATATCTGCGCAAATTGTCCCTATCGCGCTCTCTATCGATATAATCTTGGTCAACCTCCGTCCTTGCCGACGCAATATTTGACCATGCCGAATAAACATGCGCAAAAACATCCGCCCCGCTATTTGCGCGGTCAAAAGTATGCACACGAATACTATATGTCGTGCCGGGGCGCAGGCCGCCGATGACATAGGTAAATTCATAATAGCCGGGCATACCGACGGACGGCCGTCGCTCCAAAAGCCTATGCTGGCCGCCGCCGCCCAAAACACTAGGTAAAGGCACAGGCGCACCCCAAGAACCCGCCTCCTCCCGAAGCGAGAAGCGGAAATCAAAGATGTTGCCATGGTCAATAGCGATATTTCCTGCACCAAGGCCGCCAACGGGCGCATCAAAACGGATTACGATTTGATTTTCGGGATTAATATTGGCCGCAGGAAAGCCCCTGCCGTCCATAATTCTAAGGTTTATAGGCGGCTGAACAATTTGCGTTGTGGCCGAAACAACCATCCAATTGGAATAGGTATAGCCGCTGTCGGTTATCCACACCGTACGCACATAGTAAAAATACAACGTATTGGGCACAAGGCCGAGATTTTCAAGCTCGACACGCCCTTCGCCGGGATGCGATAAATGGAAGCTGTTTAACACAGCCGCACCCTGCGTAAAATTCGGAGGATTCACCAAGCTAAGCTGCAATTGCCCCGCCGCATTGGGAACACGATTTGTGCGAACCGCCGCCTCGAAAGCGGCTCTCGCCTCCGCCGTCATGCCATCTCTAAATTGCGCCACGCTCTGGTCGCGCATATCAAGCAAATATGCGGGTGAAACTTGCATATTCCGCATACGCACAATCTCGAATTCAATGCGCGCGCCCTCAAGCTCTGCCGGGCGCGGCACGTCCAGCCAAGAAGTCGTTACGCTGTTAAGCGTAACCCCCTCAACCCGAAGCTCGCGCGGGGCGGGCGGCACAATCTCGCCGCCGTCGGGCGGCACAACTTCAATCCAAGTGGAAAAGGCCTCTACGCCGCTGCTTCCGGAATAATCGCGTGCGTGCGGCGGATATTCCGTGAAAATAGGCATATCTCCGTCGTAAAATTGTATAAAGGAATCCACCATCACATAATAAGTCCAATTATAGTCCAAGCCCACAAAGCTAAACATCTGCCTAAAATCGGCGGGCGGCACAGAGGCTTCATATGGAATTTGCAGCACAACCACGCCATCTCTTATGCGGTCGATAAATGGGCGCAGGTCAAACACGCCCTGCTCGTTGTCGCCATTGACAATTAAATCGCCAAGCACGGGCGAGGTGTCGGGTTGGGGCGCAAAATCAAAATCCGTCAAAAGAGCCGTCCAAGCCGCTATCGTGGCGTTAAGTTCCGTATAATCCGCCCAAATGGGCAACATCACGTCATCCCAATCCTCGTATTCAATTATTTCGCCCGCGCGAATTAAAGCCCAGCCCGCCTCTCTTGCGGCCGCAAGTCCGGGCGGCACGGGCCCCAAAACAGGATTGCCCGTAATATAATGCAACCAATCCGAAATCATAATTATTTCATCATCAAGCTGTTCGGCAAGATGCGCTCTAAAGTCCACGCTAATTAAATTCCAAAAATTCTCGCGCTCTATGTCCAGCCGCCCTAAGATGGGCTGTGTAATCCGCGCGTCGCTTAGGGTTATGGCGTCAAAACGGTCTGATGATGCAAGGGTTGTAAGGTCAAAATCGCTTGCAACACTCTCCCAATCGCGCCTAATATGCGGCCACCAATTAAAGCCCGAAATAACAGCCGCCCATTGGGCAATGGTTACATCCAAATCGCCCTGACTTGCCCAAATTGCGGACATTGTGGCCTCGTCCCAGCCCCTTCCCATCACGCCATTGCGAATGACGGGCCAGGCGGCGGCTCTTGCGTCGTCATGCTCTTCCTCATCTCCGGGTGCGACATATTCCAGCCAGTCGCTTATATATTCAAAGTCCGTTCCAAATTCTTCAAGCGCGTCAACAATATGCTCCACAAGCGCACCTTGAATGGCTTCATAGGCTCTTTCATCCAGTTGCCTGCGGACTTCCTCGTCCCGCACCATGTCGGGAATAATTTCAATTTCATCAAAAGTCAATGGCGTATCTAAGGGCAATTCGCCGAAATTGAAGTCGCCCGGCACGGAATTCCAATCCGTCCTTGGCGGAACTTCGCCATATGCGCCGTCATCCCCTAAAATCGGGAAAATTATGTCATTTGCGCCCATGCCTATATTATCGGTGCGCCATTCGGGGGTTTGGCCGACAATTTCGCGCATATGCCGACTTGCGCCCAAAAACACGCGATAGGTAACCCTATGGTCATGCCCCGCATTATGAAATGGCGAACGCCCCAAAAACCTGTCAATTTCAACCGCCGGAACGCCAAAAGTCATGTCAAAACCGGCAACACCTTCATGAACATCCGCCTCCAAATTCTGCGGCCCGGGAAAATCCCGCAAATCCGGCCTTGAAATGGTGATATAGCTGTAATTGTTGTGGCTGGATTCAAACATTTCATGCGCAAAAGGCCTGCCGGGGTCGGCCACGCCATCATGATTCACGCGCATAAGCACATTCGACATGAAATAAATCCCTTCATAAAGCAATGGACTGCGCCCTTCTTCCGCATCTTCCGCAGAATCTGCAATAAGGCGCAAGGGCACGAAAACGTTTATGGGCTGTGTTTCGACAAGAGTGGCGCGGATAATGCCCCCCACATCGGGAAAGCATCCGCAATCGATATAATCCGGAGGAGATGTAGGAGGAATGGGCGGCAATATGGGGTCAAGGCAGTCATGCGCACCCATGCCATATCTGATTGCTATAATTTCCCAAGTTATGTCGCCGGCCAAAAAAGCAGGTTCTGTTTCCGGGTCTGTCGGCACATCATCCGCTCTATGCATTGTAAACAAAATATCAACCTCGGCAATTTTGTCGGCAACGTTGCCCGGCTGGTCTTGGTCTTGTCTGGAACGAATTGCATAGGTAAAGATTATTTCATCAACGGTTGTGGGGTCATTTGGGTCGGGGGGGTCAGAGGGTATTGGACTTAAAATGTCAAAAAAGCCCCGCATTGCGCCCACCATGCCCATTTGCCAACGAGCCTCAATCTCAAACTCCGCCAAGCCATCCCCATCCAAAATATAGCTCAATGAAGGATTATTAGGCACAACATTAAAACCTGCAGGCGCGGTTAAAATCATACGGTCGGGTGTAGCCTCGAAAGCCATCATTTGGGAATATAGATTTAAGCCACCGGGTTCAAAAATTACGCTAAATTGCGTAAAGGCACTAGGTGCTAAAATAAGCGGTATAAAAACGGGTCTGTCGCTTCCGTCCGACCTCACAGAAGCACCAGTTTGACCGGGTGCAGGCGGGGTATGAAAATCAATCCTGTACAACCCTTCCGAATTGCGACCCACAAAAGGTTCGATTCGCACATGAAAATCCCCGTCCATATAAACCACGCTATAGGACAAAAAAGTGTGCAATCCACTTAATCTAAAAACCCCATCACGCATTAAATCAATTCCTTCGGGTCGTGTGCCGCCAAATTCCAGCGTACTTTCCGAAAATAAGCGAGATGCGGGGATGCTGAATGGTTCGTTGCCATCTAAAATTATAGTGGTTCTTAGGCGAGCAGAGGTGTCAAGGCTACCCTCGTAAGCAGGCAGCACAAAAATACGGCCATTATCGGGCTGTCGGAAAATTTCGTAATTTTCTGCAAATATATTACGAATAATAAAGGTATAGTTTGTTCCTATACCATCATCAATTCCAAAAGTCAAGCTGGTGCCGGGGCCAAATATTGTCCGCGCGCCCGCAATTACCGGGTCGGATCCGGTATCTTCAAGAGGAAGAGGTGCAAAAGTGCCGCCAATCCATCTTTCCGGAATTTCAATCGTAAATTCCAGCATATTTTCTTGCCCGGGCGGGTCTGTATCGGATGTAAAGCCCGCAGGATAAAAGTCGTTTCCGGGATCACCAATGGGATTGTAATGTATCAGCACATTAGATGGATGACTTAAAGGATTATCGGGGTCATAGGTGGAAATTAAATCCCAATTTGTCCATCCTATAGGGAAATCACCTCTACCATCCAAACCCATACTTTCTCTGCCTTCAAATAAAAGGTCTTCGGGGGAAGCTTGTGCGTCCTCGGCTCTTGGATTCGGCGCAGCCCTATGGCGCGCTATAGGGCGGGCGGCGTAATTAAACCCGGTAAAAACAGCCTGTGTACCCAAAGGCGGGCCGGACACGGGCGTAAAATTGGGGTCTGCGCCGGGGTCTGCAGCTGTGTATATTGCACCGCTTCCTTGAGTTAAGGTGAAATCATAAATCCGCCCCTGTTGCAGGCCACCCGTGGTTACATGGAAATTGCCGCCTTCCCAAAGGAAAGAAATGGAATGTGCGGCGGTCATATAGTCGCTCTCGCCGGGAACGCCCGACCTAAACGAGAATCCCCCGCCATTGTTCTGTTGGATGCCAAAAAGCGGTGTCATACCGAAATATTCATGTCTTGAATCTATAAAAAAGTCGGGATTTCCGGGGTCAATATTCGCAGGGTCGCCAAAGCCGCCCGGTTGGGGATAATATCGGTCGGGAAAAAAAACGCCGGGTGGTACATTTGCGCCGGTGGGCTGATTTGACTCTAAAGTGGCTAAAGAAACGAAATTAACCGAACCCGGTGAAGCATCGGGCGGCACGCCTATATTAACGGAAAAGGCAGCACCCAAAGTTGACCCCGGCACATAGCGCACAAGGGCGGTATTTGTGCCCGTAATTTCAACATAAAGATGATTAAGGCTATTGCCCGTAGTATTGCCCACAGGGAAAGTCAGCCGGAAGACTGTGCCGGGGTCGGCTTCTATCGGCCAGCTTAAATGCACCTGCCCATCAGGCAATGGGTCTGTGGCAAGTGCCGGCGACGGGTCATAAATTGGCCCGGCCGGGCGCAGGCCGCGGCCAAAACTTGCCTCAAAGGCAAAAGGCGTGTCGGCGAGGGCCTGTATTGCAAACCACGGAATCGTTCCAAACAGCATTATCACCGCCAAAACTGCCGCAATTATTTTTTTAATTGTACCTTTAGTTTTATATTTCATATCATAACCTCCGAGGAAAAATTAGCGTCCGCTTTCCATTGTACCACAAATTGCCCAAAATTTCTATAGTTTTTTGAAAAAATTTTTCAAAAAAGGCTTGATAATTTTTTGGTTTTGTTGTATTATGATTTTGGAGCTTATATACATATCGGACAATGCTCCAAAAATATTAAGGAGGTGCTGTCATGGCTTATACCATCACAGACTTATGTGTATCTTGTGGAGTTTGCGAGGGCGAGTGCCCCGTAGGCGCAATTTCAAAAGGCGACGGGAAATATGTTGTCGACGCCGACACCTGCATCGACTGTAACGCTTGCTTGTCAGCTTGCCCAACCGACGGCGCAATCGAAGGCTAAAACAATAAAAATCGGAGCTAAGCTCCGATTTTTTTGTCTTTTCTAGCCTCTAGTTTCTAGTTTCTAGCCTCTAGTTTCTAGTCTCTAGTTCGCTTCCATTCCCATTATCCCGCCCGGCTGTTGCATCATCATCATTAGAATAAGCAGCATCATCATATTATCGCCGCCAAAACCGGGGCCGTCCATCATCATCATAAGTAAAAACAACATCAAAAAGTTGTTCTGCGGTGGTCTGGGCCTATGCATAAAAACCCTCCCCTTAAATTAAGCTCAATTAAAGCTTATGGTGCGCCGCTTGGACGATATGCCTTATTTTTAATGCCGTTGACATTTGGTGTAAGTTGTGATAATATCGTTATACAGGAGAGTGAGGGCATGAAACCTATAGATATAGAGCTTAAAAAACAGCCGCAAAAGTATTTATCCAAGGTGGACGGAAATACATTTGCGAAGCTTGATAAGGCGTTGGAAAAATTAAGGTTTTGGGATGGGGACATAGTTAGATTGAAAGGCGGTAGATTTTATCGGCTTAAAATCCCAAAATATAGATTCATTTTTACATATGACAATGGAATCAACATAATTCACATAGAGGAAATAAATACTAGAACTAATATAAATTATAGGAGGTATACGAAATGAGCGATATAGAAAAAAGATTTCTGGCCACGCCGGAAGTGGAGCCGGATGCCTTGGATTTGGAAGCCATAAATCGTATAGCGGCGGCAAATGACACGGAAAAGGGCATAACGCTTGAGGAAATGCGGAGATTGAGAACGAGGGAAAGTGGCAAAATTTCATTGCGTATACCTATGGCAGCACATAAGGAATTAGTTAGTAGTTGATTTTTCATTCAAGAGCTTCCACAATTTCACAAATCAAATCCCGCGTTTTTGGCCAGTTTAGGCAGGGGTCGGTTATGGACGCGCCCTCGAAAAAGCTTTCTATCATAAAGCCCTTAAGATTTTTTGGGCGGTTTTTCAGTACGTCAAGGATGACTTCGCGCTGTTTCAGCGGGTTTTTCCCCGAATTTCCGTGGCTTGCGTCAATTATAATCGGAATATCAAGCTCGGCGGCTTGGCGGTAATTCGGGGCGCGCCCGCCGCGCAAAACCCCATGCGCCAGCGGATTGCCGCCCGTTTTCACGAAATTATCACGAAAAATAAATTCCTGCGGACTTTTTGCCGCGCAAATCGCCGCCTGCATGGCTGCCAAATCGCCGCAAAGCGGGTTTTTCATGCCCACGGGCAAATTTAGGCCGCTCGCAACCAGGCGATGCTCTTGATTTAGCACCGAACGCGCGCCCACGGCAAAATAGCTCACAAGGTCGCTAAAATAAGGCAAAAGCGCGGGGTACAAGAGTTCGTCGGCGGTGGAGAGGCCTGTTTGTTCGAGGACATCGAGATGCAACCTGCGGGCGGCCTTAAGGCCGCCCGCCCCCGCGTGGATAAGCCCCATAAAGCCCATGGACGCGCTGCGCGCCTTGGCCGTATAGACCCTCGGCACAATTAAAATTTTGTCGCCGGCTTCCGAAGCGACTTCGGCAAGCTGCCCGACATATTCCAGAGTAAGTTCCGGACAATGCGCCGAACATGGCCCAATAATCAACAATAATTTTTCCGCCCTACCCAAAAAAATCCGCCGAATTTCGGCATCCCGCGCGGCCTTAATCTCCACGGTCGAGGCAGAAGGCCGAAATTCTGCCTTTAATTCTTCCGCCGTCGGCAATTTTGCAATAATCTCTAAAATGGCTCATCACCGCCTAATTCCTGCGCAACTTCTCGCTGCAATCGCCCAAAAGACAGGGTTTTGTCCTCGCCGCCCAAGGCCAAAAAGCTCTTGGTTAAATCATGCACAGTCGATTCTAAAAGCACCATAAAATCGCCATAGGCCAGCTCGCGCCGCGGGCAGCTTTCGTCTGCGCCATAGACTGCGTTTAGGTATTTTTCGATGGTTTGGTCCATGGCATAAAGTTTGAGATGCAGCAATTCATGAATTACAATTTCTTCCAAGTTTGTGTGAATGGGGTCGCAGACATTCACCATCAAAACCGCGCATCTGTCGCAAGGGTCAATCTTAATATCCCC